>JBAZVY010000320.1:0-2511 GCA_041660645.1 Elusimicrobiota bacterium | reverse complement strand
GTAAGGCTGGATCTCCAAGCCGGTGCGCAGTTGGATGTCCTCGGACACGAAGAAATCGCGGGGGTCGGCCATGGCCACGAACAGCACGCTCTCTTCCTTGGCGAAAGGTATGGCATGATGCCTGCGGGCCACGGCCTCGGGGATGATCTTGGCGATATCGGGGTCGATGTCCATCTGATTGAGGTCCACGGCCTTGACCTGCCACTCCTCGGACAGGCTCTTGAGCAGTTGGGACTTGCCCATGAGGTTAAGGTCGAGGATGGACTGCTGGATGGTCTTATTGTCCTTCTTGGACTGCGCCTCCGCGGTCTTGAGCTGTTCCTCGGTCAAGAGCTTGCGCTCGGCCAGGATCTCCGCCACCGTCTTGCGCCTTTGCAGACCTTTGACTGACATAGTCCTCCGTTAACGGATCTCCAGCTGGTCGCCCACCGCCACCGAGCCCTGCAGGGCTCCCCCGGCCAGCTCCAGCACGCTGTGCGCCCGCCACACCCAGGGCGAAAGCCGCCAAGGCTTGAGCCCCTCGATGACGCGCACCACGTTCTGCTCCCGGTCCAAGAACAACACGTCTATGGAAAACTTCATGCCGAAGGTATGGATCATGGGGCAAGGCACGATCCAGAGGCCTTCTTCCTTGGCCAGCGCAACGCGGCCCAGCAGGCCGCGGCAGCGCGAGTCATAGTCGTCGGCCTTGTCTACCTGCGACGCGACCTCGGCTCCGCGCGAGCGGTTAAAAGCTATCAAATGACCTCTCCCCCATCAACGGATCACCGCCAGACGGTTCTTGGCGGTGCCCTTGTCCGTGGAGACCACGAATATGTAGGTGCCCGTGGCCACGGGCTTGCCATCCGTGTTCTTGCCGTCCCAAGTCAAACCGGAGAGCTCCCGCACGAATTCGCCGCTCACCGTGTATATGCTGATCTTGGCGTTGCGGCCCTGCAGGCTGAGCGGGATGGTGAACGATACCGAGCCGGTCTGGGAGGTGCGGAATGGATTGGGGTAGGCTATGGCCTTCTGGTCGCCCTCAAAATCCGCCAACGTGCCGTTGATGGCCAAACGCAAGGAACGGAAAGCGTTTATGCGTCCGGCTCCGGAAAGGTCGCCCAAAGGCAGCGCGCTCAACCCCAAACCGGACACGCCTATGGAATCCGCGCCGCCGCGCACGATATTCTGGGCATAAACGGCGCAGGTCGCAGCCCCAGGACAAGTCGGTTTGGCCGACAAGATGAGCGCGGCCAGCCCGGCCACATGCGGGGTGGCGAATGAAGTCCCGGTCGCGCTGGCTGTCCCGTTATTAAGATCCGTAGTCAAGACTCCCGAACCCGGCGCCACCACGCCATAGGCGGACAACTCCGGGCCCCGGGATGAAAAAAATGCGATGTTGTTGCTGGCATCGGTCGCGCCTACCGGGATCACGCCGCCGCCTGCGGCGATCACCGCGGCATCCGCCGCGCAATTGGCCGGGGAATTGACGCTGCTGCCGTCGTTGCCAGTCGCGATAGCGACCGGGATGCCGTTGGCCGCCGCGGCCGCCAATGCGGTAGTGAACGGAGCCCCGGGACAGGCCGCACCCGCAGCGCCCAAGCTCATATTGATCACGATCTTCCCATACTGCGCCGTATTCTGCAGTCCGGTGGCATAAGATATGGCGGACATCACCGCAGTATCATCCGTGCCGCACGTGCCGTCGGAACAATCCGAAGACGGGCAATCGATGTCCCGGAACACTTTGACGGAAAGCAGCTGCGCGCCCCAAGACACGCCGGCTATCTGCAGGCCGTTGTTGGCCGCAGCCGCGGCCACCCCGGACACGCGAGTCGCATGATTGCAGGCGGCCGTAGGCAGCGCCTCGGCCACGCAGGCCGGGTTGTCCAGGTCCGCGCCCGCGGCCTCGTTCTTGTTCGCGCCAGGACTGCAATACAGATGCCCGCCCGCGCTCAACTTGCCGGATAATTCTTGATTAGTGCCCTGCAGGCCCGCATCGATGACCACGATCGTGGTCTTGCAGGAAGTCCCCACCTCATATTCCCAAGCGGACTGGGCGCTGATCTGGCTCAACGACCATTGGCTGGCTATCAAGGGATCGTTCGGAACCCTTACGGGACGGTAGACATGATTAGGCTCGGCCCGGTCCACGCCGCGCATATTCCGAAGACTCGCCAGGCCCGCGGCCACCGGCGTCCCCGCACCCAGCGACACATGCATCCAGCCGCCGGGCAAGGCCTTGACCACCTGCCCGCCCACAGACTGCATGATGGCCGATCGTTCCGGATCGGTCGTGCCTGAAGAAAACATGACCAAGGCTTCCTCGGCCACGACCTCGATGCCCTTGGCTCCGGCTTGCAGTCCCGCCACCGGGCCGGTCAGCCGCTCGACTTTGATGGCCCGAGCCGGTCCCGGGAACGTCAAGAACAGGATGAGCAGCAAAACCTTCTTCATGCGGTCACGTTCTCCTTGCGCACTATGCCCAACAGCTCGTATATATCGTCGATCACGTAATCCGCGCCCGAGTCC
>JBAZVY010000319.1:0-2513 GCA_041660645.1 Elusimicrobiota bacterium | reverse complement strand
CCGCGAACAGCTTTTGGCCCATACCATAAGGGATCATGTCGTCCTCGGGGCTGTGCATGACCAGCAGGGGCCGGTCTAAGCGGCTGATCTTGGATAAGGTGTCGTATCGGAACCGGATCATCATGTTCAGGGGCAGGAATGGGAATATCTGTCGGCCCAGCTCTATTACGGATGTGAATGTGCTCTCCAGTATCAGGCCCGCGCTCGGGCAGCGTCCGGCCAGTTCCATGGCCACGGCTCCGCCCAAGGACTCGCCGTGTATCACGATGCGCCGTGCGGGTAGGCCGCGAGTCTCGGTCAGCCAGCGGTACGCGGCTTGCGCGTCCTGATACGTGCCCTGTTCGCTGGGCCGGCCGGCGCTGCGCCCGTAGCCGCGGTAATCGAACAGCAGCACCGAGGCTCCGGCTTGCCGCAGGCGGAGCAGCTTATCCAGCCGGAAGCTGATGTTGCCGCCGTTGCCGTGGCAGAACAGGATCACCGGGCTGTCCGCTTCCAGAGGCACGAACCAGGCATGCAGGGCGGTGCCGTCCTCCGCGGCCAGGCGCAGGTCCTCGAATCCCAGACCGATCAGGCCCGGATCGCTGTCCATCTGGCGTTTAGGGAAATAAAGATTGGCGCGTTCGAACCAGCGCAGGCCCAGCCAGGCCAGGGGGGGCACGGCTAACGTCCATAGCCAGTCCAGGCTATTCACCGATGATCTTTGCGGCCGCGCGCTGGCGAAGCTGGCCGCATGGGTATGGGGTGCGCGGCTTCATTCAGCGCTGGTGCTCGGTTATGTCTTGGAAGGTCAGGCCCGCGCCGGTCATGTTGCCTTGGGGGTCCTGTATGAGCAGGGTGCTGTAGCCCAAGGTGCGGGTCTGGCCCTGCAGCTTCCACTGGAATTCCTGGCGTTTGCAGACCTGGCGCGTGGCTAGGGTCTCGTTGAGCACCTCCACGATGCGGGGCACGTGCACCAGGACCTGCTCGGCCGGCACGTCGAGCGGGATATCTTTGCCCAAGGACAGTATGCGCTTGGCCGCCGGGTTGCAGATGATGATGCGGCCATGGGTGTCTATGGCTATGAAGCCGCCGGAGAGGTTCTCCAGGATGTTGGCGTTGTTGGAGGTTATGCGGTCGACCGCGTTCTCCAAGCGCAGGTTGCGCAAGGCCAGGGAGGTGGCGCGGCAGGCCGCGACCGCCAGGCGCAGGTCGTCTTCCGTGAATAGTCCGGAGCGCTTGTTGAGGAACTCTATGACTCCGGATAGCTCCAGGCGGTCCAGCAGGGGCACGGCCAGCACGCTTTTGGTATGGAAATGGGTGACTCCGTCCACGTCCTTGAAGAAGCGCTGGTCCCCGTAGGCGTCGCCTACGGTCACGGGTTCACGGTGGGAGGCCACCCAGCCGCAGATGCCGGTCCGGATGTCCACCGCGCACTTGCTCACCTCATAGGCGGCCTCGCCTAATGCGTAGCGCGGCAGAAGATGGCGCTTGGCCGGCAGATAGGAGAAGTAGGTGGCGGCTTCCGCGTCCAGGGCCACGGCCAGCTTGTCCACGACCCGGCTCCAGACTTTATCTTCGTCCGCTTCCTTTTCCTTGAGCTGGGTGTGGAAATCCAGTATGCCGTAGAGCGCGGCCAGATGGGACTGGGGGGGGCTCTGGTTCATGGTCTTTTCTCCCGAGACTTGTTCTTGCCGGCCTGGGCCGTGCGCTTGAGCGGGGCGGGCTGGGCGGCGGCCGGCGCGGCCGGGGATTGTTTGGCCCGTTCCGCGGCCAGGAAAGACTCCAGGCCGTCCACTATCGCCTCCGCCAGCGTGCGGCGGAAAGCCGGGTCGTTGAGCTTCTCTTCGTGGGCGGGGAACATCATGTAGAGCGATTCGATCAGGACCGCGGGCATGGCGGATATCCGGGTCATGGCCAGGTTGCCGTAGCGTACGTCCTCTCCGGCGAAGGCGGCGACGCGCCGTTCATAAGCGCGATACAGGCTGCGGGCCAAGTCCAGGCTGTGGGGATGGTAATAGAACGCGGTATAGCCGCGCGGCCGGGCGAATGGGTTGGAGCCGTCGGGCAGTCCGTTGTTGTGTATGCTCACGAACAGTTCTCCGCCTTTTTCCACGGCGAACCGGGCGCGTTCCAGCAGGGAGATCTCGGCCTCGTCTGTGGGCCGGGTCAGCATCGGCAGGGCGCCGCGTTGGATCAGCAGCTGCTCCACGGTTTTGGCGATCGCGAAGTTCACGTCCATCTCGCGGGTGCCCATGGGGCCGACCGCGTCCGAGCCTGCCGATGACGGGCTGTGTCCGGGATCCACGATGATCGGGCGGCCTTGGAGCGGCGAGGCCGGGGCCGCGGCCAGTGCCGGGGGCTTGCGCAGTTCCAGCTTCAGGGAGTTGCCTTCGTACGAGGCTTGCCAGCCCCAGAGCGTGGCGCCCGGGGGCAGGCGGATGTCCACGGCCAGGACGTTGGCGGCTTCCTGCCGCCAGCGGACTTGGCGCACGAAGCGGTCGTTGGAGTCGTATACGATCCAGTAGCTATGGCCT
>JBAZVY010000318.1:0-2536 GCA_041660645.1 Elusimicrobiota bacterium | reverse complement strand
CGCACATTGGCTACGCCTTTTTTAGCGTTGCGCGAGCCTCCGGCGCTGGAAGTGGCGATGACCGCGACTAGCCCCGCGGCCACGGCCGAATGCATGGGCACGCCGAATATCAAGACCAGCGCCGGGATCAGGAAGATGCCGCCGCCCAACCCCAGAAGGGCGCCGATCACTCCCGAGCAAGCCCCGGCCAGCAACAGCCCTGCCGCGTGCATGACATCAATCATACCATACCGGATAAATCACGATAAAAATGATATCCTGAGGAGCTTTTAAAGAACCATAAAGGAGATCACGATGAACAGCCGCTCTGGTCTGCTGGTCCTGGCTTTGCTGAGTTTTGGCGCATCCGTCCAAGCCGCCGGATTATCCAAGGAAGAACTAAAGAAGGCGCTGTCCGACAACCCCGACATCGTCCTGGACGTGCTGCGCCAGAACAAGAAGGCCTTCTTCGAAGTGGTCACCCAGGCCGCGCAAGAAGAACAGGGCCGCCGCCAGAAGGAGGAAGAGGACAAACAGCGCAAAGAGATGGAAGACGCCATCAAGAACCCCCTCCAACCGGCCGTTGCGGACAAGACCCGCGTACGCGGAAACCGCAAGGCCAAGTACACCTTGATCGAATACTCGGATTTCCAATGCCCCTACTGCTCCCGCGGCTACAACACGGTAGAGACCCTGCGCAAGAAGTACGGAGAAGATCTGCGCGTGGTGTTCAAGCACCTGCCCCTGCCCTTCCACGACAAGGCCATGCCCGCGGCCCAGTGGATGGAAGCCATCTCCCTGCAATCTCCAGAGAAAGCCTGGGCCTTCCACGACAAGATGTTCGAGAACCAGGACAAGCTGGGCGAGCAATTCTTCAAGGACACGGCCAAAGGCTTGGGCTTGGACATGTCGCGCTTGGATAAGGACGCGGCCAGCTCAGCGGTCAAGGAAAAAATCGAAGCCGACATGAAAGAAGCCAAGGATTTCGGCTTCACCGGCACGCCCGGCTTCCTGCTCAACGGCATACCCGTGCGCGGCGCCTATCCGCCCGACTACTTCGACGGCTTGATCCAGAAGATCGAAGCGTCCAAGAAGCCCTAAGGCCCGGACCGGCCGCCTATGCCGGAACTGCCCGAAGTCGAGACCGTGCGCCGGGCCCTGGAACGCAAGCTCCGGGGCCGGATGATCACTTCATTCCGCGTGGGCCGGCCGGCTTTCAACCGTCCCATCCCGGCCAAAGCCCTGCGCGGACTCAAAGGCTCGCGCATACTGGCCGTGGGCCGGCGGGGCAAATACCTCATACTGCGCCTGTCCCGGGGCTGGGACCTGATCCTGCATCTGGGCATGAGCGGCAGCCTGTCGTTCGGACCGGATGAGAACCATGTACGCTTCGCCTTCACCGCGGGCGGACGCACGGTCAAACTCCATGACCCGCGCCGCTTCGGCCGCGTGGACTGCGGCCTGCCCGAACTCGGCCCGGAGCCCCTGAGTCCGGGATGGACCGCGGACGACCTCTACGCGGCTCTGCAAAAGCACAAAGCCGCGGTCAAAGCCGTGCTCCTGGACCAGAAAGTAGTGGCCGGGGCGGGCAATATCTACGTCACGGAAGCCCTATTCTTAGCCGGAGTCCGGCCCCAAAGGCCGGCCCACCGGGTGTCCCGCGCCGAAGCCGCGCGCCTATGTTCCGCGCTGAAGAAAGTGCTGGCTCAGTCCATCCGGCTAGGCGGCACGACCTTGGCCGACCAGGCCTATCTGGATCCGGAGGGCCGGCCCGGCCGGTTCCAGCTCCATACCTCGGTCTACGGCCGCAAGGTCGGCCGCTGCGGCCACGCCCTTAAGGACACGCCCCAGCCCATAGGCGGCCGCACCAGCCTCTACTGCCCGATCTGCCAACACTGAACCGCGATATGCCTCCGACCATACTTCCCACAAAAAAAGGCTACGACCGCTGGGCCGCGGTCTATGACTGCGACGGCAATCCCCTCATCGCCCTGGAAGAGCCCGTGATCCGAAAACTGCTGGGCCCGGTCCGGGGCTTGCGCGTGGCTGACATCGGCTGCGGCACCGGCCGCTACGCGGTGCGCCTGGCCCGCCAAGGCGCCCGGGTGACTGCGCTGGATTTCTCCACCGGCATGCTGGCTAAAGCCCGGGCCAAACCCGGAGCGAAGGCCGTGCAGTTCATATGCCATGACCTAGCCCGCAAGCTGCCCCTGAAGACCGGGAGCTTCGACCGGGTCATCTGCTCCTTGGTATTGGAGCACATAGCCGACCTGGACGCGTTTTTCCGGGAACTGGGCCGCATCTGCCGGCCTCGGGGCCGGATAGTTATCTCGGCCATGCACCCGGCCCTATGGCTCAAGGGCCAATCCGCCCGCTTCTACGACCCCGCGACCGGCCAAGAAATCCGGCCGCACAGCCATCGCCAACAACTCTCGGATTACGTCATGGCCGCGACCCGGGCCGGTTTGCATATCGAACACCTGAGCGAGCATGCGCCGGATGCCGCGTTGGCCAAGAAGCTGCCCCGTGCGGCCAAACATATAGGCTGGCCTCTGCT
>JBAZVY010000317.1:0-2538 GCA_041660645.1 Elusimicrobiota bacterium | reverse complement strand
TCAGCTCTGATCGCGGGTATCGTCCGGGGCCTGCAACATTTCCCCCTGCCGCTGGTACTCCGCCGGCCCGCTCTGGGCACCGGCCGGGCACCGCCGCTCGGATTCGTCCAGGCGGTCCCGCAGACAGAGCAAAACCAAGGCCGTGTCGGCCAGCACCTCCCGCGTCGGGTATGTTCCGTCGCGGATCTGGTCCCGGATTCGGACCATCCGGGCCGCTCTGCCCTCAGGCGTTTCGGCCGCGATTCGGGCATCTGATTCCCGGAGCCGGGCCAGTTGCCGCTGGCGTAGCTCCTCAGTCGTTTCGGCTGCCGTCAATGCGGCTGTGTGTGTTTTTCCGTGAAGTTCTGCCGTCATGGTTTTTCCTCCAGCCGCTTCCGCAGCGTCAGGGCCACGGTCCTCAATTTCCCAGCCACGACCTCGCAGTCGTCCTGCATGTCACGCATGGTATCGGGGGCCGCGGTGGAGAGGCCCTCCAGATCCGTGATTGCGGCCGTGATTGTCCCGAGCATGGACGCGTCGGAACAGCGGCGGAGCATCTCCGGGGTCGGAAGGATGTCTAGCGGGTCCGCCGTCTGCTCCGGGGTCACATACTCGACGACCTCAATCCCGAACATGCGGTAGGACGTGTCCCCCGCCCTGGCCATGCGAGCGACCAGTTCCTGCGGGGCATCTGGCGACAGGTGATAGCAGTCGCCCGGAAGAAACAACCTGTCCCCCTCGACTCTCGCGGCGAAGTGTATCATGTCATTGCCTCCAATTGCTTGCACCCGTCCCGCAACGTCTCGACAATCTGCGTCTCCGTTTCGGCCGTGCAGCCGCGTTTTCCGGCCAGGATCGGCGACAGGGCCGATTGCCCCAGGCCCGAGTCCGGGTGTCGTTTGCGGATTTCCGCCGCGAGCTGGTCCTGGCTCCAGCCAAGCCGGGTCATGCGTTCGCGGATTTCATCGAGCGAGTCAATCACGGTCATCTACCTCCTGGCCATGCGGCCCGAGCAAGAGCGGGCCGGCCCCCAGATCCCCAGAGGCCGGCCCTGGAGAGGGTAAGTCAATTGCTCGTCCACAGAGAACCCCATCGGTCCGACGCCATTCCGTGTGAACGGGGCCACCGTGCCCTGTGTACACGTCCGCACACAGGTACTCACGGGCCGCTTTGAGAGTCTTGAAGGATTGGGATACGCCGTGACAAATGCCGTTGCACACCCGGCCGGCAAGGTGCCATTTAGCCCCGTCCCTCTTGATGAATGATTCGATTGGCCAGCTTGTTCCGTTCTCGGTCTTGCTGCCGTGGTAGAACACCACTACTGGTCGTCCGCTCATCGTCTCTCTCCTAGCACTCCGCCCTGCAATCCGGACGGCCGATCCGCCGATCCCCGGCGGTGGGTCAGGCCCCTTGGCCTCTGCATGTATATATAATATATATCACAAGCGAGTGCAAGCGTTTTCCCCCGATTTCCTGCGGAATCGTACATGGGCCTTGTGCCGCAAGTACTTACGACTTTTTTGGAACCCATGACCGGGGCGTGAATTGCAACGCGGCTTGACAGGCGTCCGCCCGGGGGATAGCCTGGGGGGGGGCTCGTTGAAAGGGGCCAAATCATGCCAAGGACGGCAAAAACGACTCAGGTGTACTGGTATCCCCCCCGCCGGGGCCTGGGCTCCGCAACGCTGGCCGCAGCCGCCCGCCGCTGGGCTCGCATCCTGCCCCAGACGGTCCTGGCCGACACGCTCCCGCTGTTCCAGGCTCTCAGGGTGTCGGCCTGGCACGCCCGCCGGGGTCAGCCGGGCTGGGCCGCAATCTGGACGGCGATACGCGAGCGGCTGGCAGAGCTTCACGGGGGCCTGGTCGGCTCCATGTGCTACGCCGCCCGACGCCCACACGACGACGAGGCCCTGTCGGCAGCCGGCATGGCCTACCTGCGAGCGATCGACCGATTCGACCCGTGGCGGGGGTTCCAGTTCAGCACGTACGCCTGCAACGCCATCGCCCGGCAAATCAGCCGACTCGCGGGGCAGGAGCGGCTGCGACCCCACCAGTCGATAGACGACTGCGATGTGCGGGACACGGCCACCGAGACGCCGGAACCGGGCTCCGAATTGCTCGCGGCGTTGTGGCTGGTCCGCGGAAGGATGGGGAGCATTTTGACCGCCCAGGAGCTTTTGGTGGTCCGGGGCCGCTGGCTCACTGACAAGCCGGCCGTCACGTTCCGCGAGCTGGGCGAGGGCATGGGCCTAAGCAAAGAGCGTGCCCGGCAGATCGAATCCGCCGCATTTGCCAAGCTCCGCGTCGCCATTGAGGCCCATGTCCCCAAAGAATAACGTGCCCCATATTGCCAATCCGGCAACAATTTATTCAAAAATCGGCCAAATCCGTTTGACTGGAGTGCGGGGACGTGATATATATATAGGTGTCGGCGATGGGGCCGACCGGGAGCACGGCGATGAAACCGACAGTATGGACAGGACAGCCGGTACGGTGGGTCCAGCTCAAGGCCAACGGCTGGCATGTGCGGCTCACCAGGGGGGCGGGAGGCGTCGAGGG
>JBAZVY010000316.1:0-2558 GCA_041660645.1 Elusimicrobiota bacterium | reverse complement strand
AAATGGGTGTCGTCGGCATTGCGCCGCGGCACGCGCAAGCGGCGCAGTTCGGAGCGCACATGTTCGTCTATCCGGGGCCGGCCCGCGGCTTGGTTCTGGTCCATGTACCGCCACATGGCTTCCAGCTCCGCCCACATGGGCGGTTTGGCGAATCTGATGTCCGTATACATGCCGCTGATCCGGCCGTGATGCTCGTCATAGTGATGCGCGAGCTCATGGATGAGCACGTGCAAAAGCCGGCTGGGAGAAGCGGTCACGGACACCATCTTGCCGTCAGCGCGGCCGTCGATCCGGTCATCGCCGGGGTCTTCCCAGTACACGGTCTCTAGATCGTCGGCCCGCAAAAAAGCCGGCACCGCGCGCAGGGTGTCGGCTAAGGCACGGCGCATACGGGCGCGCTCCGCGCCTTTGCAGTCCCGGCGTTTTTGGGTCAGGGATAGGAAATGTTCATCTATGCCCCATTTCTTGAATTCAGCTGAGTCGGATGCTTGTAGTATCCCTCCAGCCTGGAGGCTGAGGCCGCGGGCAGAGAAAGCGGCTTCGCTGAGATTTATCTGGCTATGCGCCGGGCTGCAGAAAAGCGCCGCCAGCAGCACGAGGATACTCATAACGCAAGGATAGCCGGATGCGCGGCCGCGGTCATGGGCCTTCCGATACCAAGACAATTGGGCCTATTGGCGGCGGGCGTGGGACCGGCTTTCGCAACTTGGTAGAATAGCCGCGGATATGCCTAAGATATTCGAATACCGGCATCGCGTGGCCGCGGAAGAGATCGATGCTTTGGGGCATGTCAACAACCAGGTCTATCTGGCTTGGATGATAGCCGCGGCCGAGGGCCACACCGTGGCCCAGGGCTGGCCGGCTGAGCGATTCTTGGCTTTGGGCGCGTGCTGGGTGGTGCGCAGGCATGAGATCGATTACCGGGCTTCGGCCAAGCTGGGAGATGAGGTGCTGGTGCGGACCTGGGTGGCTAGTGTCGAGCATGTGCGCTCCGAGCGCGGTTATGAGATGATCCGGGCCGCGGACGGCAAGGTGCTGGCGGCAGCCAAGACGATGTGGGCTTGGATAGACATGCGCACCGGCCGCCCCTGCCGCATTCCGCAGGAGGTGGCAGCGGCCTATGAAGTGCATGCCGCCTGAACAGGCGCTCCAGCGGCATTGGGGCTACGGCACTTTCAAGCCTCTGCAAAAAGAGGCGGTGGAGACCGCTCTGGCCGGCCAGGACTCTTTGGTGGTCCTGCCCACGGGCGGGGGCAAGAGCCTTTGCTACCAGCTTCCGGCGGCCATGGGCCGCGGCCTGGTGTTGGTGGTCTCTCCCCTCATCGCGCTCATGGATGACCAGGTGGCGGCGGCGCGGGAAGCGGGCTTGGCCGCGGATGCTCTGCATTCCAACCTGGAAGCCGGGCGTCGCGGCGAGGCGTATAGGCGGCTGGCCGAAGGCCGGACCGATCTGCTTTATGTGAGCCCGGAGCGTCTGCTCGGGGGCGATCTGCTGGAGGATGCGGCCGGGCGGCTGATCCTGATCGCCGTGGATGAGGCGCATTGCGTGTCGCATTGGGGCCATGAGTTCCGGCCCGAGTACCGCAGACTGGCCGAGGTCCTGGAGAGATTCCCCAAGGCCGGCCGCATGGCCTTGACCGCGACCGCTACGCCCGAGGTGCAGTCGGATATCTGCGAGCAGTTGGCCTTGCGCCAGCCCATGCGCTATATCGGCCATCCCGACCGGCCCAATCTGGTGTACCGGGCTTTTCCGCGGCGCGAGCAAGCGGCGCAGGTGCTGGAAGTGGTGCGCCGGCATGCGGGCGAGGGCGGCATAGTCTACGCCCAGACGCGCAAGGATGTGGAGCGTTTGGCCGCGGGACTCAAGAATGCGGGGGTGTCTTGCGCCGCCTATCACGCGGGCTTGCCCGCGGAGCAGCGGCGCCGGGCCCAGGACGATTTCGTCAATGAACGTTTGGACGTGGTCGTGGCTACCATAGCCTTCGGCATGGGCATCGACCGCTCCAACGTGCGCTATGTGGTTCATGCCCATACGCCTAAGTCGGTGGAGCACTACCAGCAGGAGTCCGGCCGCGCGGGCCGCGACGGCCTGCCCGCGGACTGCGTGCTGCTGTTTTCGGCCTCGGACCTGGCCGCGCATCGGGGCTTGGCGCTTAAAGACGGGGTTTTGGCGCCGGAGCGCCGGCGGGCGCTGGAGCGGCAATTGCGCGAGATCGGACGCTATGCGGTCTCGCCCGTGTGCCGGCATCGGCTTTTGACGGAGCATTTCGGCGCGCCGTATCCGGCCGAGGATTGCGCGGCCTGCGACGTTTGCTTGGGCGAGACCAAGAGCTTGTCTGCGGAAGAGGCCCGGCTTACGGCCAAGAAGGCGCTCAGCGGGGCTTGGCGCGCGGGCGGACGGTTCGGCACGGGTTATGTGGTGAACCTGCTCATGGGTAAAGCGGATGAGCGCATGGCGCGCAACGGGCACGAGGCTTTGCAGGTGTTCGGTTTGCTCAAGGAGTCCGGCGAAGCCGCGGTCCGTTCTTGGATAGACCAGCTCATAGTGCAGGGCTTCC
>JBAZVY010000315.1:0-2590 GCA_041660645.1 Elusimicrobiota bacterium | reverse complement strand
AGCGGCGGGGTTGTATCTCGGTCAAATAACGCAGGCCGAAAGTGACGTTTTCCCACACCGAAAGGGAATCGAACAGGGCCGCTTCCTGGAATAGGTAGCCGAAACGGCGTCGATATTCGGCGATCTTTTCCTCGTTGCGCAAGCGGGTGATATCCGTGCCGTCAACGGTTATGCGGCCCTCATCCGGGCGCACCAGGCCGATCACGCATTTTAAAAAAGTGCTCTTGCCGCAGCCCGAGCCCCCGATTATGGCCAGGGTCTCGCCGTCCTCCACATGCAGGTCCACGCCCCGCAGGACCGGCCGGCCGGGATAGGACTTTCTCACGCCCACCGCTTCGATCATGCTAAGTGATCCCTAAAGCCACCAATATCGCGGTCAAGAAATAATCCATCACCAGGACCGACGCCATGCTTATGACCACGGCCGCGGTAGTGGACTTGCCCACTCCTTCCGCCCCGCCCTTGGTGGTTATGCCCTTGAAGCAGGATATGAAAGCTATGACCGCGGCGAACACGAAGGTCTTAAGGAAGCCGTGCATGAAATGCCGGATCTCCATGTTGTCGAATATATCGGAAAGATACACGCTGGTCGGTATCTGCAGCTTCAGATTAGCCACCACCCAACCCCCAAAAGTCCCGCTGAAATCGGATATCACCGTAAGCACGGGCAGGACCATGATGAAAGCCAATACCCGGGGTATGACCAGATAGCGGACCGGGTCCGTGCCCAGGGTATAGAGGGCGTCCACCTGCTCCGTGACCTTCATGGTGCCCAGTTCCGCGGCGATGGCCGCCCCGGCCCGCCCCGACACCACCAATGCGGTCATGACCGGGGAGAGTTCCATGACCATGGAGAAGCTCACCAGGGTGCCTACGAACAAAGGTTCATTGAAAAAAGGCCAGCACCATGCCCGTAAAGAACGTGGTCATGGTGGTGACCGGCAAAGATTCCACTCCGATGCGCGTCATCTGGATCAGCACCTGGCGCCACTCGATGGGCGCGCGCATCATCCATCCGAACGTGGACCGCACCAAAAAGGCGAAATGTCCCAGGGACTCGGCCACGCCCAGTACGCCGGCGCCCACTTCCTGAACGATGTCCTTGATCATGACAGATAGGTCCTGGGCACCCGGCTGGTCAGAGCCGTGGTCACCTCATAGGCTATGGTCCCCGCGGCCTCGGCCACTTCCCCGGCCGTGATGACTTCGCGCCCCTGCCGGCCCACGAATACCACGTCGTCTCCGACCCGAGCCGAAGGCACGGCGGAAGCATCGGCCATCAGCATGTCCATGGAGACGTTGCCGATGATCGGACAGCGCCGGCCGCCCAGCAGGACGGCCCCTCGGTTGGAAAGATGCCGGGATAAGCCGTCGGCATAGCCGATGGGCACGGTCGCGACCCGCGTCGGCTTGCGGGTCCGGAAGGTGGCGCCATAGCCCACGGCCGCGCCCCTAGGCACGGTCTTTAAAAA
This sequence comes from Elusimicrobiota bacterium, assembly GCA_041660645.1. Classification (GTDB taxonomy): domain Bacteria; phylum Elusimicrobiota; class Elusimicrobia; order UBA1565; family UBA9628; genus UBA9628. The sequence goes on along the minus strand of JBAZVY010000315.1, from coordinate 1,118 downwards.
CACCACCTTGCTCTTAAGGCTGAGCACCGGCGAGAATCCCGGATAAAGCCCGTATATCGCCAAGCCTGGGCGCACCAAGTCCAACCGGGAGGCCGGGAATCGCAGGGCCGCCACAGAATTGGCCGCGTGCCGTATCCGTACGCCCGAGCCCGCTTTCTCCATCTCGGCCAGCGCGCCGCGGAAGCGCCGCAACTGCGCCCAGGTGAACTCCCGGTCGCAGTCGGCGCAGGAAAAATGGGTATAGGCTCCGGCCACGTCCACCGCACGCTGTTGTTTGAGATATTGGGCCACGCTGACCGCCGCCGCGGGGCTCATGCCGATGCGGCCCATGCCGGTCTCGATCTTGAGATGGCAGCTGACCCGGCGGCCCAGACGGCGGGCGACCTCGTATAGACGACGGGCGGAATCCAAGCTGGCTACGCTCGGGGTCAAGCCGAACTCGACCGCGGCCAAAAAGCTCTCGAACGGATAGAGACTGCCCAGGACCAGGACCGGCATGCGGATGCCGGCCTCGCGCAGGGCCACGCCCTCTTCCACCGAAGATACCCCCAGCCAATCCGCAGCCCGGCTCTTCTGCGCGGCGCGGGCGCACTCCACCGCCCCATGTCCGTAAGCATTGCCCTTGACCACGAATAGCACCCTCGTGGCGTCCGGCATGCGCTGCCGGAAGCGTTTTAGATTTTCCCCCAGGGCCCCGAGGTGGACCTCCGCCCAGGTCGGCCGGAAGAACCTCCTCGTGGTGGTCATATCAATCGAATGTGGGCTGCGTATCCTCGGCCTCTATCGGAGGCGCGTCGCCCGGCGCCTCATCCAAGGCCATATTATCGAACCTGGTGATGCGGGCATTGAAAGCCACTTCGATGTGGCCGACCGGCCCCTGCCGCTGCTTGGCGATGATGATCTCGGCCTTGCCTTCCAAAGTCGGATCGTTGCGCTTGTAATAGGACTCTCTATGTATGAAAGCCACCAGGTCGGCATCCTGCTCCAAGGCGCCGCTCTCGCGCAAGTCCGACAATATGGGCTTATTGTCGGAGCGGCCCTTCTCTTCCGAACGACGGGACAGTTGGGAGAGCGCGAGCACGGGCACATTGAGGTCGCGGGCCAAGAACTTGAGTCCG
>JBAZVY010000314.1:0-2595 GCA_041660645.1 Elusimicrobiota bacterium | reverse complement strand
CGGCGATTATTTTCCCCTGCGGGCGGTTCACCGGGACCTGGACCAACCACGAGCTGTTTCACGCGATGCAACACCACGGTGTAGTGATCGAACGGATACACGAGACGGCGGGCACGGCCAAGGCGGTCAAGTGTTATGCCAATTTTGTGGAGACCTTTTTTGCTGAGCGGCTGGCGGCGACGTCCGAGGCTTTTAAACTGATCTACAAACTTTTGATGAACAATCTTTATGGCCAGCTGGGCATGGGCGGGACCATCACCCGCAGCCTGACGGCCACCCCGGAACTGCTGCAGCAGTTGAAGGATGGCACCCGGGATGCGGTCCTGTTCGGGGAGGCCTTGCTGACGGATGTGACGATTCCGCTGCCCGACCACGTTAATTACTGCCACGCGGCGCACGTGACGGCCTACGGGCGCACGCGGCTGCTGGACCACTTGCGGGCGGTGGGGCCGGCGAACCTGGTCTATTGCGACACCGATTCGTGCTTCTTTTTTCAGGATCCGGCGCAGCCGCTGCCCTTTGCCACGGGCCGGGAGCTGGGCACGATGAAGCTCGAGGGCTACGGCAAGCGGATCGATGTATTGGCGCCCAAGACCTACCGGCTGGTGTTTCCCAAAAAGGGGCCGGCGGGCAAAAAGCGGTGGCGCTGGGAGGCCAAGGCCAAGGGGGTGCTAAAAAAACATGCCCGGGCTTTTATTGAAAAAGGGGCGGTGGAATACGCGGATCCGGGAGGCCATCAATTTCTTTGACCGGGCCCAGGTGGCGGAAACAGCCGATGGACGGCCGGTTTACGGGGAGCGGCCGGGCGGCAATGCGCGCCGGCTGTCCGTCTGGCGGCTGGTGCGGAAGGAGCTGCGGAGCAAATACCATAAGAAGCGGCTTGCAAAGGGCGGCCGGTATGTTCCACTGACCCTGCCATGAAAACAACCTTGACGGAAATGCTGGTGGCGGTGGGGGACGAGAATTTGAAATTTCAGCGGCTGGCGGCGACCCTGGTGGGCGGAGAAAATCCGTCGAAAGGCGCCACGGGGCGCCTGACGGTGGCGGTGGAAAAGCCCCTGGTCTCGCAGGCCCTGCGGCAGATGGTGACGGGCCGGCCGGCGGAACAGGTCGGACTGCTGGTCTGGATCCCGCGGGACAAATTGCCGGCGGGCTTGCGCGAATTATGACCATCACGGAACAAAAAATTTATGAGGCGCTGCCCACGACCACGGCCCGGGCGGCTTGGCTGCTGGCGCAGCTGGACCGGGGCCGGGTGGCGGTGGATTTGGACCTCCAGGCCTCGGAGCTGGGCCTGTGCTGGCGGGTGAGTGTGGCCGGGGTGATGCTGCCGCTCGCCTGCCAGGGCCCGCGTTCCCGGGTGGTGGGAGAGGCCCGCGCATGGTTGCAAGATCGGACGGTGAGGGCGCTGGCATGAGCGCAACTCCGCCCGTCCAATCCTCTGCCTGGTGGGCCCAGGTCTGTGTCCATTTCAACGGGGTGGGCGCAGCCCGGTGCAAGGCCGGTCATTGCTATGGCGGCTTCACCGCGGCCCGCGCCCTGCCCTGCCTGCCCAGCCAATCGCTCCGGCACCATTGTGCCGATTACCAGGCGGAGGGCTTGGCGGCGGTCGAGGCACGGGAAAAAGCCCATGAGGATTTTTCCAAAAAATGCACCCGGGCCCGGGTGGCGATTCTGGCGGAATGGGAGAAAACCAAGGCCCGGGGCGGCTCCCTGCCCTGTCCGGTCTGCGGGGCGGGTATCCTGCATTGGTCGCGGGCGGAATTTAACGGTCACATCCGGGCCGGCTGCACGGTGCCGGACTGTGTCCGCTGGATTGAATGAATCAGTTCCGTCAGCTTCGCCTGACCTTCAAGTTCACCCTGCAGCAGTGGGCGGACGTATGGCAGTGTTCTGCCTCCCACGTGCACGGTTGGGAATCCGGGCGCAGCGCCCCGGATGCGGACCGCTGGCTTGAAATTGCCGTGGTGCAGGATGCCTTGAAAATCATGCTTTGGTCCACGGTCAAGCCGGAGCAGGAGCAAGGCTGGCTGCATCTGTTCCATCATTCCCTGGTGGCTACCGGCTGCGCCCACGGCACCCGGGCCATGCGGGGTGAGTTGCACCGTATCCTCTCCACCGGCTATAATTATTCCAGTGATGGTAACTTTACCATTGACCGCCCCGGTCATAAGTATTTTAACGATTTCAGCGGCGGCAAATCCGCTGCCGTGAAAAAGTAACAGTCAACATAACAAGGCAATCAACCATGGCAACGAAATCGAAAGGTAACAAGTCATCCGTCAACCCGGCCGCCGTCCAGGCGTCCGAGCGTCCCGCGGGCCGCTCCGTCTTCAAGACCGTCAAGGAAATCGATCTGGGTGAATTCCAGGAGCTGACCTCCCCGCCCATCGTCCGCATGAAGGACATGCAGCTGGGCGACGTCCTCGACGGCAAGATCGTCACGGTCATCCCCTCGAGGCAGAAGTCCATCAAGAACCCGCTGATCGTCATCGCGCTCACGGACGGCGGCGACAAGGTCAGCGTGCCGGCGCAGGCCGTCATCGCCTCGACCCTGCTGCCCGACTACGACAACGACGAGGCGGAACACCGGGA
>JBAZVY010000313.1:0-2599 GCA_041660645.1 Elusimicrobiota bacterium | reverse complement strand
GCACGCCGCAGCCGCCCCGCTCGGCGGCGGGGCCGCCCTGCTCAATCCCTACGGCTGGCGCGTCTACGCGGTGGCCTGGGAGCACTGGGCCATGCGCGCGGAACTGGCGCGCACCATCAAGGAATGGCAGCCCATGTCTTGGGAGAACCCCCTATATTGGCCGTTCTGGCCCAGCCTCCTGCTTTTGGCCGCGCTGTGCGCCGCGGCCTGGCGCAAACGCAAGCAGTCCCATATCCGAGCCTGGCCCCTGGCCGTATTCGCGCTCTATCTGGGCGCCAGTTCCGCGGCCCACGAGCGGGGCTCCGTGTTCTTTACCGTAGCCGCGACCGCGGCGGTCCTACTGCTGCTGCGCGACCTGGGCTGGGACCAGTCGAGCCGCGCTGGCCCCATCCGGCTGGCCGCGGCCGCGCTCTACGCCGCGTTCCTGCTCTGGCTGGCGCCGCGCGTGGCCTGGTCCGGCTGGTTCCAGCCTAAGCATGTGCCCCGGGCCGCGGTGGAATTCATGGCCCGGCAGCGCCCGGCGCTGGAGCCGCTGCGCCTGTACAACCAATGGGAATGGGGCGGCTACCTGGCCTGGAAACTGCGGCCCTGGTATCGGATGTTCTTCGACGGCCGCTACCTGTTCCACGACCTGCTGGCCGCCAACGGCGCCGCGGTCAAGGATCCCGCGCTATGGCATGGCTTCATGCGGCAGCACGGCCTCGACGGCGCCCTCATGCTGGACCTAGCGCTCATGCTGCCCGCCCAAAAACGCTATCCGGACGGCAGGGTCAAGGATTTCCCGCGGCCCTGGTATTTCTTCTTCATGCCCCGGGAGCGCTGGGCCTTGGTGTATTGGGACGAACAAGCCCTCCTGTTCGTGGACCGCGGCCGCGTCCCGCCGGACTGGCTGCGCCGCCACGAGTACCGCTATCTGCTGCCCCATGACGAAGCCGCCCGGGACGAGGCCTTGCGCTTAAAAGAGATCCCGGCCGCGGCCGTGGCGGACGAGGCGGCGCGCCACGCCGCAGAGTCTTTCCCGAACGCGGCCCGATAAAATCAGCTATAATCTACGGGCTGTTTTGGAAAGGTGGGTGAGCGGTTGAAACCGCACGACTGGAAATCGTGTAGGGTGTAAAAGCCCTCGGGGGTTCGAATCCCCCCCTTTCCGCCATTTTGCTGCTTTCCCCATAAAACCCCATGCGCCGTCAGCTTTGGACCTGGGCCGCGCTTCTGGCCGCAAGCCTGATAATACTCTGTGCCGTGCCCGGACAATACCTGGGGCGCCAGCAAGACGACCTGCTCTATATCATAAGCTCCCACGCCCTAGCCTCCGGGAGCTATCGCCTGTTCACTTCGCCCGGGCAGCCGCCCATAACCATGATCATGCCCGGCTTCCCCATCCTGCTGCTGCCCGTGACCTGGCTGGCCGGGAATTGGTATGGCCTGTATCAGGCTTTCTGCGCCCTCATACTCGCCGGCCTGCCCTGGCTGATCTGGCGCTGGCTGCGCCGCGGCCCCCGGCTGGAACCCGCCGGCAACGCTATCCCGGCCCTGCTGATAGCATTGCTGTTCGCCACCAATCCCATGGTCCTGACCCAAGCCGGCACGGTCATGAGCGAAGGCGCCTATACCGCCCTGGCCTTGCTCCTGCTGACCGCGATAGAAAACAACCGAGCCCCGGCGGCAGGCGGCCTGCTGCTGGCCCTGACCCAACTGCGTCCGGCCGGGCTGTCCCTGATCCCCGCCGCGCTCTATCGGCCCTGGCGGGACGGTGACCGCAGATCCGCCCTATGGACGGCGCTGCCCGCCGCGCTGGGCTTGCTGGCCTGGTGGGCCTGGTCCCTATATGCGTCCGGCTATGTGGATGAAGCCCGGGAGATACACTTCTCCTACGCAGGCCATCCCTGGCTGCAGCCCTGGTACGTGGCCGCGGACAACGCCCGCTACTATCTCCGGTCCTGGGCAGGCAGCTATCTGCCCCCACGCTGGAACGCGGCCGCCGGACCGCTCGGCCTGCTCCTGCTCCCCGTAGCGATCCGCGGCCTCTGGCGGCTCTGGCGCCAAGAACCGGCCCGCCCCGCGATCCTGATGCTGGCCGGAGCCGGGCTCATGCATGCGTTCTGGGCCTGGCAATATGAACGCTACCTTATCCCGCTTCTGCCCTGGCTGCTCTGGGCCCTGGCCGCCGGAGCCGGAACCAAAGCCCGCTGGCTGCTGAGCGCATTGCTGTGCCTGCAGCTGTCTTCCCATCACCGGCTCTGGACCAGCCGGCCCGCCGCCGCCCCGGAACTGTCCCGCACCTATGCCTGGATAGCCAGCCACACCCAGCCTTCGGACATCATCGCCAGCCCCATGTACGTACGCGATGGGTTCCTGTGCGGCCGGCCCAGCCTGGCCTTGCCCGACACTCCGGACCCGGCCGAGTTCGCGCAAGCCCTGCGCCGCCGCCAGGCTCGATTCGTGATCTGGCAAGACGGCCTGGACATCGGCCTATCCGCGGACCGCACCGCCACCTTGCGCCTGAGATTGGACCGCATCCGCGGGCAGCTCCAAGATTCCGGCGGCTTCCGGCTGGTCCAGCAAGAAGCCTCGGAGGGCGCGCGCATATATGAGCTCA
>JBAZVY010000312.1:0-2628 GCA_041660645.1 Elusimicrobiota bacterium | reverse complement strand
AGCCCACGATGAACCGGCTGTTGTCGTCCATGAAACCTATCAGGTACACGCGGTACTGGCCCCGCAGCATGAACGTCATGATGTCAGTCTGCCAAAGGTCGTTGGGCTTGGCCCTCTCGAAGTGGCGGACCTTCACCGGCAGGTTCCGACGCCGTCTAGCCATAGGCTTCGGCCTCCGCCCTTGGTTCTCAAGGACTTTCGCCACCGTCCCACGGGAAACCTTCAGCAGCCCCAGTCGGTAAAGCAGGCCCTGCACCTTGCCGACTCCGCCTACGTCCCCCTGGGGGCCTAGCTGCGCCACTGCCTGCTCAACAATCAGTGTCTTCGCAGATCGCCGCTCGGCCTTCGGTTTTGATTCCTTCCACCCCGGCTGCAAAGCCGCTTCTCCGTACTTCTGGTAAATCCGCACGCTGCGGCTTGCCACCGTCGAGCTCATACCTGTCAGCTGCGCTATTTCTCGATAACTCAAGCCCCGCTGTCTCGCCTTAATGGCCTCCAGCCTCGCATTAAACGGCCACACCTTTCTTTTATTCTTCATCTCAACAGCCTCCTTTTAAACGACATCTCGCTGCCGCGGGGCCCCTAATTTCAACGACATTTATCAGGGTATCTCCCCAACGGCAACGACCTTCAAGAGGCTAGAGTGTCAACAGATTTGACGGAAGGACTACGTTTCAATTCTACTGGATGGCATAACCGTTAAACGTGTTGTTGGCCAGCAGCGGGACCGCGCTGTCCGAGCTATAGATGGCCCAGCCTGGGCCGTCCTGAAAAGTCACGCTGGACACGGACAGCGCTGATCCTTGCGCGAAAATACCGTTTGCGGCCGAGTGGGCTGCCTCTCCCCCCACAAAAGCCAGCGTGCTGTTATTTTGAAGATACAGCATGGCGCCATAGATGCTGCCGCCGTAGCGCAATTTCACATTGGCCAGGGTCGCGCTGGAAGCGTCCAATATTATACTGCCCCAATCTCCGGGGGCCGGGCTGCCGCTGCCGCCTGCGGACGCGTCATTATGAGAAGTAAAATAAATCGGGTCCGCGCTGGTGCCCAGGGCCGACAACGAGGCGTTGGAAAGGTTAAGGCCCGTGCCGGAGTTGAACAAGACGACCACGCCCGGCTCTATGGACAAACGCGCGCCGCCGGTCACGGTGAGGTTGCCGATGACGGTGATCGGACTGTCCGCAAGCCGCCATACGGTGTCGGTATTTATGTTGTCGTAGACTTCCCGGGCAGCGGCATGCGGAGAGAAAATGAATAAACCGCTGACAGCCAACAGCTTGAAAAATAAAAAAACGCCAATCCCAGGACGGGATCGCGATGCAGTACAACCAAGTCTCGGCAGTCTTGGCGTTGGCGTGACTACAACCCAGCCCAAATCTATGTAACTTTATGAATTATGCAAACTATTGTAATAGCTGTCAAGCCAACGGCTGGAGGTTCAGAACCGGACCAGGAGGGAGTAGCGGAAGGTATCGCCCAAAGTGCCGAACGGCTGCCAAGCGAAATCAAAGGCCGCCTTGTAAAAAGTGATGCCCATGCCCAAGGCTATGCCGTTGAGGCCGTCGTTGTCCTTGCGCTGGGCAGAATACCCGAAGCGCAGCTGCCCGGCCACGCCTTCGTTGAAGGGCTGGGTGTATTCCCCGCCCAGGCCCACGAACAGGTCCGTGTCCCGGTATTTGGAGGCTTCCAGGTCCAGCACGAAGCGCTTGGGGAACACCCGGCAAGCCGCGGCCACGGTCAGGCCCAAAGGCAGGGGATCGCCCTGGCCGGACACGTATTCGTTGGACTTATTGCCCAGGTTCTTGGCCACCGCGGCCACGCTCACGGGCCGGTCTCCGTCCGGGTTGACGCGATAGAACACGGCCGCGTCCGCCGCGAAGGTCCGGGCGTTGTAGGAATCGATGTTCTGGGATATATACTTGCCGGTAACGCCCAGGCTGAGGTGATGGTCCAAAGCGTGCGCGTAGCTCAACGCATAGGCCCCATCGGAAGCCGAGAACTTGCCGGTAGGGTCGGTGGAATCGCTGGTGCGCCGCTCGATGTCGCCCACGGACATATGGTATATCCCGGCGGCCAGCACGTGCTTGGAGAAATCCTCGTCCGAGGCGAAAGGCACGGCCAGATTCAGCACGGAATAGCTCATGCCCCCGAAATACACGGTGTGGGCGCCGCCCAACTGGGTGCCCATGAGCTGGGTCAGGCCGGCCGGATCGTAGTACGCCGCGTTGGCATCGTCGGCCAAGGCCGCGAAGTTGTCGCCCATGCCCCCGGCCCGGGCCCCGGCCCCGAGCTTGAGGAACTGGGCCCCGCTGGTGCCGGCCCGGGCATTGAGGGCCTGCGCCGGCGCCGCCAGCGCCAGCGCCAAAGCCGCCCCCGCCAGTATCAGCCGCATCATAGGCCGCTGCCCTTTATGATCGCCATCTTGAACAGTTTGCGCTTGCCGCCCCATACCACTTCTCCGAAATAGATGCCGGAGCTCACCCGGCGGCCTTCCTGATTGCCGCAGTCCCAGGGCAGATAGTGGGTGAAGCCGCCTTCCAACGGGCCGGGATTCATCTTGCGCACCACTTCGCCGGCCGTGTTATAGATATTGAGCTTGGCGTCGTTGATCTGGCTAGAGTCGCCGG
>JBAZVY010000311.1:0-2650 GCA_041660645.1 Elusimicrobiota bacterium | reverse complement strand
CCGTAGCCTTCGGCCCCGGTATAGTTCGAGGCCGGCGCCCACTTGCCGTGCTCCACTCCGTTGAACTTCAGAGAATAATCATTGAACAGGGTCTTATAAAACGACTGCCCCGCGGCCAAGGACACGTAACGGTCCGTAGCCGGATCGAAAGCCTCGGTCACGGCGTCCGCGGCCACGCCGTTGTTGTTCACGTCCACCTGATGCCCGCCCGAGGTCACCTCGAGCATGTTGTCCGTGGTGTTGGATCGGGCGGTCTCATAGCCGGTCAGGTAATAAGAGCACGCCGCGCCGATGCAGCCCGGCAGTTGGCGCAGGGCGATGGATATATCATCCGGCAGAGCCGTATTGAACGTTCCTTTATAGTAGAAGTAATCGAACCGGATGCCGGGCCGGTCATTGAGCACCACGAGCTTGAACTGGTCGGGCTGGGAACGGATGATGTATTCCTCTATACGGACCCGGAAGCCGTTGACGTCCACTATGGCCTTGCCCTGCTGATATATGGCGTTCTTAGCCTCGAGCGCGGCCGCGGCTTGGACCTCTTCCTTGGTCATCTCCAGGCCGACCTCGCGCTTGACCAGATCCCGAGAACGTTCGCTGGCCCCGGTGTCGCGCCCGGTGCCCTGGCCGCCCACCGGGCCCAGGCCGCGCTCCGTGACCTCTATGCGCTGGTTGTCCTTGAGCAGGACCTCGTTGCCGGTGCGGTCCGCCACGGCCAAGAGTCCCGTGAACATCTCCACCCGCGTGTTGCCCTGGGCCCCGACCTGCACCGAAAACTCGGTGCCGCGCACGGAGCAGACCGCGGTGGGAGTGCGGATCTCGAATCTGCGGGACAAGGACTTGCTCACCCAGGCCCGGGCCGAGCCTATGGCCAATTTTATGGAGCTGGCTTGGCCGGAGGCGTCCTGCAAAGTGAAGGATCCGTTGGCGCCCAGCTCGATGCGGGAGCCGTCATCGAAAGTCAAGGTCGCGCGCGACCCCGTCCCGGTCCGGATCTGGTCGCTGGGCAGGATCTCCCAGCCGCGGACCGCGGCCTGCCACACGGAGGAGCCGGCCTTGAGCACGAAAGCGTTCCCCGAGAGCGCGGATACGGTGACCGCGGCGTCGAGCTTAGCGGCCCCCAGGAGGAGGGCCGCCAACAATAGGCAAACCACCCCGCAGGCATACGGCCCACAAGGTGGTTTTCTCGCCTCGGCGTTGAGAAAATGCGGCATGACCTCTATGCGACATTTTGAAGCTTAACAGATTCACCCATTATTGTCAATGTAATCAAAGTCACATCATTTGTAGGACTATTCCTATAACATCTCCCCCTCTTTTGCTAGAATAGCGGCGTTATGAATACACTGCCAGTGGACGTGATCGCCAGTCCTTTCGTAGGCGTATACCACCGCTTTTCCCTATACGTACCGGGCATCGCGGCGGCGCTCATACTGCTGTTGTTGGGCATGTTCACGGCCCGGGCCCTGCGGACCCTGGCGGAACGCGTCCTGAGCAAGGCTCGGCTCGACACTTACACCAGCAAAGTCGGGATCAACGAAGTCTTGGCCCGCATGGGCCTGGGCAAGTCCCCGATCTACGTCATATCCTTCCTGGTCTACTGGTTCATACTGTTCATATTCTTCGTATCCGCGGCCAATGCGGTCAACCTCACCGTAGTATCGGAACTGCTGGAACGCTTCGCGATGTTCTTGCCCGTGCTCATCGGCGCCCTGCTCATATTGTTCGGAGGCCTGCTGTTCGCGCGCTTCCTGCGCGAGATCGTGCTCAACGCGGCCGCGGCCAACAACGTGCGCGGCGGAGACGTCTTGGCCCACGCCGCCTACATACTGGTGGTAGTATTCTCCGCCATGACCGCGATGGAGCAGTTGGGCATGAAGCTCAATTTCATATCCGCGGCCATCCAGATATTATTGGGCTCGGCGGGCCTGGCCGCGGCCATAGCCTTCGGCCTAGGCGGCAAGGATGTGGCGGCCGAGATGCTGCGCGGCCTGCTGCACAAGAAGGACTGACCCGGCCGAGCGCTATTTCTTAGGGCTGGGCGGCGGGCAAGGGCCCGCCGTCCCTGGAGGGCAGGCGTTCTCCTTACCCAAAAGGGGGGCCGGGACGTCGATATTGCGGCTGCGCAGGCTGCCGGTCTGCACCAGGCGCACGGGCGGGATAGAGGCTACCGCGCGCTCCGTGAGCGGGACCGCGCCCGGATCGCCGGGAGCTGAGGCCGGGGCGTCCGCGGCGGCCGGCGCCGGCCGGGCTCGGCGCTCCACATATCTCTGGGCCGAGTAGAACAAGATGATGCCGGCCAAAAGCAGAGCCAGCCCGAACACCACGCCTTCGAACAGCGGATGACGTCCCCGATCGTTGCGCATATTCAATCCAGATAATCGCGCAGGGATTTGCTCCGGGAAGGATGCCGGAGCTTGCGGATGGCCTTGGCCTCGATCTGCCGGACCCGCTCGCGCGTGACCCGGAATATGCGGCCGACCTCTTCCAGGGTGCGCGGATAGCCCGAGTCTATGCCGAAGCGCAGCTTGATGATCTTGGCTTCCCGGTCGGTCAAGGTCGCCAGCACCTTCTCCACCTCGCCGCGGCGCAGGAAGGTGGTCGCGGAATTGGACGGGGCCCCGGTGGCCCGATCCTCGATGAAATCCTC
>JBAZVY010000310.1:0-2660 GCA_041660645.1 Elusimicrobiota bacterium | reverse complement strand
AGGATCTCGAGGTTGTCTCGCAGCCAGTTGGGCGCGGCCATGCCCCGCTCCACTTGGATCAGCGTGGCCATGCCCTCGCTCAGCCATAAGGGGTTGGCTTTGCCGGCCGTGAAGAAGCTGTCGTAGTAGATGTGGCAGAGTTCGTGCGCGAGGATGCCGTGCAGCTCGGAGCTCTCGTATAGGTATATCTTGCGCTTGGGCACGGAGCTCGCGCCCCCGGACCAGGCCGGCCGGCCCGTCATCTGGCGATAGGTCTCCTGATCCTTGAATAGGAATATCAGCACCCGGTCGTCCTTGGCCCAGGGTGAGAACGTGGCCAGGTCCAACATCATGTTGCCGTGCAGGGTCTCCAGGAGTTCTTGGAAATCCTCCGAGGCCGGGGCGCCTTCGGCGTAGATCGTGAAATGGCGCGTGCGGCTGGAAAAGAATCCGGTCGGCACGGGGACCTCGAGGGATTCCGGCTCCGGAGCCGGAGCGCGCGCCGCGGGCGGCGGCGCGGCTTGCCGGGGCGGTCCGGCCGGGCCCGAGATGTAGTCCGGCGCCCGCACCTCTTGCAGCGAAGACGGCGGCATGCCGGGCGGCGCGGCGGCCAAGGCCGGGCCTGGCGTCGGCGGCCGCACCATGGCGACCGAACTTTCCGGCGAGGCCAAGATGTCCGGGTCCGCGGCCCGCGTCTCGGTCGGGGGCAGCTGGCGCAGGGCGCCCGCACTCGGGGCCGGCTGAGGCGGCATGTGGCTGTAGGGATTTACGACCTTGCGCATCCGGGTGACTTTGGCTTCGTCTTGGCCCAGGTACTGATAGACCAGCACCCCCCAGAGACTAAGGAGCAGTATCCATATGAGGAGGCGGAGTCTTAGTACTACGTCCACTTTATTCCGTGGTCGGTCGGTTCAGCCTACTCGGGCGTCCCGCAGGCGCAGGGCGGTCTCGGCCAGCCCGTGTATGAACAGGGATATCACGACTATGAATAAGGCATGCACGTAAGCCATCCCGGCCATACCCTCCGCAAATCCGGCCTCGAACGCGCCGCGCTGATGGTATATGACCAATAGGGTCGTGGACGAGACCAGGGCGGTGGCCAGGGTCTGCCAGCGGCGCCAGTACAGGGCGGCCGTGGCCGGCGCCATGACGAAGAGCAGCCACATCGGCCCCCAGAACGGCAGCAGCAGGTATACCAGGGGTATGGCCCAGAAATAGTTGAGCCATACCTGCAAGACTTTCAGCTGTCTGGCCCAGTGGATGTAGTGATAGGTGTTCTTGCTGATCCACATGTTGACTAGGACGGACAGAGCCAGTATGGCGAAGGCCGCCTTGTAGGTCTGCCAGGTCAGGCGCACATTCTCCGGATCCGGGGTGCTGAAGTATATGGCGGATAGGATGAGCAAGAGTGCGAAGGGAGCGAAATAACGGTTGAGCATCTGCATGGATATCTCCTATCTTCGGAACAAAGCCAGATGACGGTCCCGGTCTTCCCGGGGCAGACGATACGGCAGAGACTTTACCAATCTGGCGGCGTGCTGCGCCAGTACTCTGGCCAGGCGCGGCTCTGCCGGGTCTGGGGGCTGGCTTTGGAACACCAGCATCAGGCCGCCCGGCGCGGCTAAGGGCAAGCCCAGGTCCAAGGCCTCGGGCAGCGGGGCCAGGGCGCGCGCCACTACCGCGTCGAAATCCCGCTCCGGCCCGGCCGCGCCTCCGGCCCGGCGTGAGGATACGGTAAGTCCGGCCAGACCGGAACGTACGGCCATGGCGTTGAGGAACCGGAACTTGCGCTGGACCGATTCCATGAGGGTCACCCGGCTTTCCGGCCAGCCGATCTTTATGGCCATTCCTATATAGCCCCCTCCGGAGCCGAGGTCTAGGATGCGCGGCGCGGGGCCGGGCAGTTCTTTTTTCAGCGTCCCGGCCGCGGCCAAGCCGTCGGCGACATGGCGCATGAGGACTTCTGCGGGATCGGTGTCCGCGGTCAGATTCACCTTGGCGTTGGCCGTCAGGATCTCCTTAAGATAACGATCGATCCGGGCCAATTGCCCGGGGTCCAGGGCGATGCCCCAGCTTAAGGCCGCGGCGGCCAGGCCTTCGTAGTCCGGTTCAATGTCGGGAATCGGGATCTGCCTCCGGAGCCCGGGCTGGGAGCCTGCGGGTGCGTTCGCTCCAGACCCATAGTATCTGCACGTCGGCCGGGGTCACTCCGGGGATGCGGCCGGCTTGTCCCAGGGTGCGGGGCAGGATCTGGGCGAGTTTCTGGCGGGATTCCGCGGGCAGCGCGGGTATGCCGGCGTAGTCCAGCCCTCGGGGTATGGGGACGTTGTCCCAACGGCGCATCTTCTCCGCGGCCTGGCGTTCCCGTTTGACGTATCCGGCATAGTCGCGTTCGATGTCGCGCTGGGCCTCGGACCGGGATAGGGACCAGGGCGAAAGGTCGCAGTCCGTGTAGGCGAGGCTGCCGGCGACCGACTCCCGATACCGGCGGAAGCGGTCGTAGGCATCCTGCGGGATCAGGCCCAGTTGGAATCCTTTTTCCATCAGACGCATATCCGCATTGTCCGCTCGCAGGGTCAGGCGGTATTCGGCCCGGGCCGTGAACATGCGGTAAGGCTCGTCTACGCCTTTGGTGGTCAGATCGTCCAGAAGCACTCCGATGTAGGCTCCTTCCCGCCCCA
>JBAZVY010000309.1:0-2678 GCA_041660645.1 Elusimicrobiota bacterium | reverse complement strand
AGATTGGCCCCGGCCGAGAACTTGCGCGGGAACTTATGCTTGACGTCGAGCGAGGCGTTGTTCGAATAGTAGAAGGGGTTGGACGGATCGATGGACTCCTCCAGGTAGCGGGAGAGGTTCAGGATGACCGTGGTATTGGCGTCCGCCTTGTAAGTGAGGGTGGTAGCCACGGTCGGAGACACGAATATGCGCGACGCCCCGGAGACCGGGGCTACGTCATACTGGCGATAGGTCGCGCCGCCCTCGATCTGGCCCTCCAGCTTGGCGGTCAGCGATCCGATCACGCCCGCGCCCACGGAATGGGAGCGGCTGTCCTTCTGCAGTCCCTGCGCGGGCACGGAATAATGCACGATGCCGCGATGATAGGAGACGTAGGCCTTGGTCTTGGGCATCACTTTATAGCCCACGTTGAAGCCGAGCGTGTCCTCATAACGATTGAGCAATCGCCCCAACACCGGGCCCAGATACTTGTCGTTCTTCTGGCTCGCGTCGATGCCTCCGGCCAGCCGGCCGTGCTCGGGATAATAGTCCAAGGAGGTGTATATGATGTTCTGCCAGCGCTGGTTGCGGCCCACCAGTTCCGAGAACGCCTGATCCGTGGTGTTGACATACTTGTCGCCGACCTTGAAGGTCAGGCCATAGGCTCCGGCGTAGGTGTAGTCACCGTGCAGACGCTGGTTGATGGCGTCGTTGAGATCCGGCTGGGTGGTATAGTTCTGGAACTCCACGCCATAGCCCAAAGCCAATTTATGCAGGGTGCGCCAGGGCAGTTCCGCCTCCAAGCCCAGGTTGTTCTTGGTGATCCAGGATTCCCGCTTGCCGCTGCCCACCACCACGCCGTTGGCCTGGTCGCGAGGCACGAGATAGATGTTGGAATCATAAGTCTGCGAGAAATCGTAGCTGGGATGCAGGGCAAGCTGGCCCAGATGGATGTTAGGCTTCTTGTACTGGGTCAGCCAATCCCAATTACCGGCCTGGACGCTGCCCGCGGACATGCACATTACGAGTAGGACGATCGTGGACTTTCGCATTTGATTCCTTATCCTGATGCACTCACTGTGTTCATCATCGAGGAACCCAGTCCTCATCGGGCTGGGTTCCTCGACGTGCGGCGGCCGCGAAAGCTTATTGCGGGTTGTACGTAGGAGGGCCCGAAGGCGATATCTCGGGAGTCGTCGGGTTGCCCGTGTTGATGAGCCGATTGGGCCCGTGGATGAAGCCGATGCCGCCTTCACCGCCTCCGCGCGGAGGCTGAGGCGCATGATTGGATCCGGCAAACGGGGCGCCGGTCGGGATGGCCGGGCTTTCCGCCAGGGCGTCGCGCAATTGGTCGTCGTTGCCGGGATTGAGCGCCAGCTTGCGATGCTTAGCGTGGTTGGGGCCGCCGGCTACCGCGTCCCGGAGTTCCTGGGTCGGCACCGTGAGACTGAGCGGCTGCTGGGTCTTATGCTTCATTACGGAATAGATCCCGATGATACACAAGATGATTATGACGACCGCGTTTCTAACCTTTAGCATCACACCTCCAATATGGCGTTGCTACACGCTGCACAAGTATGATATTACTAATGCCGGATTGCGTCAACCGCCATTGGGCCTACGCGCATGTCGACAAAGGACCTAGGCGGTAAGGAGACCGCATGGACAAGCTTACCGAGATGTTGCGCTACGCCAAACACTGGACCATAAACGTCCAACTGCTGATACTCTATGTGGTCTCGACCGTGCTGTTCTTCGCCCTCCATCTCGCCAACGCCAAAGTGACCGCGCCCTATGCGGCCAAGATACAAGCCGGCCAGATCCTGCCCTGCCTGCTGCTGTTCATCCTCACCGCCGCGGCCAACTTCTTAGGCGTGACCACCCTGGTCATCCTGTCCAAGAACCTGAACACCACGCCGCCCCTGGCCCTGCTCGGGCTGCCGCTCTTCCTGATATTAGAGTCGCATACCCGCAAGATATATGCCTCCGCGCAAGGGCGCCGCGTCCACGCCCTCAGCGCCGCAGGCGTAGCCATCGGCATCTGCGCCGCCACTTGGCTGCTCATGCGGCACAATCCGCTCACGTAGCCCTTGGGCATGGACTACGGCCCGCCGCCCCTGCCCCTGGCGCTCGCCGCCGCCCTCTGCGCCGCGGCCGCGGCCGGGCTAGCCGCGGACCGGCCGCGGCCGCCTCGGCCGGCCTACGAAGCGGCCGTCTTCGAACAAGAAGCCGTGGGCGGCGATCCCAACACCCACGCCACCCAGAAGATCGCGGAACTGCCGGACGCCTACTCGGCCGAATACGGCTTCGAGAACTTCAACAGCGACCAGCTCCAGGCCGGCTTCCAGGTGAAAAAATCCGCTTTCCAGTCCTATGCCGCGGAATGGGGCTATTCCACCAAGGACATCAACGCCTTGAAAGCCTGGCTGGCCAAAGCGCGCCAGGAAGCCTTTCAGACCGCGACCCAGAACGACAGCAGCCAGGAACAGCTCGACGCCGCGGTGGCCGGGCTCCAAAAGCAATACCGTCAAAAGCTGGAAGGGTATATGGCGTCCCGGGGGTTCAAGCTCCTGCCGGACGACAGCGCCCGCGTGGACATGCCCGCCCTGGCCCGCAAGAACGCGCCCCTGGTAAAGCCCCTGATGCTGGAGCTGGACCGGTGGGCGCAGAAGAAGCATTACGGCTCGGAAGAGATCGTG
>JBAZVY010000308.1:710-2714 GCA_041660645.1 Elusimicrobiota bacterium | reverse complement strand
CGACCTTGAACCCATAGGCCCGGGCCCGGGCCGACAAAAAATGTAGGGGCACCCAGACCCAATCCGATATCGGGTCGTCGAACACCATGGCCTCGTCCTGCAGCACATCCAAGACCTGGCCGGAGCCCACGAACACCTCGCGATAATCCACGGGGTACTTGCGCGCCACCAGGCGCGCGTATTCGAACTCGTTATAACCGGGCATGTCCGAATAGCCCACGGTATAAGCCGCGGCGCCCGCGGCGCCCGAGGCGCAGACCCGGTCCACGATGTAGCTGGAATCTATGCCCCCGCTGAGGAACACGCATACCGGCACGTCGCTGACCAGGCGCCGGCGCACCGCCAGGTCCAAGGCCTGCTCCACCTCAGCCTCGGCCTGACGCGCGCTCAGGCCGCTGCGCCGGGCCGCGAAGGGATCCCAATACGGAACGCTCCGCTCCTTGCCGTCCGGACCGAACTCCAGATAACTGCCGGGCATGACCTTGCTCACCCCTTGCACCAAGGTCAAGGGCGCGGGCGCGAACTTCAAGGCCAGATAGCAGTCCAGCCCTTCCGGGCTGATCTGACGTCGGCCGGGCCAGAGCTGGAACAAGCCGGCCAATTCCGAGCAAAAATATACCCGGCCGCCGGCCCGGGCCCAGTACAGGGGCTTCTTGCCGGCCCGGTCCCGAGCCAGGTAGAGGCGGTCCTGGGCGGCATCGTACAAAGCGAAAGCGAACATGCCCGCGGCCCGGGTCAAGATCCCGGCCAAGCCCCAATGCTGATAGCCCCGGATGAGCACCTCGGTGTCGCTGGTGGTGGAAAAAGCGCAGCCCGCGGCTTCCAGCTCCGCGCGCAGTTGGCGGAAGTTATATATCTCCCCGTTGTAGGTGACGGTCACGTTGCCGTCCGGAGAAGACATGGGCTGGTTGGCGCGGGCGTTGAGATCGAGTATGGACAAGCGCCGGTGCCCGAACCCGAATCGGGCGGCGGCGACCGCGCCCGCCGCGTCCGGGCCGCGATGGGCGATGGCCGCGCCCGCGGCCTCCAGGCTGCGGCGCGTAGGCTCAGGGTCTAAGGCCGCGCCGCCCGCCGCGTACACGCCCAATATGCCGCACATCAGCCCGGATACCCCGCTTTTATAGGCCACAACAGGACATGCAGCGCATGCCCGCTCCAGGTCCAGAAATCCGCGGATAGGTTCACGACCTGGCGCAAGGATACGGCCAAGGCCACGGCGCGCGGAAACAAGGCCTTGGTCAAAAGCATGACGGCCAGGCCGTTGGCTATGGCGATCATGGACCAGGAGAACACCATGCCCCCGGCCGCGGCCAGGTCGGGCTGGCGCCGCTGCCACAGGCATTCTCCGGTCATGAGCAGATGCCCGGCCAAGGTAAATCCCATCAGGCCCAAGAACCAGCCCAGGCCGAAGCGTCCGGGACAGCACCACATCAGCACGCGATAAGCGGCCACGGCCAGAACGGAATATATGGGCACGCAATAAGGCGCCAAGGATATGAACGCTCCGGAACGGGACACATCCACGTGCCCGCCGTCCGGACCGACCGAGATATCATGGACCTGGGCGCCCAAGGACCAGGCGGCCAAGGCATGGGTCAGCTCATGGCCGAACACATAAAGCCAGCGCGCCAAGGTCAGGGTCCGGCCCACCAGGCCGCGCCGGCCCTCCACGGCCGCAAATCCCAGCAGCCAAAGCCCGAGCGCGGCCAATACTCCTACGGTGAAGGGCCAAGCGGAAGGGGTCTGGATGGTTATGCGCCCCAATACCTGGACCGCGGCGAACAGGCTCAGCGCCGCGGTCGGGAGCAAAGCCAAACCCAATACTAGTCGGATCATATATAGCGCGCCGGCGCGCAGCCGGACGCCTACTCCAGCATGTAATCCTGATAAGGGATCTTTTGAGCGGCCAATTCCTTCTTCCAGAGCTCCTTGGCCAGGACCAGCTTCTCCCGGGACCGCACCACCCAGCGGCTCTGGGGCGGAGAGAACAGCTCCACTGCGGTC
>JBAZVY010000308.1:0-700 GCA_041660645.1 Elusimicrobiota bacterium | reverse complement strand
GCATAAGCGTATTTCAGGGAGCTTTCCTGCATGCGCTGGTCGCGTTCGAACCGCGCCAAGCTCAGCCGCTGCTGGAGTTCCGCCTCCGGGATGCGGCCGGCCGCGGCTTCCCGGCGCAAGCGCGCCTCCTTCTGGGCCAACAGCCCGTCCAGGTGGGTCTGCTTCAGTACGGGATCGCGGTCCCATTCCAGGTATTTCTCCCCTTCCAGGCAAGCGCTGCGCGCCCGCAGCCAAAGGTCCGCGTACACCATGCCGCAGACGACCGCCGCGCCAGCCGCTATCGTCCATGCCGCCCGCCGGAAACTAGGCGCCACTGCTTAAGGGGCTGTCCCCGCTCGGGGCCCGGCGCAGATCCGCGGGCCGGGTCTGCAGGATGTTGTGCAGCAAACCGATGAGCACGGCGGTCTTTATGGGCTTGGTCAGCAATTCCCGAAAATTGGATTCCAGGCGCAGCATCTGCACCTGCTTGACGTCGAAATTGCGGCCCGTGACCATGACCACCGGAATGCGGCCGTTGCCTCCGGCCTGCAGATCCCGCAGCACTTCGTAGCCGCCCTTGCCCGGCAGCATCAGGTCCAAGAGCACGAGGTCGGGCATGAGCGCCTCGGCCTTGCTCAGAGCCTCGGCCCCATCCTTGGCCTTCTCGGTGCGGAAGCCTTCCTTGCTGACCACATGCTCCATGAGTTCGAGCATGCTCTCG
>JBAZVY010000307.1:0-2718 GCA_041660645.1 Elusimicrobiota bacterium | reverse complement strand
GGAGTGGCGGACTTCATCGGAGACTCCTACCAGTTGGCCAGGCTTTGCGCCGAGACCAAGGCCAAGAGCATCGTGTTCTGCGGCGTGCGCTTCATGGCCGAGACCGCCAAGATATTGTGCCCGGAGAAAGAAGTCCTGCTGCCCGCGCCGGCCGCGGGCTGTTCATTGTCGGAGAGCCTGACGGCTAAGGACCTGAGGCGCTTGAAGGCCCGGCATCCCGGCGCGCCGGTGGCCACCTATATCAATACCTCGGCCGAGGTCAAGGCCGAGTCCGACGTGATCGTGACCAGCGCCAATGCGGCCCGGATCGTGGGCCAGCTGTTCGCGGAGCACCCGCAGGTGATATTCGTGCCGGACGAGATGATGGGCAAGAACCTAGCCGCGAGCTTGGGCAAGAAGCTGGGGACGGAACTGGTGACTTGGAAGGGTACTTGTGTCGTGCATGACCGTTTTGACGCTTTTTCCATAGCCCTATACCGCAAGATCTATCCCCGAGTAAAGATCTTAGCCCATATGGAATGCAGCCCGGCCCTGACCGCTTTGGTGGATTTCGTGGGCGGAACGAGCGACATGCTGCGCTATGTGGAGCGCACGCGGGCGCCTTATTATATGCTGGTGACGGAGTGCGGTTTGGGCGAACTGGCGCGCACGCGCTTCCCGGATAAGAATTTCGTGTTCATGTGCCGGTTGTGCCCCTATATGAAAATGACGGACCTGGCTTCGGTGCTGCGCGCGTTGGAAGCGCCCACAGCCGCACAGCGCGTGGAGGTCCCGGCCGAGACCGCCGCCCGGGCCCGGGTCGCTATCCGCCGCATGTTCGAACTCGCCGGCTGAACGGATCAGTCGTCTTCTGCGTCCGGTCCGGAGCGTTCGTTGATCTCGATGATCTTGCGTTCCTGGCGTCCGCCTAGGCCCGGCCCTTCCTCGTCCAGGCCGCAGCCTTCCTGTCCGCACATCATGCCCGCTCCGCCGCCGGCCATGCCGTGCTCGCGCATCATGTCGGGCCGGCCCGTGTGGTAGCGGACTTTGATGGTCTTCTGCATCCGGTGGCGCATGAGCATGCGCATCGCGACCGCATCGAACTTCTCCTTTTGCTCCATGGTCAAGGTCTCGCGGATGCTTTCCTTGTTCTGGAACATGGCCGTTCTCATGCGTTCGTGCACCGCCTTCATGTCCGCCTCGATCTTATCCAGCTCGGGCTTGGCCTTGTCCAGTATGGCTTTGACCTTGGCCTGCTGCGCGGCATTGAGTTCCAGGGCTTTGGTGAGCCGTTCCAGAATGTCCTTGGGAGCGGCTTGGTCCGGACCCGGGCCTTTGGGTCTGGCCGCGGATTCTTTGCCCGACTTATCCGGCTTGGGGCCTTGAGCCGAGGCCGGGCTGCCGGCCCAGCCCAAAGTCAGGGCCAATAAGCATATGCCTAAAGTGTTCTGGTTCATGTATACACCTCCTATCCATCCGGAGTCTAACAAAAAAACCGCAGTTAGTTCTGGACTATGCAGGAGGAAAGGAGCTTGAGGGTGGTGTCCGGGGAGGGGGTGACGTTCTGATTGACGAGATCGACTTCGAATTCTTGCCGCTCCGGGCTTTTCCGGTCGTGCCGGGGATCGAAGCTCACGGCATAGCGGCCCTCGCCCACGGCTTCTATGCTCCAGGGGGACGGCCCCAGGACCGTCTCTTCGTCGGATACCAGGTCCAGTACGGTGCGCTCCATGCCGGGGAGGCGATATTCATATACCAGGCGCAGGGCTTCGTTCTCCGGAGTGTCTGCGTCCAAGGGGGCGGCCCAGGCGTCCAGCATGGGCGTGGCTCTGGGTATGGGCGCCGGCTCGGAGCCGGGGCCGGTTTGGCCCTGGAGCCCCAGGCCCAGGCCAGCGGCCGTGGTCAAGGTCATGGCGAATAAGGCATGCAGCATGAATCGGAGCGCGTTTGAGCGCGGCTTGGCCGCGGCCGGCAGGGGCGCGGGGAGCAAAGCGATGATCGTAGCCGGACCAGCCGGGATCGGAGTGGGCGCCTGGGCGCGGGCTTGCGCTACGCTGGACCGCGCGGACTGCATGCGCAGGGCCATGGCGTTGAGAGCGGCTTTCAAGGCATCGGCCCGAGCTTGGAGTTCCTCGGCTTGCTTGCGGATATCCTCCACCGTGCGGTTGTGGCTTTGCATGCGCGTGGCGTAGGCGCGGGTCTGGCCTTGGAATCGCAGTATGTCGTAGGTGTCCATGCTGGTCCCGAGAGTTTAGTATGGAGACGTTAAGGAATTGTGGCGCAGAAACGCCGCGCCCAGGGCTGGGCGCGGCGTTCTATAGGTGAGGCGTATTTAGGGCTGAGGCGTCTCGGGGGAGCTTTGGCTCAAGGCTTTCTGCATCTGCCCGCTCAAGTCGTCGCTGATCTTGCCGTTGACCCAGGTGAACTCAGCGTCGCGGCGGTTGCTCACCACTTGGCCTACGCGCTGCAAGGAGTTCAGGACCGGCGCGAAGCCGTAGCGCGCGGATTCCCCGCTGGAGGCGGAGCCCATGTTGGAGAACAGGTTCCAGAGCGGGGGCAAGAACCAATCCGAGAAGCCGCTGTGCCTGTCGTCTACATGCCGGGCCTCGCTGAGCGAGGGCAATAGTTCGATGAGCCCTTCCGCGGCCAAGGTCTGGCTGCCTTGCAGGTTGGCGATGAGGTGGCGCAGGGCTTCCAGGCCGCGGTTGGCGGCCGCGGCATGGGCCTGGGCTGAGGAAG
>JBAZVY010000306.1:0-2720 GCA_041660645.1 Elusimicrobiota bacterium | reverse complement strand
TATACAGCTTTCCTCACAAACCATTGCGCCGAAACGGTGGCCGCCGCCACCCGCCCCATCCGATGGGAGAAGCTGGTCAACGCCCGGGTCCCCATCGGCTCCGACATGGGCGCCATCCTGGCCTGGGCCCACCACCTGCTCGGGCAATACGACCAGGAACTGGAATCCAGCAACAAGTCCTTGGCGGTCTATCCCGAAAATGCCAAGTTGAAGGCCCACCAGGCCTGGGCCGCCGTGGGCCTGGGCCGGGCTGTCGAAGCGGAAAATTTGGGCCGGGACCTGATCACCCAGGATCCCGACACAGCCCTGAGGGTGGCCCAGGATCTCCGGATCCACGGGCACCGGGAAGCCTCCGCGCGCCTCGCCCAGGAGACCCTCCATTCCATCGAGCGCAAACTCGACGCCGGGACGGTCACCGTGGAATTGCAGGCCTTCCGGATGGAAAGCCTGTACCTGGCGGGCCGGCTGCCGGAATCCCTGGCGGCCGCGCAGGCGATCCTGCGCAAGAATGCCTCGAACCTCACGGCCCTCGGCCGCCTCGGAAGCGTTTACGCGGACCTGGGGCGCACCGGCGAGGCCCGAGGCGTCATGGAGCAGCTTTCCCGGCTGCCCCGCAAGGATAAATTCGGGTTCACCTCGCTGCTTAGAGCCCGCATCGCCTGCCGCCTTGGGGAGAAGGAGCAGGCGCTCACGCTGCTGCGCGAAGCCACCGCCGAAGGCCAAGCCCTCGGCAATGTGCGCCACCTGGATGTGTCCTTCGAGGGGTTGAAGGGCTTCGCCCCCTTCGAGGAATTCGTGCAGCCGAAGCAATAAGGGGTGATCGCGGGCTCCCGGCTTCACGTTGGCCGTGGCCACGGCGGAATTCCTCCAATACCCAGTTGCATTCAAAAAGATAAATCCACCGCCAAGACGCCAAGACCTCCAAGAAAAGCAGGACGCCAAATTCCACCACGCCAGATTTCGGCCCAAAGTTGCTTTGGGGGGGCGTTGTGCCTGCGGGCTAGAAGCCAGCAAATTCAGGTGGGCCAGCGCGAATCACATGTAGAGTGAGGCCGTCGCCGGGCGGCCTGAAATTTATCCGCGAAGCTGGCAAATGATGATATTTCTTGGCGCCCTTGGCGTCTTGGCGGTGATTTCATTTTCTTTACTATTGAACGCAACTTCGTACAAATCACAAAGCCGGCCGCGCCCACAGGGCGGAGCTAAGGAATACCGGCCAATATTTTTGATCGCACCGGGTTGATTGGCCACAAAGAAAGGGCCGCATGCGCGGCCCTTTCCTTGTGCAGATGCGGCCTACTTCCCTGAAAGTTCATCCGCCAGCGCGCCTGCGCCATAGACCTTCTTCAGGGACTCCATGATGGCCCTGGCGTCGACGCTCACGCCGCGGTTCACCTTCTCGTCGTAGAAGTAGCGGCCGGGCAGGCTCTCGATGTTGCCATCGAAGATCAGGCCCACCAGGTCGCCCTGCTTGTCCACCACCGGCGAACCGGAATTGCCGCCAATGATATCCACGGTATGGATGAAGTCCATGGGCTTGCTCATGTCCACGTCCTTCTGGTGCTCCACCCATTTGGGAGGCAGGGCCCAGGCTCCGCGTTCGGCGGTCGGTCCCCAGCCCCAGGCGCGGTCGTAGAGGCCGGCCAGGGTGGTGAACGGCTGCATCAAAGTGCCGTTGGCTGCGTAGCTGCGCACGTCGCCGTAGGTGAGCCGCAGGGTGAAGGTGGCATCGGGATAGGTGTTCTTGCCATAAGCAGCGAAGCGGGCCCGCGCGATGCGGCCGCCCTGCTCCTCGATCACCGCGCCCACCTTTTCTTCCTGGTTCTTGCGGGTGGCGCGGCTCAGGGGATCGAGCTTCTTGGCCAGCAGGATCATGGGATCGGTGCTTGCGTCGACGGCCTTCTGGCCACCCTCCATCAATTCCTTGCGGGCGGCGGGATCGCTCAACTTGGAGCCTTCCACTGCGGCCTTGGCCACGTCGGCTGGGCTCTTGCCGCCCAGCATGGCCTTGACAAAGGGATGGTCGGCGCCGAGCTGTTCCTGCGCTTCCTTCAAGCCATCGGTGAACTGCGCGATCTCCAGTTCCTTGTAGAAGGGCCGCTTGATGCCCATCTGCATCTTCATGGCAGGCAAGCGGGCATCCTTGAATTCCGGCAGCCGCTTCTCGTCGGGTTTGGCCGCTTCCGCGGGCATGCGCACCAGCGTGAGAGCTGCGCCCAAGAGCGAGGATCCCCTCGTGTTCACGAAGCTCAGGTCCTTGTACATGGCCTTCTGGACGGCTTCGGCGGCCTCGATCTTGGTCCAGGCGCCCTTGGCATAGGCAAGTTTCGGATCCGCCTGGACTTTCGCATTCAGTTCCTTCTCCGCATCCTCGATGCGCTTCATGGCTTCCTTGTCCTTGAGCCCCGACCAGTAGCCGGTGATGGCCTTCTGGGAATTCTGCAGTCCGAAGATCTGGGTGTTCACCTGCCGGGCATGCTCGGAGCCCTGCGCCGCGTAATCTTCGAGCACTTTGATGCGGCGGGCGAGCCCCTTGAGCTGGGTTGGGGAGGAGACATCCCGCGCGAACAACATCTGCGCGTGGGTCTGCAACCGCGCGGTGGAACCCGGATGGCCCGCGACAAAAGTCAGGTCGCCGGCCTTCAGTCCGCCGTTGGTCCAGTTCAGGTGCGCCGGCGGCGTGTAGGGGGCGCCCTTTTCGTAGACGCGGAAGATGGAGA
>JBAZVY010000305.1:0-2726 GCA_041660645.1 Elusimicrobiota bacterium | reverse complement strand
TCTGGCCGGCGAGGAGAGATTCTCCGTCAAGTTCGGCGCTTACTACCTGGGGCTCCACGAGGTGACCAACGCGCAGTATAAACGGTTCATTGAGGCCACCGCGCACAAGCCGCCCGGACACACGCGCGACCCAGGTTTCGTTTATCAGTTCAAGCCGGAGTACGACAATCGACCTGTCGGTTGCGTCAATTGGCAGGACGCGGTGGACTACTGTGTTGGGCGGGCCTGCGATTGCCCACGGAATTGGAGTGGGAAAAAGGCGCCCGAGGAGTCGATGGCCGTGAGTACCCGTGGGGCAACACTTGGGATCCCAAGCGATGCTGGTGCCGTGAAACCGGCTCCATGCCCCCCGGATTCCATGCGAAACCGCTGGCAACAATGGTCTTTCAATGCCCGACGTGTTCGACGGGTATCATCGCTGGTCGGGGGCTCCGACCCGAGCAGCAGCCCCGACACGGGGTTCACCACCGCGACTCGAAATGGGGTGTTGGTTTCCGAACACCTCCTCAGACCATGCAATCTCATTTGGCGTTGGCCTGCCGGATCGGTTCGATCGAGCGGTTTCCCCATGCCCGCAGCCTGGCCCACGATGGGGGCCGGGCTAGGCGATTACCACCGCGTTGCGTTGCCTGGCCCCGGCCCTCTCGACCCTCCCGAAATCGACCTATGGCGTTTGGCGGGCACGTGTTACAATCACGGGCCAAGTTGTGAAGATGAGGCCTTTACTCGCGCCCTTGTGGGTATCGACCGGAGGGAACCATGCGTCGGCAGATGGCCCTGGCAGTCTTGTGGACCCTAGTGGCGGCCGCCTGCGCGGTCGGCCAGAACCAACCCGTGCAGCCGAACCCGGCCGGCCCCGCGCCGGATCAGCCGGTCCAGGCGGCCGTGCAGCCGCAGCAGCCGGACCAGCCGGTCGTGCCGCAGGCGCCGGTGCTTCAGACCGTCGGCCCGGGACAGGCGCAACCTGCGGCCGGCCAGCAGCCCCCGCCGCCCCCCTTCACGCTCACCAAGGAGGAACAGGCTGAGCTCGACAGGGTCCTGGCAGCCTGGCAGGAGCGGAGCTCGCGGGTGAAGACGTTCCGAGCCAGTTTCGTCCGCTATGAGTACGACCTGGTCTTTGGCCCACAGCCGCAGAACGGTCAGGCCAATCCTCCGCCCCGGTTCATCGACGAAGGCTCGATCGCCTTTGGCGCGCCGGACAAAGGGATGTACAGCATCGAGAAGCCGCGCCAGGAATACTGGATTTCCGACGGAAAATCGATTTTCGAGTACGACTATCAGAAGAAACGGGTCACCGAGCACAAGCTTCCCCCGGAATTGCAGGGCAAAGAGATCACCAACGGGCCCTTACCGTTTCTGTTTGGCGCCCCGGCCGACCAGCTCAAACACCGCTACTACCTGCGATTGATCACACCCCCCGCCGCGGCTAGCAAGGAGATCTGGCTCCAGGCGGTCCCGCGCTTCCAGCCGGACGCCGCCAATTTCCGGCACGCCGAGTTGATCCTCCTGGCCGACACGATGAACCCGGGCGCGATCCAGGTCCATCAGCCGGGCGGCAAGAACCGGTCGACCTACATCTTCAAGAACGTGATCGTCAACGACCCCTTGGGCTGGCTCAAGGGAGACCCTTTCCGGGCGATCACGCCGTTGGGCTGGGAACGCATTGTCGAGGAGGCGCCGCAAATGGGAAATCGCGAGGCGCCCGGCGCCCGGCGGCAATAGCGTCGAACCCTGCCGACGCGCGGGCCCACATCCGCGGCTCTTACAGTGCTGGCTGCGCGCGGGACAAACCGGTAGGGTGGGCCGAGTCGTGCGAGGCCCACCGACGCGGGTTTCCATGATCACCATCATAGCTGGTGGGCCTCGCACGACTCGGCCCACCCTACAACTCGACCCCTCCGGCGGGTGAGTCCGTCAATTGACCTCCGGCGACAGGACGTCCTATAATCTAGCGGTCCCACAGCAGGGTCCAGAGTCGAGCCCGGCAGGGGTTTAGAATCTGCGTGTGGGCCGCTTTGGGAGCCGCTCCGAGGCACTCATGTCGCGCCCCAATCCTATCCCGAAACACCGTTGGCAGGCCTGGTTGCGGCCGCTGACCTTGGGGCTGGCCTTGGCGATTGCTTTGCTGGCAAGGCATGCCTTGGGTGCGCCGGTTGAGCAGCATCGAGGCCCCCCCGACGGGGCCGAGGCCAAGCCCGGTCCCCACGTCCCCGGCAGCGGTCGCGTGGGGCGGGTCATCAAGATCACCTTGCCGATTACGGGCGTCAGCGCCGAGCAGGTTCGGCGAGCGGTCTTACGGGCCACCAGCGGCGCCGAGGCAGCCAAGGAACGCCTGGTGCTGATCTTCGAGTTCGAGGTCCCGCGCAACCAGCAGGAGAACGCGGCCCAGAGCAAATTCGGCAGTGCTTACGAGCTGGCCGAGTTCATTTCCGGGCCGCACTTGGCTGGCGTCCAAACCATCGCCTACGTCCCCAAGTCGATCCGTGGTCATGCGGCCCTTGTGGTGATCGCCTGCGATGCAATTGCGATGGCCGAAGACGCCCAGATCGGCGACGCCGGAGCCGGCGAGAACCAGATCGATCCGCCGGAGTTGTCCGCCTATGCCGACATCGCCAAGCGTAAGCAAACGATTCCGCCCGAGCTGGCCATGGGCCTGTTGGATCGCAGCCGGGAGGTGCTCCAGGTCAAGACCGATCGCGAGTACGTGTATCTGAGCCCGGAAGGCC
>JBAZVY010000304.1:0-2728 GCA_041660645.1 Elusimicrobiota bacterium | reverse complement strand
GCCGAACGCATACAGACCGGCCTCATCCTGAAGGTCACTCCCCAGGTCAACAAAGAGGGCTATATCACCATGTTGGTCCAGCCCAGCTTCACCGATATCAAGGAGTCCAGCATCTCCACGGCCGACTCCCCGACTTTCGACGCCATCAGCCGGGGCGCTTCCACCCTGGTGCGCATCCGCAACGGCCAGACCCTGGTCATAGGCGGCCTCTTGCGTTCCACGGAGACCAAGGTCGTGCGCAAGGTGCCCATACTCGGCTATATCCCGATCATCGGCTGGTTCTTCACCAGCACCTCCAACCGGCGGGACAACTCCGACCTGGTCATATTCCTGACCCCCACCATCGTCAGCGATTGACGGGGGCGGCCCCGCCGGCCCGCCTCTTGACAAGCGGCGGCATCCGGCTATACTTCTAGGCGTATTCCAGGATAAACAACCATGGCCAAGAAGATGGAGATCGCGGATATCCTCGTGGCCAGCGCCGTCATAACCCCGGAACAGCGGGACAAGGCGCTGCGCGCGGCGAACGTATCCAAGTGCTCGTTCAGCGAAGCCGTAGTCAAGATGGGATTCGCCAAGGACGAAGCCATGGCCGTGGCCATATCCAAGCAGTTGGGCATCCCTTACGCCTCGCGCGAGAACAAGATCCTCAAGGTCGAGCGGGGCCAGAACCTGGAGAAGATCGTCTCCGAGCCGTTCGCCCGGGAGCACTGCGTCCTGCCCTTGTTCTTGGACGATAACATCCTGGCCGTGGCCATGACGAATCCCGAGGACATGGTCCTGGTGGACAATCTCAAGCTGCTTACCGGCGGGCTGGACATCCAGCCCTTCGTGGCCAGCCGGGCCCAGATCCTTAAATGCATAGACGATTTCTATCAAGCCGGAGGCAGCACCTTCATCGAGAAGTCCATGGCCAGTTCGGAAGCCGCGGCGGCGAGCGGGACTGCGGTCGCGGCGCCCGAAGTCGGCGACCTGGACTCCGGGGAAAACGTGGTCGACCTGGACAAGATGGCCCAGGGCGCGGCGGACGGCGCCGTCATATCCCTGGTCAACGCCATCCTGAAACAGGCCGTATCCGAACGCTGTTCGGATATCCACCTGGAGAACTACGACGAGCGCGTCATGCTGCGCTTCCGCATAGACGGCGTGCTCTACGAACGCATGGCCCCGCTCAAGAAGGACTTCCTGGGCGTGGTCTCGCGCATCAAGATCCTTTCCAAACTCGACATCGCCGAGCGCCGCCTGCCCCAGGACGGCACCTTCTCCATAAGAGTCCAGAACCGCAAGATCGACCTGCGCGTCTCCATCTGCCCCACGGTATACGGGGAGAAGGTGGTCATGCGTATTCTGGATAAGGGCGCCGTCGAGCTCAACATCGACAAGATCGGCTTCGAGCCCCGCCAGAAAGCCGACTTCTTGGAGGCATCCCACCAGCCCCACGGACTGATATTCCTCACCGGCCCCACCGGTTCCGGCAAGACCACGACCCTGTACTCCGTACTCAACACCATCAAGACCCCGGAACTCAATTTCATGACCATCGAGGACCCGGTCGAGATCAAGATGGAAGGCTTGAACCAGGTCCAGGTGCGGGCCACCATCGGGCTGACCTTCGCCGCGGCCCTGCGCTCCTTCCTGCGCCAGGACCCGGACGTCATCCTCGTGGGCGAGGTCCGCGACCAGGAGACCGCCCAGACCTGCCTGCGCGCCGCCCTCACCGGCCATCTCGTGCTCTCCACCCTGCATACCAACGACGCCCTCTCCGCCGTGGTCCGCCTCATCGACCTGGGCATCGAGCCCTTCCTGCTTTCCAGCAGCCTGGCCCTGGTCGCGGCCCAGCGCCTGGTGCGCAAGCTCTGCCCGCACTGCAAAAAGCCCTTCCAACCCGACCCCAAGGACGTGGAGATGTGCATCCGGGAGTCCTTATTGGTCCCGGCGCCCGATCCCAGCCGGATAGTATTCTACGAGGCGCGGGGCTGCGACCGCTGCGCCCGCACCGGGTATGCCGGCCGGACCGCCATATACGAGGTCTACCGCCTGATCCCCAGCATGCGGGAGATCATCTACAAGTACGGCGGCGACCTGGCCCGGCTGCGCGAGGCCGCGATCAAGTCCGGGATGTGGACTTTGCGCGCCAGCGGCTGGCGGAAAGTCATCGCCGGCATGTCCTCCATCGAAGAAGTCCTGTCCGTGACCATGATGGACGAATAGGCCTTTTTCCTCCTTCTAAAATTCACATATCGTTCATTGACAAAGCCCCATGCCCCTGTTACACTCTAAGGAGTATGGGACGATTCAGCTACACGGTCCAGGACGGCAAGGGGGAGACCACTTCCGGCGCCCTGGATGCCAATGACGAGAACGAGGCCATAGCCTCGCTGCAAGGCAAGGGCTATTTCATACTATCCATAGCCGCGGAACGCGCCTCCCGCTCGGCCGCGGGCGGCAAGACCGGCGGCGGCCGGGTCGGCACCCGGGACCTGGTGTTCTTCGCGGAACAACTGGCCACCTTGCTCAACGGCGGCGTGCCCTTGGTGCGGGCGCTTTCCCTGCTGGGGGAGCACTCTTCGTCTCCCGGCCTGCATGTGGCCCTGGGCAACGTCACCAAGGACGTGGCCGGCGGCATGGCCCTGTACAAGGCCCTGGAACGCCATCCCAAGATATTCGACTCCCTCTGGGTGTCTCTGGTCCAAGCCGGCGAGATGGGCGGACAGTTGCCCAAGGTGCT
>JBAZVY010000303.1:1200-2732 GCA_041660645.1 Elusimicrobiota bacterium | reverse complement strand
TGATGAGGGCGAGAGTCGTTGGGGCAGCGGGGAGGTCGGTTTCATGGAAGAAGGCTCAGGCGGCGTGGGTCTGCGTCCGGCATGATAAAGAAAATGCGACCGTACCGCTGAATTGCGTTGTTCCCGCCGTTTCCTCATGCGGCCCGTGGCCAACGGGGGGATATAATCGCGCGTTGGCACGGCTCCGGCTCCCGCAGGCAAAGAGTCCGCCGTCAGGTTTTTTTATCCATTGCCTCATAAAGGACCACATCATGTCACTCGCGAAGCTTCCTTCCCATAGCCGGGGTTCCGCCACCTCCATCTTTCTGACCATCTACATTCTGCTCATCCTGGCGGGGGCTTTTTACATGTCCCGGGCACCGTTCGCAGAACATGTGAAAGCCCCGGATGTAGCGCCGGAAAAGACCGCCGCCGCCCCGGCCGCTGCTCCCGCTGCTGCACCGGCCGCTGCTCCTGCCGCCGCCCCGGCCGCTGCTCCGGCCGCTGCTCCTGCCGCTGCTCCTGCCGCTGCTCCTGCCGCTGCTCCGGCTGCTGCTCCGGCTGCTGCTCCGGCTGCCGGCGCGGCCAAGACCGGCGAGCAGGTGGTGACGACGGTTTGCGCGGTGTGCCATACCACTGGTGCCGCGGGGGCGCCCAAGATCGGCGACAAGGCTGCCTGGGCGCCGCGTCTGGCCCTGGGCCTGGATGGCCTCACCAAGTCCGCCGTGGTGGGCAAGAACGCCATGCCGCCCAAGGGCGGCAATGCCAGCCTGACCGAGCTGGAAGTGGCCCGCGCCGTCGTGGCCATGGCCAACAAGTCCGGCGCCAGCTTCAAGGAGCCGGCGGAGAAGAAGTAAGTCGGCACTGATGAGGTTGTGTGGATGAAGGGGCAAGCTTCGGCTTGCCCTTTTTCCTTCAGGCTGAAAGAATGGCTTCCGGATTTCCGACCTGGCCAAATAATTCTGCCCATGACTGCCTTTCTTCCCGAACCTCCCCATAGCCACGGGGCACCGGCGCGCACGGCTGTGCTGCTGGTCAATCTGGGCACGCCGGATGCGCCCACGGCCTCCGCCGTGCGCCGCTATCTGGCCCAGTTCCTGTCCGACCGGCGGGTGGTGGAGATTCCGCCGCTCCTGTGGTGGCCCATACTGCACGGCATCATCCTGCGTACCCGGCCGGCCAAGTCGGCGGCGAAATACGCGGCCATCTGGATGCCGGAGGGTTCGCCCCTGCGGCTGCATACGGCGCATCAGGCGGGGCAGTTGGCGGATGCCTTGCGCGTGGCCGGCCTGGGTCAGGTGCAGGTGGCTTGGGCCATGCGCTATGGTCAGCCGGGCATTCCGGCGGTGCTGGAGAGCCTGCGCGCCTCCGGCTGTACCCGTATCCTGGTGCTGCCGCTCTATCCCCAGTACGCCGCCAGTACCAGCGCCAGCACCATGGACGAGGTGGCCCGGAGCATGCTGGCCTGGCGCAACGTGCCGGAGCTGCGCTTCGTGCGCAACTTCCACGACCATGCCGGCTATATCGAGGCCCTGGCCACTTCGGTGCGGGAG
>JBAZVY010000303.1:0-1190 GCA_041660645.1 Elusimicrobiota bacterium | reverse complement strand
TTCACGGTCTGCCCCGGCGCAGCCTGGATCTGGGCGACCCGTATTTCTGCGAATGCCAGAAGACCGGGCGCCTGCTGGCCGAGGCGCTGGGATTGCGGGAGAGCGAGGCCCTGGTGACTTTCCAGTCCCGTTTCGGCCGGGCGCGCTGGCTGGAACCCTATACCCAGCCGACCCTGGAGGCCATGGCGCGGCAGGGAGTGGGGCGGGTGGATGTGATGTGTCCGGGTTTCGTGTCGGACTGCCTGGAAACCCTGGAAGAGATCGCCCTGGAAAACCGCCATGCCTTCCTGGCAGCGGGGGGGCGGGAGTTTCATTACATTCCTTGCCTGAACGGTCGGCAGGAATGGATCGCGGCGCTCTCCGACGTGGTGAACAGTCACCTGGCCGGCTGGCCTTGCGGGGAGTCGGTCAATTCGGAGGCGAATAGCCGATCGAAACAGATGGGAGCCGCAAGGTAGAGTGTGCCGCGGCGCACTCCACCTTGCCGGATCGGCTGCTTACTCCGTGACCTTGGCGGCCTTTCGGGCGATGCTGCGGCGCTGCTTCTTCACCGCGGCGACGCGCCGGCCGGCACCCGGATCAAAGGCCCCTTCCAGTTCTTTCATGGCGTCCTTTCTGGCCTTGAGCGCCATCTTGAAGGCGGTTTCTTCGCCGTACTTCTTGACCGAGAACTTGACGCGCTTCCTCTTGCCGTCGGGAGTGGGCCAGGAGGCGACCCAGAACCAGCGCTGCTGCTCTTCCGCCAGATCGCGGGTTTCCGAGGCGCAGTAGCGGCATACGCCCACCACGCCGGAACGGTTGCTTTTCTTGACGATGTTGGAATACTCTCTCATCGAGAACGGCGGATGGGCGGCGACCACTTCGTCGCGGAAACCGCGAGCGGCCTCCAGGGACTTGTCCATGCCGCCGCAAGTGCCGTCGCTGAAGTGGCGGCGGTAGATGGTGCCGCGACGCTGGACCGTGACCAGCCAGCCGTGGGTGCGGCTGCGTTCGTTGTCTACCCGGCTGATGCCGTATTCCGATTTGGGTTTGGCCATTTTTTTCTCCTTGCTCTGTTGGTACTTCTCTATCGGTCCGGATAGTCAGCTTCTTGAGTTCGGCTGCACGTATCCGCATTTAGTTAACACTTTCTTGTTCCTGAATCCGGGAGAAACGACATGAGTGATGCCCTCCACATCGTCTGCCCCCAC
>JBAZVY010000302.1:0-2742 GCA_041660645.1 Elusimicrobiota bacterium | reverse complement strand
AAGGACTCATCAACGATATCATGGACTATTCCAAGATCATGGCCGGCAAGATGTCGATAACCAAGGAGCCCTGCGAAGTCCGGACGCTGGTGAACGAAGCCGCTGATTCCATGCAGGCCATGGCCCTGTCCAAAGGAGTCAAGCTGGCCAAGCAAGTGGAAGAGGGCTTGCCCCGGGTCTCCGCGGAGCCCCGCCGCATCCAACAGATACTGACCAATCTCATCTCCAACGCCGTCAAGTTCACGCCGCGCCAAGGCACGGTCACGGTCTCGGCCCGGGCCGGCCATGGGGAGCACGCGGGCACCGTGGTATTCCGGATCAAGGACACGGGCTGCGGCATACCCGCCGCAGACATCGAGAAGATATTCGACATGTTCGAGCAGTCCGCGGCCAGCGCCAAGAAGAAGACCGCGGGCACCGGCCTGGGCCTGACCCTGGCCCGGTCCATGGTCGAGCTCCACGGCGGACGCATCTGGGCCGAGAGCTGGCGCGGCGCGGGCGCGAGCTTCTACTTCACGGTCCCGGTCTTGGCCGAAGACATGCTGCGCAAGACCGCCCCCTACGCCAAACCGATAGAATACCACGGCCTGCTGGTCGAGGCCTATCGTCGGGTCAACGCCGTGTTGGCCATGTTCGTCTGAAGCCCCGCCCCGCGGACGGCGCGTCCACTTTTAACAATAAGGAAACATGCCTTTGGTACAACCTATGCATGTTCCAACAGATACAAGACCTTGAGAATGATTACCCGAACACCTGGGTCGTGCTCGACCAAGCCTTGAAGGTAGTGGATTCCAGCGACCGGTTGGACACCCTGCGCCGCAAGCACGGCCCCAGATCCAAACACACCTTCTATCTGGTGTCCGGCGACCGGCTGGCGGCCTCCGAGGTGCTCCCGTCCTGGTCCTTGCGCGCGGTGCTGGGCTACCCGCCCTTGCAGCCTATGCCGGCTTGAATCGTCCCGCGTACTTGGCGCATATCGCGCCGTAGACCGTATCCACATCCATCCCCTGCAAGCAGGCATGATGTCCGCAGCAAGTATAATCCAATACGCCGTCCCGGGACTGGGCCATGCCCAGGCGCACGCAAGGACTGCAGGCCAGGCCGCGGCGCAAGTCCAGATGCTGGTCCGGATCCCAGAGCGCGCCTAATTCCTGCGGATCGGTGGGTCCGTATATCGTTACGGTAGGCACGCCCAAGACTAAGGCGGCCTTGGCTAGTCCGGTATCATTGCCCACGAACAGGCCGCAGCGGGCGATAAGGCCGCAAGTCTCCAGGAGCGAGGCCTTGCCCACCCACGAATGGACCTGGGGGCAAGCCTTCAGCACGGCTGCCGCGTTATCCGCTTCCTCGGCCGAACCCACCAGCAGGATCTCGACGCCGAGCCCGGAATGCAGACGCGCGCAAAGCTGCGCGAAACGTTCCACCGGCCATATCTTGCTGTATTGATTACGCGGAGGGCCCAGATGCACGGCCACGAGCTTACGGCCGGGCGCGAGGCTGGCCGCGGCGTCTTGCGCGAAATGCCGGCTGCCTTCGGATAAGGGGATGCGGGGCCGGATATCCGGAGGCCGGGGCACGCCCATCACGTCCAAAAGCCGGAGGTTGCGGGTCACGGCGTGCTCGCTGGCCGCCCCGATCCAGGCCTGGCGGTCAAGCAGGGCCCGGCGCGCGAACTCGCCGGTTATGAGGCCCCGGCGCAGACGGGCCAGCAGGCTGCCCGCCAAACGCCGGCAATGGCCTACGCGCACCGGTATGTCCCATATCGCGGACTGGAAATAATGGGCCGGAGAAGGCAAGGTGAGCACGACCACGTCGAAGCGCGCCTCCCGGATGCGGCGCAATATGGGCGCGGGATCCGCCGGAGCGCCCGGGCCCTCCCATTGCCAGAGCCAGACCTCGTCCACCAAACCGGTGGCCGGCACGAGCTCCTGGGTCGTGGGATAAGCGTTGGCCAAGAACACGATCTTGGCGTTGGGATGATTGCGGCGCAGTCCCGCCAACGCCGGCATGAAGAACAGCAGGTCGCCGATGGCCGCATAGCCCAGCACCAGTATGCGGCGCGGCGGGGCGGCCGCAACGTAGGGGCCGCCCAGGGCGCGGCGCAGTCCCAGCCACAGGGTCATGAGCAAGGACGCGGCCGGCCGCAACTTGAAGCTACGCATGCCGCCATTATATATCATTCGGAGTCGGCCACCCGGAGAAGGAAAATTGCTATTCTTAAGGCATGCGGGACATGCCCCTGGTAAAAAAACTCTCCTACCTGCTGGTCGGGCTCCTGCTGGCAGCCGCGATCTGGCTGCGCCTGGGTCCGGTCATCCTGGCCGGATTGTTCTCCTACATGATCCTGGATATCACGCACCGTTTTTTCATACGCCGCATACATCCCCGCATATCCCGTTGGATATCGCTGCTGGTCTTCTTGTTGGCCGCGACCCTGATATCCTGGATGCTGGTGCGTTTCGTGCGCCAGACCATATCCACTCTGCCCCAGATCGCGGCCACGGCCATACCCAAGCTCATAGTGCTGGCCGAGTACTACCGCATCGATCTGCCCTTCGACAACGTCTATGAACTGCGCGAGATCGCGCTCACGGAGCTCCGCGACAACGCCGACGCCATAACCAAGATGAGCGGCCTGCTCACCATCCGCATATTCCACATAATCATCGCCATACTCGCGGCCATACTCTGCTTCTTCTCTCCGCCCATAATCACGCAAGAATCCAACCTATTCGATACCGT
>JBAZVY010000301.1:0-2755 GCA_041660645.1 Elusimicrobiota bacterium | reverse complement strand
GCTACGAAGTCGCCCATGCGCTGGCGCCAGCCGGCTGCGCCCTCCGTAAGTCTCGCGCTCCAGCCGGACGCCTGGTTGTAAGCCGGACCAGACAGGAGCTTGCGCGCGCTCCAGTCCGCGCCCTTTCCGATCTTGCCCGCGCCCCACTTAACGGTCTGGCCCACGATCCCGGTCACGCCGCGGGTGCCCACGACCTCGGTGGCCGCGGCCAAACGGGTGCCCTCGAACCGGCTGGAAGGCATGCCGATATAACCCAAGGCCGGATGGAAGGACTGGTTGGCCCATTCCGCGCCGCCCATGGCGCCCTGGCTGAAAGCGTCCCAGCCGCTGCTGAAATTAGAGGTGTCATCTCCGAACCTCATTATGTATAGGTCCGCTTTGAACGGGGCCTTATCCATCCAATGGCCGGCCGCGGTGAAGCCTCCGGATATGCCTCCGGAAAAACCGGTGAAAACCAATTGGCGCACGCCGAAATTAAGGCTGCGATAACCGCTGTCGCGCACATACGACAGCAGGGGGCCGCGCATGCGCTCATGATTGAGCAGTTCCTGGGACGGATTGAGCGAATCCAAGCGGATGCAGATCTGCTCGCACGCGGCCGGAAGGCCTTTCATGTAGAAGACCTTGCCATGCCAACGCCATACCGGGGCCTTGGCCGCGTGCTGGCCGATCCAAGCCAGACTCCGGCTCGCGGCCGGAGCGGTGAAGCCCACGCCCACGGACCAGGTCGCTATGCTTTGGACGATATCCACCCTGCGGTTGGTCTCCGCGACCTGGGCCACGGTCTCGCGCGTATCCTTGAGCGCGGCCGCGAGCCGGACTTGGTCCGTGAGCTTGAGCGCTTCCCCGGTCAAGGGCATGGCCGGGTTCTGGAGCGCGGCGTCCGGGTTCATGTCGATCACGGAGCGGCGCGCGCCATGATAGTCGCCTTTGGCGATCTGCCGCGCGATGCCCTCGTAGCCGGCTATGGCCCCCTCCACCTTATTGATGCCCTTGCTGTAATCGGTCGGGGCCCAGGCGTACACGCTCCGGCCCCAGTTCATATTCCACTTGCGCGGGTCGAACCAGTCGCCCGTGCTCTTACGGTCGCCTTTGAACCGGATACCGGTCTGGTCGTTCATGGCCTTGAGCATGGCCGGCACGCTGACGTAGAGCTCGTAGTTCAGGCCGAGCTCAGCTATCTCCTTTTGGGTCTGGCCCAGCGCGGCCTGGGCGATGTCCATGCTGGCGGCATAATCGGTCTTGAACAATACGTCTTCGGTGCGGCCCAATATCGAGAGCAAACGCTCGAGCCGCAAGCGCATCTTCTCGCGCTCCGCCTTATAACCGGCCTTAGCGCCGTCGTCCAAAGGCATGCTGCCCAGGCTGTCGCCCACCAAGGCCGAATCCGGGGACCGCGGGTCTATGCGCTCGAGCTGGTTGCGCACCGCGTGGCGCTGGGTCTCCAAATAGGCCAAGGAAACGTAGCGCAGCACATAGGTCTCATTGAGCTGCATGGCCCGGACCTTTCCATCAGTGATGGAATCCGGATCCTTGAGCTTGGCCACCTCGGACTTATAATATTCCAGCCCCTCCGCGGCCTTGGCCATATAGGCGCGCCGGACATTGGTCTTGGCATTGACGATGTCCAGCACGGAATACGTTCTGCCCTTATGCCTATACGTCTTATCTTTGGCCCGCGCGGTCAGGTCCGCCTCCAGTTGGGCGTTGGCCTTGCCCGGATTATTGCGGTCGAACCACTTCTGATCCTTGACCTGCACGCCCAAGAGTTCGGCCATGTTCACCATGCGGTCCAGGCGCATGGCCAGGTCCAGCTGTTCCACCTGGTTCTTGAGCCGCCACCAGCTGACCTCGAAGGTCTGCTGGTTATATTGCCCGGTCTCCGGGATGAACGGCGAGCCCGTGGGCCGGGTCTTGTTGAGCTCCCGCTGCATCTCCTGCACGTCGCGGCGGAACACCTGCACTTTCTTCCTATTAAGCGTCACGGCCAAGCCTTTCTCGTCGAAGAAATCCCAACCCTTGCCGTCAGGCCGCTCATCCTGCGCATACCGGGCCTTGGGCAGGTCCACGCTCGCGGCCCCGGTCATGAAGGCTTCGCGCAAAGTCCCGGCCTGGAAGGTATCCTCCAGATCGCCCTCCACCGGGTTGGGCAAGCCCTTGAACTTCTCCAGATAGCGTTGGAACTGCTTTTGGAATACCGCGCGCTTGGCATCGGAGATAGGGCCGCTCTTGGCCAAGGCGTCGAAAGCCGGCTTCAGGGCCTCGGCTTCTTCCTGCGGATTGGCCTGGGCCTTGAGATGGCGATACAGGATCGCGCCCAAAGGCGTAGTGAATTCATTGGAACCCACGTACTCGCGCAAGACCGCGTTCTCCCCCTTGAACACGCCCTGCCGTTCCAAATACGCCATGACCTCGCGGGAACTCACGCCCGGCTTAAGGCTGTCCAGGGATGGGGCGTCAGACGCCCGCGCGGACGCGGCCCAGAGCGGGGCCGGGCCTGCGCCAGACAGGAGCAGGCAGGTGCAGGTGACTACAGCCAGAAGTCGGCGGATGTCTCTCATGGCATCTTCAGTTTAGCCGGCAAAAGTCCTGTACGCCCAGGCCCGGAAGGCCCACTCCGGACTGGTACTTAAGGCCTAGACTCCGGTCCGGATTAAAGGCCTATCCCCGGCAAGGCCTGCGCCGGGGATCGGCCGCTGCTTGAGGTCAGTCAAAAGTCAAGATCCGACCCCGGATTAGTCAACTACAGCTTATT
>JBAZVY010000300.1:0-2759 GCA_041660645.1 Elusimicrobiota bacterium | reverse complement strand
AGCGAAAGATGTATGCCGCCGCTTATTGGAGTCGAAGGGCGATATGCGCACCAAGCGATGCACCCCCATCTCGCCCTTGAGGTAGCCGTAGGCGCAATCCCCGCGCACGAAAGCGGTCACGCTCTTTACCCCGGCTTCCTCGCCCTTGAGGATGTCGGTGATCACGAACTCGAAGCCGTGCTGCTGGGCCCAGCGCGTGTACATGCGACAAAGCATATCGGTCCAATCACAGGCCTCGGTGCCGCCCGCGCCCGAGTGCAGGCTGATGATGGCGTCATCGTGGTCGAAGTCCCCGGACAACTTGAGGCGCGCGTCCATCTCCTGCAGGAGCTTGCCGGCCGCGGCCAAGCCGCTGTCGACTTCCTTGAGTTCGCCCAGATCGTTCATCTCCCGGGACAATTCCAGATGGGCCTTGAGGTCTTCCACCGAGCGATGGGTCTTCTCGTATTGTCCCAGGAGCTTCTTCTGGTCGTTGAGCTCCTTGGATTTCTTCTTAGCCAGGCTGGAATCCTGCCAGAAAGCGGGAGAAGAAGCTTCGGCTTCCCGGGCCGCCACGTCCTGGCGCAGCTTGGCGACGTCCAATATCTTGGTGAGCTGGCTCAAACTGCCGGCCACGCTCTCCAGCTTGCGGGCCGTCTCCTCGAATAACGGGTCCATGGCTCTATTCTACGAAATTTGACCGCGGCCCGCGGCGGAGCAGGCCTAGGGCGATCAGGCCGGCGGCCGCGGCCAGACAGAGCCACCCGAACCAATCCCCGGCCCGGGAATACACGGAGCCTTGCGGGAAAGGGTCGGCCAAGGGCACGTCCGCATCCAGGCGGCCGCGCTCGTTCAAGCCCAATTGAGCCGTGACCCGGCCCCAAGGATCGATGACCGCGGATATGCCGGTGTTTCCGCAGCGCAGGACCGTGACCCGATCTTCCACGGCCCGGAATACGTTGGCTTGAAAATGCTGGTAGGGGCCCCAGGTGCCCTTATACCAGCCGTCGTTGGTGAGATTGACCAGGACCCGAGCCCCGCGCCCCGCATCCCGCTGCGCCAGATGCGGGAACATGGCCTCATAGCATATGCCCGCCGCCAGGGGCCCCCACGGGGTTTCAAAAAAAGCCTGCCGCGCTTGCCCGGGGGTCAATCCTCCCATCTGATTGAGCAATCCGATGAAACGCCGCAAGAACGGCAAAGGCACGAACTCGCCGAAAGGCACGAGCTGCCGCTTATGATAGGCGGCCTGGACCACGCCCGCGGCCGACACCCACACGGCGGAATTGCGGATGATCTCGCCCTGGGCCGAGACCACGCCCACGATCTGAGGCGCAGCCAGCCTCCGGGCCCAGGCCTCGACCTCGGGGATGCCCCGGCTCGCATCCACCATGTAAGGCAGGCAAGTCTCGGGCCAAAGCACCAAGGCCGGCGCCGCGGAACGCGGCCGCGCCAACAACTCATCGAAGCCGGCGCGGATGCGCTGGGCATAGGCGGCATCGAACTTTTGATATTGGTCCACGGCCGGTTGAAGCAGTTCCACGCGCAGAGCCGCGCCCGGGATCCGGGCATCCCGCCCGGCCAAAGCAGCCGCGCCATAAGCCCAGACCGCGAATACCGAACCCAAAACCAGCGCCAGGTTGGCTGCGGTGGCCGGGCGCGGAGGCTCGCCTCCAGATTCGGACCAGACGCGCTGGGCCACGACATTGGCCGCCACGACCAAAAAGCCCAGCAGATGCGGCCCCGCCAGCGCGGATACCTGCAGCAGCGGCAGGTATTGCCACTGCGTATAGGCGAGCAGATCCACGCATAAACGCGGCGTCCAGCGCTCGCTTATGAACACTATCGCGGTCCATAGCGCGGCCCACGCCCAGGGCCGCAGGCTCTCCTCGCGCTCGGCGCAACGCCAGCCCACGGCTCCGCCCACCCCCCAATTCACGGCCATGACCAGGGTCAAACTGCCCCAAGCCAACAGCCCCACGGGCATGGATAAGCCCGCGAAACGGCAGGTATCGAATATCCAATAAAGCGCCAGGCCGTGATAGCCCATGCCCGCCGCCATACCGATGCGGGCCGCGTCCTTCCAGGTCCGGCTGCGTCTCCAGAGCGCGAACAGGGGGGCTAATGACACCCAGGCCAACAGACAGAGTCCCGGACGGGGCAAGGCCAGTCCGGTGAGCGCGCCGCAGGATAGGGCGATGAAGAGGTCGGTTAGCGCGTTAAGCGCCATGGCACTTCTTGAATTTTTTACCCGAACCGCAATAGCAGGGGTCATTGCGCCCGATCTTCTGTATCTCGATCGGGCCCTCCGCCGTTTTCTGCAGCGGAGAAGCCTTGGCTCCGCGCCCGGAGGCCTGGCCGCGGGCCCCGGCCTCGAGTTCCTCGCGCTGTTCCCGCGCCGCTGGAGGCGGAGGCGGCAGGCGCGGGGCTTGGACCTTGAATGCATATTCAACGGACTGTTCTCGGATCTTGCTCAACATGACCTCGAACATGGCGAACGATTCTTTCTGATACTCGATCTTGGGATCCTTCTGCCCGTAAGCGCGCAGGCCTATGGATTTCTTAAGGTGATCCAGATCGTAAAGATGTCCCTTCCAAGCCTTATCGATCATCTGCAGCAGGATCATCTTCTCGACCTCTCGGAAATCGAATCCCTCGAAGTCTTTCTCCCGATGCGAATAGCGCTCTAGAGCCGCCGCCAGCAGGCCGTCGCGCAGGACCTGCCGGTCCAGGCTGGAGACCTGCGCAGGGATCTCCCAGTCCAATCCGAAATTGCGCTC
>JBAZVY010000299.1:0-2760 GCA_041660645.1 Elusimicrobiota bacterium | reverse complement strand
GGGTGCGGCAATGAGCTTAGCCAAAAGCTGCCGTTGGGTGGGCGTCGGTTTCCATACCGACGCCTCGGCGCGCTCGGGGATCCCCTGTCGCCGGTATGGAAACCGGCGACCACCTTGCCGGGGGCCGGAGTCCCTGGGGCTGCGCCTGTATCTTCCTTTGACGTGGGCGGGTTTCCCGGAGCATACTGTTGAATTCATGGTATCCGCTGCTCAATCCAACTCCGGCCGCTGGACCCAAAATCGCGTCATCCTGGCCGGAGGGCTCGCGGCTTTGCTCGCGCTCCTGATATTCCTGGCCTGGCAGATGGGGCTGAGCCGGACATTGGAAGCCGTGATCCTGGGTTTGCGGGAGGCCGGACCGGGAGTTTTCTTCGTGGCGATGGCCTTGTTGCCGGCCGTGGGATTTCCCCTGATCGCTTTCACCCTGGCGGCCGGGCCGGTATTTGGCGCGACCCTGGGCACCGGCGCGGTGATCGGGTGGTCCTTGGCGGCGGTGGTCTCCAACCTTCTGTTGACTTACTGGCTCGCAAACCGGGCCCTGCGGCCGTTTGCGAACCGGCTGCTGACCTATTTTGATTACCGCCTGCCGGACAGCACGGTGGGTGGAGCGTGGCAGATCACCCTGATCGTGCGCCTGACCCCGGGGCCGCCCTTCTGGGTCCAAAGTTATCTGCTCGGCCTGATCCGCGTGCCCTTGGCCCCCTATCTCCTCGTCTCGACGCTGGTCATGGCCGGCTACATCGTGGCCCTCGTGTGCGGGGGCGAAGCGATCGTCGAGAGCAACGGGCGGCTGGCGGCCGCCGCGTTCGGCGGTCTGGTGATATTCGTCGCGGCGTTGCAGTTGCTGCGTCAACGCGCGGTCAGGCGGAGGGTGGCCGCCGGTCCCCGGGCAATTCCGGCCAAATAAGTCCCCATGCTCACCGCCATGGACAAACTGCCTCCCCTGAGAATAGCCTTTGGCGCTGACGCGACCGGGGTCTTTGACGCCGGCCTCCCCGTGCTCGCCGGCGAAGCGGTGGAGAATCTTTTTGGGTCCGCCCGGCCCGCGGGGCGCGCCGGTCCGCTGGCGCTTTTCCAGGCCGGGGAGTGGCTGCTCGGCGCCGCCACGATGCCGCTGACCGCGGATCTGGACGAGGTCACCCACCGGCTTTACACCGCGATCTTCCAGGCGGCCCGGGGCCGGCGTCTCGCCCGGATTTGGAATTACGTTCCCGGCATAAACGAACCCGACTCCGCCGGCCTGGAGAAATACCGCGTCTTCTGCCGGGGCCGCTCGCTGGCGTTTGAGGAGCAATTCGGCAGCGCATTCAAGACCCTGCTGCCGGCGGCCTCCGCGGTCGGCAGCAAGGCGGCGGCGCTGACCGTTGTCTTCGCCGCCAGTTCCCGCCAGCCACGCCATGTGGAGAACCCGCGGCAGGTGCCCGCCTACGATTACCCCCACGAATACGGGCCGCACGCGCCGAGCTTTGCCCGGGCCACGGTGGTGCCCGGTCCGGACCGCACCGCGGTTTTCATCTCCGGCACGGCCGCCATCCGCGGACATGCGACGGTCGCGCCTCACGACCTGGGCCAGCAGTTGGAATGCACCTTGGAAAATTTGCGCGAAATCTCCGGGGCGTGCGGACTTGGACCGGATCTCGACCGGGCCGGCGGCTGGGTGCGCCACTTCAAGGTCTACGTCCGTCACGCGGCCGACCAGCCCCGGGCAGCCGTCATGCTGGAGGAGCGGCTCTTCGCGGCGCAGGATCGTGTTTCGTATCTGTGCGCCGACATCTGCCGCGCCCCGCTGCTCGTGGAGATCGAGGCGTCTCTTTTTCAGTCACCGCTTAGGACACCCCCCGGGCCATAACCCATACTCCCATGAAATTAGTTCTCCGTCTGCTCGTGGCAGCTCTGCTGCTGCCCGGCTTTGCCATCGCCTCCAGCCTGACCAACGCCGACATCATCAAGATGTCCGAGGCCAAGCTCGATGAATCGATCATCCTCACCTCCATCGAAAGCTCCGAGCCTAAGTTTGACACCTCGGCCCAGGGATTGATCGAGCTCTCCGGCGCCAAGGTCCCGCAGGCGGTCATCTCGGCGATGATCAAGAGAAACAGCCCGCCCGCCACCCCGGTGGCGGCGCCGGCCGCCAGTGCCCCGGCCGCGGGGACCAGCGCGGTGATGTCTCCCTCGGAGGTTTTCCTGGTGGATGGGGATGAGACCAAGTCCATGCGTTACCTCAATCCGCAGATGCGCACGGCGGCCCGCGGACTTGGCTTTGGCGGTTTCGCGCAGTATGCCGTGCTCCGGGGGGTTCAGGCCAGCGCTCGCCTCAAAAACCGGCCGACCTTCCTGATCTCCGTGCCGGATCAGGCCCAGGCCGAAAGCTACATGACCCTGGCCAGTTTTGCCGTGCGCAAAAACAACACCCGCGAGGTAATGATTGGCGGCGGCTACATGAGCTACTCCAGCGGCGTTCATCCCGACCGGATCATTGCCGTCGATACCGCCAAGGCCGATGACCAGACCAAGGCGCAGAAAGGTTTCACCATCTACCGGGTGACTCCGCAAAAAACCCTGCCGGCCGGCGAATACGCCGTCATACTCTATACCGGCGAAATGCAGAGCCTGGTGTCCGCTTGGTTCGCTGGCACCGGCAATGCTTACTTCGATTTTGGCGTTGATCGCTGACCCGGCCGCCTCCGCCGGCGCGGTGGTGGCTAGCCGCGCTTGAGCCGAAGGCGATGGCGTGGACCGAGCGAGGGAGCGTTGTCGCTG
>JBAZVY010000298.1:0-2787 GCA_041660645.1 Elusimicrobiota bacterium | reverse complement strand
CATCTTGCCCGTTGCCAGCCGAGGTCACGGTGTGGCCGACTCTTTCCAACACGAAGCGCATGAGGGCGACTATGTTCTCCTCATCGTCTACGATCAGAATCTTGGCCACGGGGCACTTTATATCATATTCTTGTATGCCC
Source organism: Elusimicrobiota bacterium (assembly GCA_041660645.1). Classification (GTDB taxonomy): domain Bacteria; phylum Elusimicrobiota; class Elusimicrobia; order UBA1565; family UBA9628; genus UBA9628. Next base: position 2,647 of record JBAZVY010000298.1, on the reverse strand, counting down.
ATGGAGACTCCCGCAGTCGGCGGCGTGATCGCTTCCGTGCGCGGATTCCTGGCCGGTCTGCGGCAGGAACTGCCCGAGTTGTTCGCGCCTCCGGCCCCGTTGCGGCCGCCCCGGCCGGCGCGCGCGGTCCCGGTCCCGGAGGCGACCCGCTTCCGTTTCCGATCCCGGGTCGAGCATTGGAGCGCGGTCATGGGCGTGACCCCCCGGCGCATAGCCATAAAGAACCAGCGCAGCCTCTGGGGCAGCTGTTCGGCGCGCGGCAACCTGAACTTCAACCGGGCTTTGGACCGGGCTCCGGCCGAAGTGCTGGATTATGTGGTCATCCACGAACTGGCCCATCTCAAGGAGATGAACCATTCCCGGGATTTTTGGGCCATCGTGAGGCAGTGGTGCCCGCGGCAGAAAGAGCATCGCCGCTGGCTGCGCCAGAATGCGGCGCTCCTGCGCCCCTAGAGCCGCGTTCGATTATAATTTTGTAGAACATACACGGCATGGGCGAGTATACCAGCAATTTCATTTTTCTCTCCGCGATCATCGGCCTCCCGGTCATGGACGCGGCCACGGGCCGCCGGGTCGGATTCGTGGCGGATATGGCGGCCGGCCTGCGCGAGATGTATCCGCGCATCAGCGGCGTGATGATCGCGCGCCGGCGTTGGGGCCGCGATGCGGTCTATCTGTCTTGGAAGAACGTGAGATCCTTGGAGATCGGACGCCGTCTGGTCGCCGAGGGAGTGGACGCGGCCTTCGCCCAGCCCGCGGCCCTGGGCGACAATGAGATATTGATCCGGGACACGTTCTGGGACAAGCAGATCGTGGACATCCATGGGTCTAAGGTGGTCCGGGTCAATGACCTGCATCTTCTGCGCGAAGATCCCAACCTCTGGGTGGTGCATATGGACGTGGGCATTCCCGGCTTGCTGCGCCGTTTGGGCTGCTTTTCGGCCTGCGACCGCATGTTCCGGATGATATTCGCCTGTCCCATCAGCGAGAAGCTCATATCCTGGAAGTTCGTGCAGCCCATGGCCCCCAGCATCGGGTCCGACGCCGTGGCCCTGAAGGTGCACCATTCCAAGCTGTCCGAGCTGCATCCCGCCGATCTAGCCGAGATATTCAGCGATCTGGGCACGGATGAGCGGCTGCTCATACTGCGTTCCTTGGACGACGCCACCGCGGCCCAGGCCTTTCAAGAGATGACCTTGCCGGTGCGCGTCCAAGTAGCGGAACAGCTCTCCGAAGCCCGTTTGTCCGGCATAGTCTGCGGCATGGCCATGGACCAGATCGTGGATTTCGCGGCCCAATTGCCCAAGAAGAAGAAAGACGCTTTGCTGCGCCGTCTGCCCGCGGAAAAAACGGCGCAGATCACCGCCCTTTTGGAGCTGTCCCGGCGCGTGGCCGGCAGCATCATGAACCCCGAGTTCATAACCATCTCCCGGGAGGCCACGGCCGGACAGGTCCTGGATAAGGTCAAGTCCGAATCCAAGCATAAGGAATCCATCTACCATACCTACGTCTTGAACGACGAGCAGGAACTGGTGGGCGTGGTCACTTTGCGCCAGCTTCTGACCCGTCCGGGCGAGACTCCGGTGGCCGAGTTCATGCGCAAGCGCGTGATCCGGGTCGCCCTGGACACCAATATCAAGGACGTGGCCGAACTGTTCCGCAAGTACGATTTCACCGTGCTTCCGGTCGTGGATAAACAGAACCGGGTGCAGGGCATAATAACCATGAAAGACGCTTTCGCGGCCGAGGCCCGTTCCCTGCTCGGCGCGCCGGAGGCCGCGGCATGATCATCGCGGCCCTGCGCGGCTGGAGCGAGAACGCAGCGGCGCGCTTGCGGCAGAATGCGGTCATGCGCAATCTGCTGCTGTTTTTGGCGGTTTTGGGCCCGGGCATCATAACCGGCAGCGTGGATAACGACGCCGGCGGCATCACCACCTATTCCGTGGCCGGAGCCCTGTACGGTTATAACCTGCTCTGGACCCTGATTCCTTCTTTCGTGGCCTTGCTCGTGGTTCAGGAGATGAACGCGCGCATGGGCATCGTCACGGGCAAGGGCCTAGCCGACCTTATCCGCGAGAATTTCGGGGTCAAGATCACTTTTTTCATATTCGTGGGCCTGCTCGTGGCCGATATCGGCAACACCGCCACGGAGTTCGCGGGCGTGGCCGGGAGCCTGATGATATTCGGCATCAGCAAGTACGTGTCCGTGCCTTTAGCCGCGGTCGCGGTCTGGATATTGGTGGTCAAGGGCGACTATAAGATCGCGGAACGCATATTCCTCATATTCAGCGTGTGTCTTTTTTCTTATGTGATCTCCGCCCTGCTGGCCAAGCCGGATTGGCGGGAGGTGGGCCACGGATTCGTGCATCCCAGCATGCATTTCGACAGCGCATACCTGAGCATGGTGCTGGGCATAATCGGCACCACCATCGCGCCTTGGATGCAATTCTATATGCAGTCCGCGGTCATCGAGAAGCGCATCAAGATGGAAGAGTACCGCTATGTCCTATGGGACGTGGTCTTGGGCTGCGTGGCTACCGTGGTCGTGGCTTTTTTCATAATCACGGCTTGCGCCAGCACTCTGCATAAGAACGGCGTGGTCATCCAGGAGGCTGCGGATGCGGCCTGGTCGCTCCAGCCCTTCGCC
>JBAZVY010000297.1:0-2790 GCA_041660645.1 Elusimicrobiota bacterium | reverse complement strand
AATTGTCGTAATAAGCCCCCACGATGTCGTTCATGGCCAGGACCAGCTCGCCGGAAGTCTGCACGGAGTGGCCGAGCGTGCCCCCGCCCACCGCGAACCAATTGCCGTCCGGCTGAGCGCTGACGGCGGTATAGTTATAGGAATTGATCCGGCCGATGAGCGTGCCCACGTTGGTGGAAGTCAGCACCGTGTTCTGGCCGGAGGTGCCGGGCACGCCGCCGGGCCCGGAGCCTGCGGCCCCGGCGCTGGAGTACCACACCCCGGATGCCGACACGTTCATGGTCTGCCCGGCGTATACGTGGAATCCGGTCCAATAGCCGCCGATGTTGCCGGGGTCGGCCTGGTTGCTGGCCCAGACCATGCGCTTGACCTGGGCCCAGCCGGAATCCACGGGATAGAACTTCTGGTCCGCCATGCTGCCGGCCGAAAGCGCGAAACTGGCCGTGGACTCCACGACTATCCGCGAACTGCCGGTGTTGTAATTGGCAACGCTCAAGAACAGGGTCCGGCTCTGGCCCACGGGCAGGGGCAAGGGGTTCCAGAACTGGATCGTGGAACTGGACACTCCGCTGCCGTAGGACAACCAGGCCGAACCCCGCTGATTGTCCCAAGCCGTGTCCAATATCCCGTCATTGTTCTCATCCGAATATACCCGCAGGCTGACCCCGCCGGGCGGGATATCGCCCGAATACCCGATGTTGATGCCGGAAAGGTGGGCGTCCAGGTCCGCGGCCGTTAGCGTCAGCTTGAGCATGGGCTCGTCATAGCCGCTGCGCAGATTCCCGCTATGCCCGGTCATGGTCGCCACCCACACCGTGCCCCCCAAGCCGGCGGAGCCGCCGGCTACGGGGATATTGCCCACGTCATACGTCAATCCCGGCGGCACGTTCACCGCGGCAGAAGATCCGGAAGCCTCGAAATAATCGTAGGCCCCGTTGTCGTTAAGGTCCACGTAAGCGCGGAAATAGTAATAGGTGGCGGGCGGCAGGTCCAGGCTCCAAAAATAGGGCGTGTATTGGGCCGCTACGGTCTGGGCCTGCAGCGCGGCCCCGGCCGAGGCCGGGTCGCCCCAATAAGCCTGCACCCGGACCTTGCCGATCTGAGCGGTGTTCATGTTCGCGAATCCCTGGGCCTGGGACCAAGCCGAGACCAGAATATCCTTGCCGGCCGCGGCGCCGCCCGCAGCCAGGAAGATGGGCTCGGACAGCCAAGATCCGTCGTGTCCATAGCCGCCGCGCGGACCGTAGGCGATAGGGCTGGCGGTGTTGCTGCGGAAGCCGAACAAGTAATAAGTGGCGGGCGCGCGCAAGCCGGACAAGGTGAACGCGGTAGGCGCACCGCCCGTAGACATCCTAAGGCTCATGTCCGCGTAGCCGCCCGCGGGATCCGTAGTGGCGTATACGTAGTACGTGTCGAAAGACCCCCCGCTGACGGATCCGGCGATGGACGCTTGACCGCCGCCGTCCGGAGACCAATTGAGCACGTTCTTGGCGTCCCGCTCATAGGGCGAGCCCATGCGCGGGCCGGAGGCGGAAACGAACGTGAGGTTGGAGCCCGGAGCCACATCCGAGGCGTCCACGTTGGTGGAGACCGCGGCCTCGAACTGCCAACCGGAGAAAGTCCGAGTCACCGGGACATCGGAATGCAGACGGAGAGACGGCTCCGGGGCCACGAAGCTTCCGCCCACCAGGATATTGTCGAAACCCGCGATATGGGCCGCGGCGCCTACGTCTATAAGGCCGGCATTGTGCAGCTCCGGCCCGAAACCGGACAAGCTCACGGTCGCGTCCTCTATCCGGAACTGCCAGGAGGACAAGCCGGGAGGATTGGATAACATCGACCGGTCATAGGCAGTCGGCACATAGCCCGTAAGATAAGAACCGCCGGACAGGCGCAAGCTCCCGGCCTGCAGTTGGGCGCCCATGCCCAGGTCCAGGGTGGCGCTGGACTGGATCAGCAGTTGCCCGGGCACGGTCAGCCGGTTGCGGTAGCCCAACATCAGGCGGCCGCGCTCTATGCTGGCCCCGCCGGTCACATTGAGGGTGTTGTAAGCGCCGCCCACGTTGCTGAGGCGCAGCGTCCGGGTATATGCCGTGGTCATCTCCAGCAGGCTCAAGGACAGATTGGGCAGGTCCCAATCGCAGTCGTACGCGGATCCGGCGAACACCACATGGTCGCCGCTGAAAGGCTTGCCATTAGTCCAGTTCGCGGCCATATCCGCCTTAGTCTCGAATCCGGGATAGCCCCCCACCCAGGTCTTGGCCGCGGTGGACGCCTGGATGTAAAAACGCACCGATACCGAGCCGGCGTTGTTAGAATAATCATCGTCCGACATGGCCAGATAAAGGTCTCCGCTCTGGGCCACGGTGGTGGTGGAGTTGGCGCCCAACAGGAACCAGCCGCCGCTGCCGATACGGCCCACCAAGGCGCCGCGGTTATTGCCGGCTATGAGCCCGCCCGCCAGCCCGGATCCGCCCGGTCCGTGCCCGGCCCCGCCGTCATAAGACCAAGTGCCCGAGGACTCCACGCGCAGGATCTGGCCGCTGGTGGCATAAAGCCCGGCGTAGTAGCCGCCGGAGGGCATCGGCACGGTGGAAGGCGCGGCGTAGTACTGGTACGCGGGATTGGCATAGGGATTGGCCCAGAAATCGAACTGGGTGCGCGCCTCGATGGACTGCCAAGGCGCGCCGCTGCCGTCTACGGCCAGACTGCCCACCCCGATGTCGGACGGGCCGTCCACGCTCAGGCGCATGCGGCTGCCCACCGGCACGTTATTGTAAGACACGGTGA
>JBAZVY010000296.1:0-2795 GCA_041660645.1 Elusimicrobiota bacterium | reverse complement strand
GCCCGCGCCGCCATGGCCGCCGCCGCCGCCGCCCATGCTGGCCGTGGTCACGCCCTTGCCTCCGGCCGGACCGCCGCCGGTGACCCGCGTGATCCCGCCCGCGAACCCCCGGCCGATCACGGATATGACCGCTCCGGCCTTGAGTTCGAATATGCCGCCCATCTCGAAATCCACCTCGGAAACATGCGGCCCGGTGCTGTTGTTGACATGGGTCAAGGAGGAGCCCGGCATCATGGTGAAGTCGTCCTTCAGATACAGATGCTGGGTGGAGGCTTGAGTCAGACCCGCCTGATCGTTTATCAGGATGCTGCCGCCGTTGAATACGTTGGTGGCCAGCCACAAGTTCACGCTGTAAGCGCCGGCCGGGCTGCCCAAGGTCAGGCTGGAGAAACTGATGGACGGAGAACTGGCATTGACCACCACGCTGATGTTGGCGGCCGGAGCGATGGTCACGGGGCTGCCCGGCCCGGGTATGCCTTTCGGACTCCAATTGGCCGCGTTATACCAGTTGGTATTGCCCCCGCCGCCGGTCCATCGCATCGGGAAGATGGCGGTCTTGGTGGTGCCCACGATCGTATAGTTAGCCGCGCTGTTGTGATTCAACGTGCCCACGCGGAAGGTATAGCTGGTGCCGGGCATGAGCTCGTTGATGGTCAGCGTGCTCAGACTCACTCCATAGGAGACCGAGGATATGATGTCCCCGGTAAAATCGGAATTGCCCGCGGCCGGAGCCGTGGCCGCTTCCAACACGTAGCCTTCGCAAGTGGCATTGAGCGGACTGCTGGGCCGCGGCTTCCAATTCACCGTTATGCTGGTGGAACCGTGCGCCGCGAACTTCTGGCTGCCGTCGGAGATGCGCTGGGCCAAGGTGGCGGCGGAACTGACCTCGATTCCGGCGCGCACGGAATTCCAATTATACGCGGACAATCGCAGATAGAAGGTAGTATTGGCATCCAATGCCGAAGGCCCGGCCACGCTCAATCCGGTAGCCGCGCTGTCGCTGGTGGATGAGAAATAGACCACCCCGCCGGGGGCTAAGGCGCTGAAGGCCGTGGAAGACGCCCGCAGTTCATAGCCGGCCGAAGCCGAGGCCAGGAAAGATACCGCGATGCTGCTCAAATACACGGCGCTGACCGCGGGACTGCCGGGAGGATCGGCCCAGGTGGCGGTAGCAGCCAAAGCCGTGAATGCCGAACCCACGCCATTGTGATTGAGGGCCTGCACGGACAGATAATAGGTCGTGTTCGGGTCCAAGGGCGTATCTGACAAAGTCGCCGATAGGGCCGCCCCGGCCGGAGCCGTGGCCAGATACACGTTGCCCGGAGTGTAATCGGAATACGGCGTTTGCGGGGAAAGCGCCACCGTATAAGTGGTCACATTGACCGGATTGCCGTTGGCGGACCAAGCCACGGACATGGAGCTACGCCATACTCCGGAGAAACTCTTGGCCGCGGCCAAGGGCGCGGCCGCCAAAGTCGCGGTGGAGCCATAATACGAGAACGCGGTCCAGGTGCCGATATAGTTGCTGTAAGCCGCGACCCGCGCGTAATAAGTGGTATTGACGCTCAACCCAGAGAAATCCGCGTGCAGATTCCGGGTGGCCGAGGATCTGGCCACGGTCGCAAACCCGGCATTCAATGACACCTGGGCATAATACGTAGTGGGCGCGTTGAACCCGTCGAGGGTAGTGCCGGAACTCCAATTCAGAGTAAAGCCCCCGGACACGAAGGCCGTATAGTCTTCGGCATCCGGAGAATGGTCCGGAGCGGAGGCCAAGGTGCTAGTCGCGCCCATGACGATATAACTGGTATATGCGCCGTAGTCGTGCCGGGCCGCCACGTACAGATAGTAAGTGGCGTTATGCGCCAAGCCCTCCAATGTGGCGCTGGGATAGGCTCCCTCCGGCGCCGTGCTCAAACTGACGTTGCCATCGTTAGAATTCGGATAGGAGACTCCCGTGGACAAGACTACGGTATATGTGGTCACGCCCATAGGATTGCCGTTGCTGCCCCAAGCCACGGTCATGGAACTGCGCTGGACCCAGGGGAAAGGCGCGCTCGCGGCCTGCGGCGGCTGCGCCCGCGTCACGGTCGAACCCAAAGCCGAAAATCCGCCGCTCGCGCCGCAGGGGTTGAGGGAGCGTATGAACAGATGATAAGTGGTCAGCGGGCTCAACGCCGCCAGCGTGGCCGCCAACTGGGTCCCGGCCGGACGCGTGCTGGCCAGGACCGCATTGCCCGTGAAAGTATTGGGATAGTAATCACCGGTCGTGAGCACGACCGTATAGGTGGTGCGGTCGACTAGATTGCCGTTCAATACCCAAGACACGCTCATGGATGTGGCATAGACCGCGGAGAACGTGCTCACCGCCGAGCCCGGCAGCGCGGCCAGGGTGCAGGTGGCCCCCAGGTTCGTATACGCGCTCACCGAGCTCTTACTCGAGGCGTTGACCCGGAAATAGTATGTTGCGTTCACGCCCAGGGTGTAAAGCTGGAAAGAACTGTTCTGGGTGCTGGAACTATACAGCTGCCCAGTGAAGTTCGAGGCCGTGGAAGCCTGGAGATTATATATGGTGCCCGCCGGATTGCCGTCGTCCGGGTCCCATTGCGCGGTGATGCTGTACGTGCTCACGGCCGTATAAGTAGACGCCAGCGTCTGGGGCGGAGAGGTCCGGAACACGGTCAAAGTGGAGCCCAAAACGCGATAGTTGGGTTGGCCGGCCCAGTTCAGGCTGGCCACCCGGAAGTAGTACGTGTTGCCCGCGTCCAAAGACGGATCCTCCACGGTGAGCGTGC
>JBAZVY010000295.1:0-2809 GCA_041660645.1 Elusimicrobiota bacterium | reverse complement strand
GTCGGTCATGAGGATCAGCTCCACGTCCGCGTCGGCTTTTATCACGCTGTGGATGTAGCCGGGCAGGGTGATGTATTGCTGCCAGAACACCACCCAATAGCCGCTGAATATCACCAGGAAGAGCATGAACTTGGGGTTGGAGAGTACGGTCAGAAAATTGCGGCAGGTCTGCTTCAGGCTGGGCGCCTGGCCTTCGTGCGCGGGCTTGGGCTCGCGGAAGAACAAGAGCACGGCGAAGAACATGGCCAATACGCTCAGGGCCGCCAGGCGGAATACGTTCTCGACTCCGAGATGCCGGTGGGCCCAGGAGGCCAGATAGGGTCCGGCGGCTCCGCCGATGTTGACCATGGTGTAGTAGATGGAATAGCCGATGGAGCGTACGTTCTCCTTGGAGGCGCGGGCCGTGGTCCCCACCACGCAGGGCTTGACCAGGGATATGCCCAGGGCCGGCAGTACCAGTATGCAGCCCACGAACAAGAATGAGGGGACCGCATCCCGGATCGGGGCCAGCCAGGGAGAGCCTATGGAGCCCAGCAGGAAATAGGCCAGGCTGAGCATGAAGTAGGCGAGGGCTAAGGCTCGGCGATAGCCCAAGCGGTCCGCGGCCGCGCCTCCGAATATGGCCATGAACCAGACCATGCCTCCGAACAGCCCGGCCAGCATGCCGGTCTGGTCCGTGGGGAAGTTGAGCTTCTCATGCAGGTAATTGGCCAGGGAGGCGAAAGCGCCGTAGTAGGATAGGCGTTCGAATATCTCGCTGATGTTGGCGACCCAGAATGGGCGCTCGAATCCGTCCCGGATCTCGATCAGTCTTTGGCGTAGGCTCATGGTTTGAGGTTGTTCTCCGAATGGTGGTTGCTCAGATGGGCTTGCAGGCGGCTCAGGGCTAAGGCTATGGCATTCGGGTCGTGGGAATCGCGCGCGGCCAGGAACTCGTCCCGGCTGTCCCGGAGGGCTTCATGGCGGAGCCGTTCGCTCAAGGATTGCGGGACCTGATCCAGCACGGCTTGGGCTTGGGCTAGGAGCGAGGCCAATTGTGACAGTTTTTGGGCTGCGGCAGCGATATCTTTAGTTTTTCGAGTTTGTCGCTCTTGTTCCTGGATAGCGGCATATATAGCGGTTAATGCATCGGCGGCATGCTGGGCTTGCGGATGAGAGCGGAGGATCAAGGATTCCAATGCGAGTACGGACTCCGGATCCGCCCAGGCAGCCAGCAGTTTTACCGCATCATAAGTCGTGACCGCATCGTAGGCGTCCAGGAGTTCTATGACCGCGGGCAGCAGCGGACGGGATCGTTGGGGATCTCGGAGCATCTCGGCTATGGCGCTGCTACGGTCGCGTCCGGTGCTGGATAATGCGTCCGCCCACGGCCGGATCTCCAGCGGCAGCTTCCAGCGCAGGTTCCGGATCCGGGCGTTGACTGTGGGATGGAGCAGTTTGAAATGCCCTATCCAAATAGCATTCAGCCAGGGCGCGGACGCCAGCATGCTGAATAGGTTCAAGAATACGAACGCGGCCCAGCGAGAGGTGGAATGATCGAAAAACAGATATAGGGAGGCCAGGGTCGAGAATATAGCCAGGTGCGAGAGCAGGCGCAGGCCGATCCGGGACAGGGTGGACAAAGTGCTGGCCCAGGGGGCGCCGCCCATTGCGCTCAAGGCCGCGCCTAATATCATGGTGATGGCCGTGGCGGCTATAAGTCCCACCGTGACTATTGCCGGCAGTGTGCCGGACATGCCGGCGAGCAGGGATAAGAGTGAAAACATGCCGATGCTGGCAACGGTCAATAGAGGAACGCTCAGGGATAACCAATGTATCTCGAATATTATGGATTTGGCTTGCCGGGCGATGGAGGCCAATCGGTCTCCGATCGGCAGGGCGTTGGAGCCCGGGGCCAGCGCGCCTTGCGCGCCGTCGAGTTGGGCCTGTAAACGACTTAAGGTCAAGGCTATGGCGTCCGGGTCGTGGGAGTCGAGCGCGGCTTGCAGCTCGTCGCGGCTTTCCCGGATGGCTTCTTGCCGGAGTCTTTCCGTCAGGGAGAGGGCGGGGGCCGCGAGTTCGGTTTGGGCTCGGAGCAGCCACTCTTCGGCCTGGCGCTCGGAGCCGGAAGCGATGCGGTGGCGCAGGCGCTGCAGTTCCGCGGCGGAGTCGGCGCGGGAGGTTAGTCGGGCCAGGATCCCGGCTGCCTTTTGGCGCAGCGAGTCCGGCAGGCCGGGGTCGACCGCGGCTTGCTCTATGATCTCGCGGGCAGCGGGATGGGTGCGGGCGCTTTCGGCCAAGGCGCTTAGGACTTCGCGGCTTACGTCCCAGTCCGTGTCTTCTTGGAAGAGTATGTCGAGCATGGGGATGAACAGGACATCTCGGCCGCTGCGGTCCTGAGCCATTTCTGCGAGCGCCCGAAGACGGCGGGGCTTGCCGTCCTGCAATCCCGAACTCCAGTCCTGGAGCTGGGCTAGGATATCTGGATTTTGGGCATATGGACTCAGGTCCGGCTGGGCCAGTCTTAATCTTTCCTGGGCCGCATCCGGAAGCAGGGCTAGGGTCAGGCTGCGAAAAAGGGTCATCTTGGGGAAGGTCTCATCCAATATCGCCAATGATTCCCGGTCGGACCAATGTTCCAGCAGGCGTTGGAACGCGGTCTCGTTGGGACCTGGGTGCAGCCCCAGCAGTAGCCGGATTGCGGGCAACAGGGGGCGGGCCGGTCCGGGCTGGCTCCACATATCACGGATGGCGGCTTCTTGGCGTTCGACCCCCTTGGTCAAGGCGGAACGCCATTTTCCAAGCACCGGATCAGGGTTGGCGCCTAGGT
>JBAZVY010000294.1:0-2830 GCA_041660645.1 Elusimicrobiota bacterium | reverse complement strand
TCGGGGAACGGAGAGACCGCTTGCCGGTAAGGGAGCCCGGACAGCGTGTTTATGGGCTGGGTGGAGCGATATAGCCGATAGCCCGCGGTATGGGCGTCGCCGGCGGTCCAGATCAGCACGATCTGGCCGTATGCATCCAGGGATGCGCTCAAGCCGCTAGGCGCGGCCGGCGGCGTAGCATCAGCCGTGGCCGGCGGGTCCGAGGCTGGGCCTTCATTGCCGGCAGCGTCCAGGGCGCTGACCGCGTATTGGTGCAGGCCTTCGGAGGGCGTGTCCGTATACGTGCCGGTGAGATCCGGCCTGGGCCAGGCCGAGGCGATAGCCGCGCCGTCGCAAAACACGCGGTAGGAAGCAGGGGCTTCACCCCAGGGCGCGCTCCAACTCAGGACCACGGTGCCGCCCGGGCCTTCATTGGCCCGGACCGCGACCGGCTCGCCCGGAGGCACGGTGTCCACGATGAAATAGGTCGCGCCGCCCAGCAAAGTGCCGACATTGCCTAAGTCGTCAACGGCCGAATAAGAGATGGCGGCTTGGCCCTGGGCCAGGGAAGCGGTTATGGCCATGGAACTGGTCCAGTTGCGGCGATCCGAGCCGGCCTGGGCAACGGTCAGGTCCAGGGCCTGTCCGTTAGCCAGGATGATGCGCAAAGCGGGCGCGGCCGCGGCCGGCTTATCCAGCGACAGGCTCATGCCCAAAGCGCCTGGCCCTAGGGGCGAAGGCTTAGACAGGAGCATGCCGCCGATGGGGCCGCGGGTATCCAAGGATATGACGGGCGCAGTAGAGACGCTGCCCACGTTGCCGGCCAGATCCCGGCCCTCGAAGGCGAACGCAGCCGGGCCCGGCAGCATGTCCGAAGTAACGGTGAGCGTGCCGCGCCAGAGCCTGGCGGTCATGGCTTCGAGGTTTACGGGCGCGGGAGAGGCGTGGTTCGGGGCAAAGGTAAGCAAGGGCGGCTGGGCCAGCGCCTCGCTGACCGTCAGGGCCAGGGGATAAGCACCGGGGCCGAGCACGGAGCCCGCGGTCAGGGCTACGGCCGCGGAAGGCGGGGTGCGGTCGGTGAGGGCATAGACCACATCCGAGAGCAGGCTTTCATTGCCCGCGCCGTCCACCGATGTCATGGCGTAGAAATACAAGTCGTCGGCTCCGGGCCAGTCCGTGTATTCCGCGGCGGTTACATTGCCCGCTATAAGCAGATCAGCGGGCGCAGGCTCGTCCGGAACAAGGTCTTGGTCGTTGAGCGAGCGGTATACGCGGTAATAGGCCGAGGTCTTGCCCCCGCCGCTAGACCAGGAGAGCTTGACTGCGCCGCCTGCCTGCACCGCAGCCTGGGGCAGTATGGGCGCGTTAGGCGCCGTGCCCGAGTACACGCCCATTACCGGAGCGGATGGCCCGCTGAAGCCTCGACTTTCAAAGGCCACGGCGGTCAAGGTGATCGGGCCCTCGCCGGGAAGCGTTGCGGACCATACCTGCCAGAATCCGTTGACGACCGCGGCCGTGGCCAGGTCCAAACCGTTGACCATGAGCTGGACCGTGGTGCCGGGCTCGGCCGTGCCCGTGACATTGATCGCGGGCAGGTTGGTGGCGAACCCGGAATACGGATAGGTTATGTCCGGCGCGGAAGGCGGAGCATAACTTATCACCACGGAACGGGACAGGGATGTGCGATTTCCTGCGCCGTCCTCGGCCTGCACAGCCAGGACATGCTGGCCGTCCGGGAACGCGCGGGTGTCCCAAAAGAATGAATAGGGCGCTGCGGTCATGGTCGCTTGCGCTACGCCGTCTAACTGGAAGACGACTCGGGCTATGCCGTTGGCGTCGCTGGCTGAAGCCTCGATCGTCAGGGGCCGGGACAACGTGGCGCCGGCAGCCGGTCCGGAAAGAGCGAGTTGGGGCGCGGTGTTGTCCACGGTGTAGAAGGGTTGGGTGCTGACGAGCATGGATTGATGGCTTAAGTCCTTGGCCTCGGCGATGCGGATGGAATATGCGCCGTCCGGAGCGTTTTGGCCGTACGTCACTACGGGCTGCACGCTTGTGTCCAGGGGTTGGCTGAAACTGAGCTGGAATCGGACGGACTTGGACTGAGTGGGTGAAGGGTCTAGCAAGACCAACGGCAATGCCGTCGGCGGCGCCAGGGTGGGCGGCTGCTGCAAGAAGGGCAGGAAGTCCACGTTGCCGGAGACCACGTCGCCCGTGCCTCCGGGATTGGCGGCATTAGTGGGGCCGGTAGTCGAACCCCACCAGTTGTAATTGGCCTGCACGGGCTGTGCAGCGCTGTGGTATAAGCCCGCGTTCGTGTTGCTGGTAATCGAGCAATTGTAGATCACATCCGGCAGGCTGGAGTCGGACGCGATGCCGGTATTGTTGTTCGAGACCGATATGTTCGCTAGGTTGAATGAACTGTTGTAGTCCACGTAAATGCCGCTGTTGGCCGAATGATCCAATTCTCCGCCTATAAAGGATATGCCTCCTCCATTATAGACGTAGAGTATGGCGCCATAGGTACTGCCGCCGTAGCGCAATTTCACATTGGCCAGGGTCGCGCTGGAAGCGTCCAATATTATGCTGCCCCAATTTCCCGGAGCTGGGCTGCCGGAACTCCCCGAGACCGGACCACCCACAGAATCGTCGTTGAGCGAAGTGAAGATGACTGGACGATCAGGCGTGCCCGCGGCATTTAATCCGCCTTGCAAGGTGACATTGCTGTTCCCAAGTTTTACCACGGTTCCCGGCGATAACGTCAAACGCGCGCCGGCCGCAAACGTGATCCACGCGTTGCGCAGCAGATACGGCAGCCCCAGACTGCGCCAGGTCATGGGGGTCGCCACCGTGC
>JBAZVY010000293.1:0-2875 GCA_041660645.1 Elusimicrobiota bacterium | reverse complement strand
GACGGTCACGGATGCTTCCGGCACGCGGTATAGCATGAACGGTTCGGTTTTTAACAGTGAGCCCAAGGTCTATCCCTCCCAATATTGGGGCACTTTCCCGCTTTATTTCGTGGGCACCAGCATGAACTTCCTGATCGCGCTGACTAATACCGCGGCCAAAGGCAACAAGAGCTTCAAGGTGCGCATCGAGGCCGTGCATAGGGTTTTGGAGGCCAGCGGGGCTTTGGGCGCTCAGCTCGCCCCGCCCCAGACTTGGACCGTGGAGTCCTTGGCTCCGGGCGAGACTAAGACCCTGCCGGGCAGCGCCTTCATCCCTTACGACCCGAACCTGCCTTCCGGCCTGGATATCACCAAGGTCCGCATCCTGCACCTCAACGAGGGGGCCAACTCCGACGCCGGGCTCATCAAGGAATCGGTGGCGGTGTGGTGCCCGCCGCCGGTGAACAAGCAGCCTTGAGATCTAGGCATGGAGCCTAAGAAGTTCTCTAGCGGCAAGCATCAGTATACGAAGTGGGGCAAGACCACGGAGGTCCGTACCATGTCCGAACCCAAGAACCAGCCGGAACCCGCCGTACAATTGCAGGTGGACATGGACGAGGCCATGGCGCAAGGCGTATATGCCAACCTAGCCGGCGTCATGCACACCGAGACCGAGTTCGTGATCGACTTCCTGTTCTTGCAGCCGAACCAGCCCAAGGCCAAGCTTCGCTCCCGGGTGGTTTCCAGTCCGGTCCACACCAAGCGGCTGCTCGCGGCTTTGGCCGACAATCTGCGCAAATACGAGGCGCGCTTCGGGCCTATATCGACCGGCGCGCCGGAGACGCCGTCCCGAAAATCCTAGCCGGACCGGGCTATATGCGCAGCGCATTGTGTTTGGCGGCGGCGGGGCTGGCGTTGCCTATGTTGGCCGGCCGGGCTTGGCCCCAGGCGGATGACGCCTTTTCCTTTTTCGCGGAAGAGGCCAAAGTGATCACGGCCTCCCGGCGGATACAGAGCGTGCGCGAGGCTCCGGTCGCGGTGGAGGTCATCAGCGCTGCCGAGATAAAAGCTTCGGGCGCCATAAACCTCTGGGATCTGCTGCGTTTCCGGGCGGGCATAGACGCTTTCGAGTCGCGCAATGCGCAGAGCGGCCGGCGCAGCATCGTGTCCGTGCGCGGTTTTTCCCGGGATTTCGTATCCGAACTGCAGGTGCTGGTAGACGGCCGCAGCGTGTACGATCCCATCCAGGGCGGGGTGGGTTGGGAGAACATCCCGGTCCAGATTCAGGACATAGAGCGCATCGAGATCGTGCGCGGTCCCAATGCCGTGCTCTACGGGTCCAATTCCGCTTTAGGCGTGATAAATATAATCACCCGGACGCCGAGCGATAAACGCTCCGCTACCGTGCGGCAGACCGTGGGCAGCATGAATACCCATATAACCGAGGTGGCAACGGAATCGTCCCGGGAGGGCTACGGGTTCCGGCTGAGCCATACCTACAGCGCCAATGGCGGATTCCCCAAGCAGGCCGGGGGCACGGCCAATGATTTCGCCGTATCGAACAAGACCAATTTCCGCGGCTATTGGCAGATCCGTCCGGATACCAAGGCGGAGATCCTTTCCGGAGTGGCGCTCAACGCCAGCGGGGTGCCTGCCGCCCAGGACCCGCAGCATCGTTATCGGACTTATTTCAATACGGCCAAGTTGACGCACGATTGGTCCGGAGAAGATCAGCTCGAGGTGCGCGTGTCCCAGAGCGACAGCTATCTGCGCGTGTACCCGGTCTATCCCACCTCGTTGGATACGCACTTCTATCAATGGGATAGCGAGGCGGTTCAGCATATGGGCTGGTGGAGCGGGCGCATGCAGGCGGCGCTGGGCGTGAGCTATCGCTATGCCGGGATGTATTCGGATCAGATATTCGGGAACAGTCCGTTCCAGCAGAATCGGGTGGCCCAGGGATTCTTGCACGATACCTTCAAACTCACGGATGAACTGACCGTGGTGGGGGGCGTATCCGCCGAGCATTCCGACACCGGAGGCTGGAGCCCGGCTTTTCAAGCCACGGGCATCGCCAATCCCTGGACGGGGCATACCTTCCGCGCCTCTTATTCGCAAGCCAGCACCATACCCAGCCCGGTGAAAAAATACGGCGATGACCAGCTCAGTCCTACGACCCGCTTGGTGTCCAATCCGGATATGATACCGGACCGGCTCAGTTCTTACGATCTGGCTTATATCGGAGAATGGTTCAACCGCAGATTGGCCACCGAGGCGGATCTTTATTACATGGTCATAAAGGATCGGACCGTAGTCAAGAACACTATAGTGGGTCCGGCCGTGCAAATAAAGAGCGACAACAGCGATCGCGCCATAGCCCGGGGCGCGGAGTTGAAGCTGCGCTATGACCTGGCCAAGGGCGCCAATCTCTACGCCAACTATACCCGGGAGGTCATAACCGACATAGTCGGCAATCGGGAATGCACGGCCAGCACGCCGGTCAATAAGTTCAATCTCGGGGGTAGGGCGCGGCTGGGGCCGGGTTGGTCGGCGGCGGTCAACGCCGGGTACAAGGACGGGTATCTGACCAAATCCACGGTGACCGGGATATACCAAGATCAACCGGCTTATTGGCGGCTGGATGCGGGGCTAGCCTATAGCCCCCGGCCGGAACTGGAATTCTTCTTCAACGGACAGAACCTGCTCATCCCTAAACACCGGGAGTTCAACGATGCCGTCATGGCGCCGCGGGCGTTCTACGGCGGGGCGACGCTCAAGTTCGGCGGCAGTTGAAAGGGAACCTGGTCGGGTCAGCGACAGGCCGACTGCCAATCGTCCCGGACTTTGTGGTATTTGTTCTTGCCCGGTTCCGTCGCGTATAAAGATCGGCGGGATA
>JBAZVY010000292.1:0-2918 GCA_041660645.1 Elusimicrobiota bacterium | reverse complement strand
GAAAGCTTGATGCAGGCCAAAGAGCAGTCCGCGTCCTTAGCCACGGTAGAACTGTCGAGCGCCCGGGCCACGGCCCTCTTGGCCGTCCACAGGTAGAACATGAAGCTCAAGCTCGCCAAGGAGATGACCACGCCCGGGATAGTAGTGTCCGGACCGGCATGCTGCCATAACTTGAGCGCCGAGGCCGCGGCCGTGCCCGCGCTGAGCGACATGAAAAGCCATCCTATGATGCTCGTAGCCTTGCGCTCACCGGCCAAAGCCAGCGGGACCGACAGGCCGGACTCTCCCCGGAAACGCCAGAGCACGACCAGGGCCGAGGCCACCTCGATGAAGCTGTCCGCGCCGAAGCCGGCCAGGGCGATGGAATCGTCCTTGACCCCGAAACCCACCGACACCAATCCCTCGATGATGTTGTAGCCGACCGTGAACCAGGACAAGCGCACGGCCCGGGATATCAGAGCGGGATCAGGTTTCATGGCTAGAGTATACCCAAAACAAAAAACCCCGCGCCAGGCGCGGGGTCAGATTGGTGGACCTTACCAGACGACTTACGCAACTGGCTAACCAGGAAAGCCCCCCCTCTCCAATTGCGACCACGGGATGGCCGAAAGTCCTGGCGCTAGGCGCAATGCCCGATCTCCACGGTATATGACGAAACCAGACCGCAGGCCCAGGTCCTTCATGCACTGGCGTATCCCCAGCAGACTCTTGGCGGGCAGCGACGATCCGGACTTTATCTCGACCGCCACGCGCGTACGGCCGTTCTCGATGAGCAGATCGGCCTCCGCACCGGCCTGCGTCCTCCAAAAATAGAAGCTAGGAGATGGCCAGCGCAATTTCGCGCGCCGGATGAGTTCCTCGATGACGAATCCCTCCCAGGACTGTCCCCGCCCAGGCCAAGTCTCAAGATCCTGCGGCTGCCGCAATCCCGCCAGATAATGAAGAAGCCCGCTGTCGCGTATATAAAGCTTGGGACTTTTGACCAAGCGCTTAGAGATATTCGCATGAAAGGGCGGCAGGCGGCGGATCATGAATGCGCCTTCCAAGATGTCGAGATAATGGGAGACCGACGCCACGGTGAGGTCCAATGACCGCGCCAGATCTGAAAGGTTGAGCAAGCCGCCGTGGACATGGGCGAGCATAGCCCAAAGCTTGCGCAAGCGCACCGGATGCACGCGAATGCCCAAGGCCGGGATGTCCCGCTCCAAAAAGGTCCGGACATATTGCTCGATCCAGGCCACCTTCTGCCGTGCGCTGTTAAGGGTATAAAGCGGCGGCAACCCGCCCCAGAACCAGCGCTGTATCAGCCACCGCGGCTTTAGGGTCAGTTCCGAGATGCCGAAAGGGGTCAGTTCTAATACGCCGATTCGTCCGGCCAAGGTCTCGCCAGCCTGCTTCATGAGCGCGGGCATGGCCGAACCGGTCAGGACGAATGTCCCAGGACGCCGCCTCCGGTCTACGACTCCGCGCAGTATTGAAAACAGTTCGGGGCAACGTTGAGCCTCATCGATGATCAGTTTGCCGGGATTGGCGGACAGGAACCCCTCGGGGTCGGAAGTAAGGAGGTCAAAATCAGTGGCCTTTTCTAAATCCAGATACTTCCAGGCCGGTAACTCGCTTTGCACCAAGGTGGTCTTACCCGACTGTCGTGGGCCGACCACGAGGATTACCGGGAAGGTCCGCATATAGGACCGCAAGGCAGCGGCATCTTCTCGCCTTATAATCATATCTTGTATTTTACACCACAGCAGTCATATTTACAAGGTATTCAAATTACGCCTTACACGAGCCCCGCGCCGCCAACAAAAAACCCCGCGCCATGCGCGGGGTTAGATTGGTGGACCTAGTCAGGATCGAACTGACGACCTCTTGCATGCCATGCAAGCGCTCTCCCAGCTGAGCTATAGGCCCAATGCATATATTCTATGCCAAAACGCCCGTGCGGGTCAATAGCTCAGACGGAGGCTCACTTGGACGTAGCTGTGTAAGTGCCGTCCCAGTCCGCGCCGGGCGGGTTCTGGCGGAAGGCGGAGATGCGCTCCGCGTAGAGGTCATAAAGCTTGCCTAAATGCAGATCGGCCTGGCGGCACTGCGCCAGCAAAGACTCCGCCTCGTCCCACTTCTGGCTCCGGTAAGCGGCCAACAAACGCTCATGCCGGCCCGCGTGGGACTTGAACTCAACGGACTCGGCCATCTCCGGGTCGCCCAACAAAGTGAATATCCGCACCGGCCGGGTCTTGCCCTTGACCCGGATGAGATCGAGTTCCAAGGCCGCGAATTCCGGGGTCAACTCCCGCGTGCGCGGGCCGATCACCGTGCCCACGCCGTAAGGCTTGGACTGGCCTTCCAAGCGGGACGCCAGGTTCACATCATCGCCCAGCACGGAATAATTAAAACGCTGATCCGCGCCCATGTTGCCCACGCAGCAGTCGCCGGTATTGAGCCCGATGCCGATATGGATGGGCACGTACTTACGCCCCTCGGCCTTGGCCTCGGCTTCCCAGACCTCGCCCAATTCCGCCAAACGCTGGTGCATGCTCAAGGCCGAGACGCAGGCGTTGACCGCGTGGTCCCGATCATCCAAGGGCGCGTTCCAGAAAGCCATGATGCAGTCGCCGATGTACTTGTCTATATAGCCGCGGTTGTCCATGATGATGCCGGTCATGGGCGTTAGGAACTTATTGATCATCTGGGTCAGGCCGTGCGCGTCGAACTGCTCGGATATGGTGGTAAACCCCCGGATATCGCAGAACAAGATGGTCATAGGCCGGGTCTCGCCGCCCAGGCGCAGCTTCTCCGGGTGCTTGGCCAGCTCTTCCACGAGCTTGGGGTGCATGTACCGGGTGAAGGCGTTGCGCACCTGCCGCCGCTCGGTCTCGCTCTTAAGGTAGCTGACCAAGGAAGAGACCATGTACACC
>JBAZVY010000291.1:0-3000 GCA_041660645.1 Elusimicrobiota bacterium | reverse complement strand
CCAACACCCCGAACAGGCGGACCGACGCCAACCGGCGCATCGATCCAGATATGATTCCAGCTACACCCACTCCTCTGATAATATCTCGCCTCGTAATCCCACCACGACCCGCTTGAGCGGCACCTTGCGGCTGGCCGCAGCGCAGGCCCGCTGGGCCAAGGCGAAAAGCCCGGAACAGCAAGGCACCTGCATGATAATCACGGTCAGGGTGTTGATTCTAGCATCTTCTATCAGAGACTTGAGCTTCTCCAAATACACATCCTGTTCTGAATCCAATTTCGGGCAGGCTATGGCCAGACGCCGGCCCTGGAGATATCCGGCGTGAAATCCGCCCAATGCGTAAGCCGCGCAATCCGCGGACAAAAGCAGATCCGCATTCTTAAAATACGGCGCCGCAGGAGCTATCAGCTGGAGCTGTATGGGCCAATGCGTCAAAGCCGAAGGTCCGGCCGCCATAGGATCGGACGGGGCCGCGGCGGCCTTGAAATCCATCATCCGGGCGGAAGGGCAAGCCTGGCCATGTCCCCCATGGACAGACGCTGGAGCCGCGCCCCCGCGCGCTTTCTCAAGATGCTCTTGCACCGCCGCGGGATCGAAGGCCGCGGCCTCGCGCGCTTCCACGGTCATAGCCCCCCGCGGGCATTCGCCCAGACAGGCGCCCAGACCGTCGCAATAAGTCTCGCTGACCAGTTTGGCCTTGCCGGCCACGATGCGGATAGCGCCTTCCGCGCAAGCCTGGGCGCACAGGCCGCAGCCGTCGCATTTGGACTCATCGATTATGACTATATTCCTTTTCATGGCAGGCTCCCGGCTCCCCGCCGGCAGATGCCGGCGGGGAGATGCGAGCAGGTATCAGACCGCGGACTTGGCCAGGGTGGCTTCCAGGTCTTTCTCCACCGTGGTCACGGGCATGATGTTGAATTTATCCACCAACACCTTGAGGACGCTGGGCGTGACGAAAGCCGGCAAGCTCGGTCCCAAGCGGATGTTGCGGATGCCCAGATGCAGGAGGGTCAGCAGTATGCAGACCGCTTTCTGCTCATACCAAGACAGGATCATGGACAAGGGCAGGTCATTAACCCCGCACTTAAAAGCCCCGGCCAACCCTACCGCGATCTTGATCGCGGAATAAGCGTCGTTGCACTGCCCGCAATCCAACAAGCGCGGGATGCCGCCGATATCTCCGAAGTCGAGCTTATTGAACCGATACTTGCCGCAAGCCAAGGTCAGTATGACGCAATCCTTAGGCACGGCCTTGGCAAAGTCCGTGTAGTAATTGCGCCCGCTCTTGGCCCCGTCGCAGCCGCCGATAAGGTAGAAGTGCCGGATCTGGCCGCCCTTGACCGCCTCGATGACCTTAGGCGCCACGCCCAAGACCGTATGATGTCCGAATCCGACCAAAATGGTCTTATCCGGACCATCCGCGGTGAAGCCCGGAGCCTTCTGGGCCGCGGCGATGACCGCAGAGAAGTCCCGGTCGGATATATGGGCCACCCCTGGGAACGCCACCAGGCCGCAGGTGAATATCCTGCCCTTATAGCTCTCCTCCGGCTTTTGGATGCAGTTCGTGGTCATGAGCACCGCTCCGGGGAAAGCCGCGAACTCTTTTTTCTGATCCTGCCAGGCTCCGCCGTAATTGCCCACCAGGTGCTTATATTTATTAAGCCCGGGATAACCATGGGCCGGGAGCATCTCTCCATGGGTATAGATATTGATACCCTTGCCCTCGGTCTGCTTCAGCAGTATTTCCAGGTCCTTAAGGTCATGTCCGGACACCAATATGGCCTTGCCCTTCACCGGCTCCACGCGCACCGGCGTGGGCACGGGATGCCCGTAAGCCCCGGTATTGGCCGTATCCAGCATCTCCATGACCCGGAGATTGACCTCTCCACAGCGCAAATTCCAAGCCAACAAGTCTCCGGCGGTCTTATCCTGACGGGTCAGATAATCCAGGGCTTCATGCAGAAAGCCGTATACCGAATCATCCTCTTGTCCCAGGATCAAGGCATGGTCCGCATAAGCGCACAGGCCCTTAAGCCCATAAGTGAGCAGCTCCTCTAGCCCGGTGACATCATCGCCATGCGCCTGCTTCCGCCCCAGCAGACCGACCTCTCCGGCCTGCTTAAGCAAGCCGGCCGCATCTCCGGCCGGGATCCAAGCCGCGGGCCCGGACAAGGACTCCGGCTTACGGCAGGCTCCTTCATAAAGTTTTTTAGCCTTATCCCGCAACTGCGCGGCTCGGCGCACGAACCCAGCCACCCGTTCCGGGTCGAAATTCACATTAGTGACCGTAGTGAACAACGCCTCCAGCACGAAACGGTCGATCTCCGCATCCTTAGCGCCGGCCTGACGCGCCCGATGCGCATACATAGACATCCCCTTGGCCGCATAGACCAGCAGGTCCTGCAGCGCGGCCGTGTTCGGATCCTTGCCGCAAACGCCCGCTACCGTGCAGCCCGTCCCCTTCGAAGTCTGCTCACACTGATAACAAAACATGCCCATATCACTCTCCTTTTACAGATCAGATACCTTCTTATCCAGCTCTTTTACCACCTGCTTATTGATAGAACCCAACAGCCCGCCCAAAAGGCAGGCCTTGCGGCCGCAGCGCGGCTCCGGCATAAGGCAGCGGCTGAGGTTCAACGGGCCCTCCACGGCCTCGAACACGTCGCGCAGCCTGATGGCCGAAGGTTTCCGGCCCAAAGAATATCCTCCCTTAGGCCCGCGCACGGCTTGAGCGATGCCCGCCTTGACCAGCCGCTGCAGGACCTTGGAAAGATGCGCGGCCGAGACCCGAAGTTCCGCCGCCGCCTGGCTCGTGGTCACCGCCTGGCCCGGCTTGCGGGCCAGCACCCAGACCACGTGCAGCGCCAGCACCGCGGCTTCCGACATGTTCAGCACCCCGACCATGGCCCCTCCCTATTTGGTATTCTGGTATTATTATACCACATTATAAGAATCTGTCAACATCCTCGCGCGTCCCGGCGGCATTTACCTCCA
>JBAZVY010000290.1:0-3002 GCA_041660645.1 Elusimicrobiota bacterium | reverse complement strand
AGCGGGGCTTCCAGCGCCGCCATCATATAAAAGGGTATGGTCAGGGCTTCCTCGGTCTTAAAGCCCAGCTTCATGAAAAACCGGCGCATGGGTTTTATGGTCAGGCTGGCGAGTATGCTGCCCAAGCTCGCGCCCGAGGCCATGAGCGCGAAGTTGCCCATGGGCGTGCCGGTCAGGGACCTAAGGAACCAGCCCAACACCGGCACCTTCATGACCGCGCCGATGGACCCGGGATTGGCCTTGACCAGGCCTTCCACATATTCAGGCAGGACATTGAATATCAGCGGATCCGAGAACAATGAGGAGATCAAAGACAAAGCCAACAGGACGCGCAGGAGCCGGTTCTTAAGCACCATGCGCAGGCCGTCCCAGAATGAGACGATCAGGTCCTTCAACACCCCGCCCAAGGAATGCGGAGCGGCCGCCTCAGCCTCAGCCGAAGACGCCGCGGTCACGGCGCCGGGCTTGAGCTTATTTCCGATCAAGCCTACCGTGGAGAATATCAATCCGCCCAGACCGCAGACCAAGGCATATATTCCGTATATGACCGCGCCGCCCGGATTGGCTTTGCCGAACAATTCCTTGACCGCCGCCACCTGCCCGCCCAGGATGGGACCGATTATGGACATGCCCGCGGCCACGAAAGTCAGTATGGAATTGGCCTTAGTCCGTTCTGCCTGGGACACGGAACGGTCTCCGAAAATGCGCTTGCCGGCCACGCTCTCCGAAGTCACGGATACTCCTTGGAAGAAAGAATGCAGGGCGATGATCCCGCACAAGCCCGCGGCCACGCCGCCCAACGCCAGATGCCCGGAGGTGAAGAACAGCACGGGCAGCATGGCCAATATCGCGCCCCGGGCCAGATATGAGCGCACCAGCCATTTCCTCGGACCTTCCTGCGCGGCCTTGCGGCTGAACAACGGCGCGGTAGCGTAGCTGAAGAACTGCGCGCCCCAATGCGCGAAACGCGCCAGACTGCGGTTCTCCCGGATCAAAGCGTTGAGCGCGTCCGGATTACTCAACCGGGTATCGCCATGCTCGCGCAAGCTGTTCTTGGTCAAAGACGATATGTAGTAAGGCAGTCCGACCATGTACATCTTGAACCCGAAAAGGAAGACCACGTATCCGCTTAAATAACGCCAGAAGGCTTTATTGCGTTCCGGTTCGCTGAATACCTTGAAGAACGAGGATTTGCCGGTCTCCGGATAGACAGAAGGGACTTCAGACTGCGGTCCAGCGGTCTGGACAACGGACGGCCGCAAGGCGGGACTGTAAGCGCCGCGGGGGGAGAGCTGGGATACGGATATCGGGCCGGCCGGATCCGCAGCGCCTGCGGCCCGGCGCTCGCCCGTGAGCGCCGCGAACTGTTCTTCAGTCGCGGCGCGCGCCTGGTCCGGAGCCGCCTTCTCTATGCCTTCTACCGCAGCCGCCGCAGCCGAAACCGCGAGCGAAACCCGGGGTCCTAAAAGAGCCTGAGGACTTAGGGCCGGGACCGCCGTCGCCGACAGCGCAGATCCGAAGACTGCCGCACGGATGGATCTATTTACGTAAGGCGCCGGAGCGGCCGGCAGGACCGAGCCGGCTATCAGCTTTAGCGAGGTCCCGGAAAGAGATAGCGAGCTTGCCGCCGAGCCCGGCAAGACCGGTATGGATACGGCGGGCGCGCCGCGCGTGGAGCCGGCCCGGACCGGCAGGTACTGCATTGCGGCGCAGACCGGCTGGGCCGCTATGAGATAGGCCAGGACTCCGGCCAGCGCCCGCACCCAGGGCCGAGTCTTGGTATTCATCGGCTCATTTGCCCGATTCGGGGGGCAGCAGATTGCGCTGTCTCTCCGACTTGGAGAACAAGGTCCAAGGCGAGATCAAGCGCATCAACCCCAGGGCCGTGGTCGCGATCG
The DNA here is from genome assembly GCA_041660645.1 of Elusimicrobiota bacterium. Lineage (GTDB taxonomy): Bacteria > Elusimicrobiota > Elusimicrobia > UBA1565 > UBA9628 > UBA9628. The sequence goes on along the minus strand of JBAZVY010000290.1, from coordinate 1,104 downwards.
CGGCATACTTGAGCAAGACCGCTATGGGCACGTTGCGGAACACGGAACCGAACAGGACCGTAGCCGCGATACCCGCGCATATGGCGATGAAGGATTGCGCCGCCAGCACCTTGCCGATCTGCTCCCCATACGTGCCCTGGCGCTTCTGGGTCAAGCCGGATATCACGATGCTGCCGAAAGCCGTGACCAAGGCCTGCAATCCGTAAAGTCCCAGCACCGCCCACAAGGACGGCGTAGCTATCATGAGCCAGAACAGGGGTATCTCCAGCGCGGCCAGAACATATAAAGGTATGGTCTTGGACGCCTCGTTCTTGAATCCCAGCTTGCCGAGCAGCCTGCCCACGGGATCATTGAGCAGACTGCCCAGCATCAACCCGAGATAGGAAGCCACCGCCAGCATGCTGAACGATCCCATGGCCGTGCTGGTGAGCGTCTTCACGAACCAGCCCAGGACCGGGATGTTCAGGACCGAGCCCAAGCCGGCGCTGGCTACATTCTCCACATACTCGGGCAGCACGGTGAATATCAAGATGTCCGAGAAAAAGGAAGCGATCAAAGCCAGCACCACCTGGGTAGACAGGAAGCGGTCCTTGCCGATCAGCTTAAACCCCTGCCCGAGAGAAACGAAGATCTCCTTGAGCGCGCCCTTCCAGGAAAACTTGGCCGGAGCCTGCGCCCCAGCCTGGACTTGCGCGGCCGCGGGCTTGTCCTTGAATATCTTTACCGTGGAATAGATCAGACCGGTCAAGCCCGTGGCCACGGCATAGAGACCGTATATCAAGGCGCCGCTGATGCCGTCCTTGCCGAATATCTTCTTGCCCACGGGGATGAGACCGGCCAGCAAAGCCGCGCAGATGGGCGCGGTGATGGACATGGCCGAGCTCACGAAGGTCATGATAGAGTTGGCTTTATTGCGCTCTTCATCAGTGACGCTGGGGTCGCCCAACAAGCGCACTCCGCCTACGCCCTCCATGATCACGGAGAGGCCTTGGAAGAAGGACTGCGCGCCTATGAGCAGGAAAAGCGAGATCACCGCCGCATTGACGCCCATCACCCCGGTGCTTAAGAAAAGCCCTACGATGCCGGTCATGATGGCGGAACGCA
>JBAZVY010000289.1:0-3004 GCA_041660645.1 Elusimicrobiota bacterium | reverse complement strand
TCTTCGTAGGCTTGCGGGCTACGTTTTACCGTCTGGCCATGATCTTCGGCTCGGGGCTGCTCGTCTATGTGGCTGGGCGGCTGGAGACCTCCACCGGGGATATCCCCGGGACTTGGTTTATTATATTGGCGGCCTGTTCCGGGTTGTTTTTGCTCATCGCGGCCTACCATAAGTTCATGCTGTCCTATCCCGCGCAAGATGGCGGCCGCCCGGGGGCTGGAGAGAAGCATGCCTTCGGGACGGTCATCTGCGCTTATTTCCGGCAGGACAGCATCGCCGCGACCTTGGGCTTCATCCTGCTATACCGCTTTGGCGAGGCTATGCTGGTAAAGCTCTCGTCTCCTTTCCTGCTCGACTCCCGCGCGATCGGAGGGATGGGCTTGAGCACGTCCCAGGTGGGGTTGGTATACGGCACGGTGGGACTGGTCTCATTGGTCGTGGGCGGCATACTGGGGGGGTGGCTCATCTCCCGCTATGGGCTTAAAAGATGCATCTGGCCCATGGCGCTGCTGCTCAACGCCCCGGATCTTTTTTACGTCTATATGGCCTACGCCCAGCCGGCCGTGGGCACGATCGGCTTTTTAGTGGCGGCGGAGCAGTTCGGTTATGGAGTGGGCTTTACGGCGTTCACGGTATATCTTATGCAGCGTGCCTCGGAGAGCTCATACCGGACCGCGCACTTCGCGATATCCACCGGGATCATGGCTTTGGGCATGATGCTTCCCGGATTCATCAGCGGCTACGTCCAACAGACCGTGGGCTATCGGGCGTTCTTCATCATCGTGTGTCTGGCCACGCTGCCGGGCATGGCCGTCATCCCGTTCATGCCGAAGGAGGCGCGCGCGCGCGTGAACGTATTATGAGGAAAAGGATAACGGAAGAAGCTGTACTGTTCATAAGCGTGGGCAAGTCGGTCGTGTTGGCGTCGGGCTGGCGTTCGTTATTGGCATATGCTATAAACTAGGCATGGCCCGACCCTGTAAGCGCCGCTGCATAGCCAGCCAGCCGGGCGTTACTTATTTCAAGCCCCGCGGCATACCCATGACCGAGTTGTCGGAGGTGGTCCTGGCTCTGGACGAGGCCGAGGCCATCCGGTTGGCGGACCTGGAGGGGCTCTATCAGGAAGACGCCGCGCTCCGGATGAAGGTGTCCCGGCAGACTTTCGGCAACATCATACACGCGGCCCACGCCAAGATCGCCGAGGCGATCATCCAGGGCAAAGCCCTGAGGATCGAGGGCGGGGTCTGCCGGATCGGCGGCCAGGACGAATCTTAAGGAGGAATGAATGAAGGTCTGCATACCGACGGGAACGAAAGAAGGGCTTAAAGCCAAGGTCTACGGGCATTTCGGCAGCGCTCCGTATTTTACGATCTGCGACAGTAAGACGCTGGAATGCGAGATCATCGACAACGGCAACCTAGTGCATGAGCACGGGATGTGCAATCCGCTCAAGGCCGTGGGCAACGCCCGGCCGGACGCGGTGGCGGTGGGCGGCATCGGCCTGGGCGCTATCCGGGGGCTTAACGCCGCCGGCATCAAGGTCTATATCGTGGCGGGCGGCACGGTCGAAGCGGCCGTGGCGGCTATCGGTTCCGGCAAGCTTAAGGAAGCGGACGCTTCATGCGCTTGCGGGGGCCACGGCCAGCACGGCTGTCATTGAGCGACCAGCGCATAATGATAGCGCAGGAGGCGTCGGCTCAGGACTTTTAATCCGAATCCTGCGATCCGCTCCGCGGCCTCCGCCGGCGCATACACCTCATCCGGCGGCGGGCCCACGGGCCGGTCGGCCGCGGCGTTCCAATCCACGAACAGGATGCGCCCGCCCGGAGCCAGCAGTCCGCCCATCCGGCTTAACGCCGCATCCCCCAATTCGTGGAGCACGTTGAGCGCCAATATCCGGTCCATGCGGCCGCGCAGGGAGGCGAGCCCCTTGCGGTCCGCGAGCAGGGGTTGGATATTGGGCATGGGAAAGCGGGATAGTTTTTTCTTGAGCAGGCTCAGCATCCGGGGTTGTTCGTCGAAAGCGATGACCGTGATATCCGGGCGGGCCCGGGCCAGTTTCAGGGCATAGGCGCCGGTCCCGGCACCGAAGTCCAGCACCGTGGCGCCGCGCGGGATAGCCAGCAAGCCGAGTAATGTCCGCGGGGGCAGATATTCGAATCTCGCGGGATCGTCCAATCGCGCCGCCTGTTTGGGATCGAAACGCTCTTTCTGCCGCGCGCCGTGCCGTCCTATCATCTTAAGCCCTCCGATATGCCGTCCATATTCAATCAAAATATCAGGAGCTTGAATCCTTTTCGGATTTTTCGCATCCAAAGTGTAGGAGGAATATGATATGAACTATCTGGAGATAACGGATGCGAACTTCCGGAAGGAAGTCTTGGAGAGCGAAGTCCCCGTGGTCGTGGACTTCTGGGCGCCTTGGTGCGGACCTTGCCGCATGTTGGGGCCCGTGATCGAGGAGCTGGCCGGGGAATTCCAGGGCCGGGTCAAAGTGGGAAAGATAAATACGGACGAGAATCCCGAGTCAGCCGCGGCGCTGGGCATATCCGCCATCCCGACCGTGCTGTTTTTTAAGGCCGGGAACTTGGTGCATCGCGGCGTCGGGGTAAGCCCGAAGAGCGAGTTGCGCAAGCAGATGGAGCGTCTGCTATAGATGGAGGGCTTATGGAGTACTGGCGAGATGCGATGATCTTCAGCGGGCCGCTCTGGGAATTCATCTTGGCCCTGGCGCTGGGCGGGCTCGGCATCATCCTGATACGGTGCGGAGTGGGCGTGTGCTGGCATAGATTCAGCCGGAAGCCGCGCTCCGGGCCGCCGGATACGCCGAAGGACTGGTGAGTCCCGGAGGTTGCCTAGTATGAAATCTTGGAGTGAGTTGACGCATTGCATCTTCGATCCTTTGTCCAAGCTGTCCAGGTCCGCGGCTTTCCTGATCGCATTCTTGCTGATCGGGGGGATATGGGGAGCCGAATATCTTACCGGCCCGGATATAGGAGTCTCC
>JBAZVY010000288.1:0-3011 GCA_041660645.1 Elusimicrobiota bacterium | reverse complement strand
ATGGGCGATGCCGTGCGCGATCTTCAAGCGCTCGGCCGTGGCCATGGAAGTGCGCAGGCCCACGGCCAGATCGCGGGTGATGAAATCCGATCCGATGCCGATCTCCTTGGAATAGCGGATGCTGCCCTCGGAATACACGCCCAAGGACACCGACTGCCCGCCTATATCCACCAACAGGGAGCCCAACTCTTTCTCCTCGGGCGTGACCAGCTGGTCGCCCGTGGCCAACAGCCCATAGATCAGTTCCTGGACCTCGAATCCGGCCTGGGCCACGGCCTTCATGACGTTGTTGAGGTGCGCGCTGGAAGCGGTCACGATATGCACGTCGACTTCCAGCAGGGAGCCCTCCATGCCCACCGGATTGGGCACGCCGCGCTGCCGGTCCAGGGAGAAGCTCTGGGGCACCACGTGCAGTATCTCCCGATCCGAAGACAAGGGGATAGCCTTGGCATTGGCCACTACGCTGTGCACGTCCTCGGCCGTGATCTCGCGGTCGGTACGGGCGATGTTGAAAGCGCCTTTGTTGTTGAAAGACTGCAGATGGGTGCCGCGCACTCCCAAGAACAAGCCGCCCACCGTGACCCCGGCCGCGGCCTCGGCCTCTTCCACGGCCTGGCTGACCGCGGATTTGGTCTCCTGGATATTGACCACCACGCCGCCGTTGATGCCGCGGCAGGCCACGCTGGCTCCGCCCAGGATGCGCATGCGCCCGGCCTCGGGCTCGGGCGCGCCGAGCAGGCAAGTGACCCGGCCGCTGCCCATGTCGAGTCCCGCGATCACATCCGGTTTCGCCATGGCATGACCTCCTTCAAGATCTGACGTTCGGCCGCATAAGGCCGCAGCAGGACCCGTCCATCCTCGAAATAACGCAAATCCGCCACCAACCCGCCCGGGAAACGGGTCCGGGCATCGGCCAAAGCCTCGCCCAGCCGGGCCAGCTTCTCGGCCGGCCACTGCATATCGCCCCACAAAACCCGGGTGCCGTCCTCCAGGACCAGTTCCCAACCCTCGGTCCCGGAACGATAGCTCACGCTCCGCGCCGGAGACGGCAGTTCGGCGCGGGCCCAGGTATCCGCCATCGCGGCCAAGGCCTGAAGCTGGGCCGCAGCCGCGCTCCCCGGCTCGACTTCCAAACGCGCGTCCGGATAGAGCTGCGCCGGCGCGGCGAAGATCCCGCCGTCCTCGTCCAAGAACTCATCCGGCCGCCTTTCGCGCACCACGCGCCCCACGGCCCGGCGCAAGGACAATTCCACCCGCGCGCTATGCCGGAACCAATCCCGCTGCAAGCGCACGCTCTTAACGCAAGGGAAACGTTCGGGCAAGGCCGCCACCCGCGAGGCCAAGTCCGAACCCGCCGCGGGCCGGCCATGCAGGAAATCGTCTATGGGAGACGCCAGCTCGGCCGGCGCTCCCACCACCTGGACCGACACGATGCGGGCGTGCAGCAGGCTGGTCAGACCGGGCCAGGCCGGCAAGCTGCGGCCCAGATGCCGCAGGGTTATGGCGGCCATGCCGCCCAAGGTAAAGAGCGCGGCCGCAGCCGCCAACAGGCGAAGACGCTGACGCCGGACCTTAGGCCGAGTGGCCACATGCAGGCGCCGAGAACTATGTCTTTTCCTCACCTGCCGCCCAGGACTGCGCCATAGGACTGCCGGAATAAGACGAGATGTCTGGTATCGGAGAACACTTTATAGATCGTATATGGAACGAGCGCGAAAGCTTTGCAAAAGAGGAGACCGGCTTGATTATATAAACTTTGCCGCAGGCATGCAATTTAACGCGAGAAAAAAGTAGAATCAGGATATGAGCCCCGCCTGGATAGACCATTGGGAAAGACGCGCCGGATTCCTGGCCATGCCCGGTCTGGCCATGTTCTTGGCCGGCATGAACGCGGTGGTGGGCGTGCTGACCCTGGTGCGGCCCGAATTCCCGGCCCGCCTTTACCTAGAGCCGGCCGCGCTTTTGGCCGGCGAGGTTTGGCGCAGCGTGACCTTCCTTTTCATCCCCCCGCCTACCGCCCCCTTGTGGTTGGCGGTATGGGTGCTGATGATATATTCCTTGATGGGCATGCTGGAACGCACCCTGGGCGAATTCCGCTTCACGCTCTATCTGCTGGTCGGAGCCGCGGCCACCTCTTTGGCCGCCCTGGCCTCGGGCCTGAGCCTGTCCAGCGGGCCCCTGCAATTGAGCGTTTTTCTGGCCTTCGCCCATCTGCATCCCGAACTGGAAGTGCGGCTATTCTTCATACTGCCGGTAAAGGTCCGCTGGCTGGCCGTGGCCGGCTGGGTCTATGCGGCTGGGAACCTGGCCTGGGGCGACGCGTTCACGCGCATAGGCCTGCTCTCCGGCCTGGCCAATTACGCGGTCTTCTTCGCCGCTGAACACACCTCGGATTGGCGCGGCGCCCTGCGCCGGCGCCGTCCGCGATAAAGGAGCGTCCGCATGCTCGACATCTGGGCCGCAGCGATACTGAGCGCAGGTCTCTGCGCGGCGCAGCAAGCCGCGCCGCCTTTGCCGGACGAACTCATGCGGACGTCCACGGCCCCGGCCCTGGCCGCGGAAGCGCCGGACCCCCTGCCCGTCAAAACCCGCTTGGGGCCGTCTCTCAAAAAAGCCCGGCTCCAGGCCTATGACCGTTCCGGCCGGCTGCTCGACCTCCAGGGGTTCTTAGCCCTGATCGGCCGGGCCGACCGCCCGGCCGCAGCCGATCCGGAGCGCTCCGGAGTGGCGGTGACCCCGCCGGACGAAAGATACTCCGCCCGGCCCGTGTTGGCCCAGGAAGGCGGGCAACTGACCCTGATCTGGGACCGCCTGCCCAACATCCACATCAGCCTGCCCTGGCCGGTGGACGAAGACGGATTCTCCACGGTCTGGCTGGACAAGAACGGAGACGGCTACGCGGATGGAGACGTAATAGCCGTCAACGAAGAGATCGCGATCACGCATTACCGCCGCCTCAAGGAGTCCCTGCGCAAGCATGTCACGGAATGGGATCCCCTCTACAAGCCGGA
>JBAZVY010000287.1:0-3026 GCA_041660645.1 Elusimicrobiota bacterium | reverse complement strand
GTTATCAGTCCGTATACCGCACAGGCCTCGAATTGCATGGAGATCTCATCTAGGATCTGCACCAGATGCTGGGACTCGTCTATGGGCACCACATGCGCGGCCTGTTCCGCGACCTTGCGGAGCAGGGGGTTGCGGCTGAAGAATCCTTTATAGTACTGGTCCTGAGCCAGGTTGCGGCGCATGGGGATCTGATTGGTGGTCTCCAGGAGCTTGAGGTCAGCCTGCTTGCTGATCAGGAACTTCGCGAACTCCCAGACCGCCTCGGGATGCTGGGTGGTGCTGAAGATGACGATGTTTTTGGGGTCTCCGTATGTGTAGACCGGGCCTTGGTGGCCGTCCGGCACCGGGATAGGGCTGAAATCGAATTCGAAATCCGGCTTGAGCCGGCGGTAATATTTTATGGCCCAGGGCCCGACCAGGCTCATGGCGGTCTTGCCTTCCAAGAATATATCCCCGGAGAAGCCCAGCATGGGGAAAAAATGTTTTTTAAAGCCTTCCTGGAAGAAGCGCAAAGCGGCCGCGGCTCCCGGGTTGTCGAAAACGGCTTTGTCGTCCTTGAGCAAGGTCTGCCCGTCGGTAGCGGCCGCGTAGAAAGGATAGAAATCGAACAGCCGCTGCCACCAGAGGGGCTTTATGGATACCACCATGGCCCAGCGGCTGGGCCCCGTGTCCATGAAAGCGGCCGCGGCCCGGTCGAATTCACTGTAGGTCCGGGGCGGGGCCAGCTTCAGGGCGCGGAATATCTTGGTATTGTAGGCCAGCATCACGGGATTGCATTTCCAGGGGATCTGATAAAGCCGGCCGTCCCGGGAGCGGAACATGTCCAACAGCCGGGCATCGGTGCGAGCCCGCAGCACGGCTTGCGCATCCGGGAATCGGTCCAGGGGCAGCACCGCGCCGGCCTGGGTGAACCGGCCCATGATGGCGGGAAGTATGTTCGAGCAGATATCCGGCGTGGTCCGGGAGACCACGGCAGCCAGCAGCACTTCTTCGCTGGACTGGGTCGCGGGTATGGGCTGCATCTTTACCCGGATGCCGGGATGGCCGGCATTGAATTCCGCCACCAGGCCGCGGGCCAGCGCTATCTCTTCGGGATTGGACGAAGTCCAATAGGAGATATCCACCGCCCAGGCTGCGGCGGGCATGAACAATGCCATGGCTGCGCAGGCCGCCTTCAACTTATCGGGTCGGATACTTTTACCTCGCGGAAAATCTTGTGATTGTAAGAGCACCCATTATATAATATGCTCTAGAAAATTACTTTAATTATCTCGTTTTTTTTTAGAGGATAATAATATGCCCAAAGCGATTCCGGCCAAGTCTTCATCCCTGCAAGGCGCGAAAGCTTCGCCCATGCGGTATCATGACGAGGGCCTGTTCCGGCGTTATTCCGGCAATCCCATCCTGACCCCGGAGATGTGGCCCTATCCGATAAATACCATCTTCAATCCGGCCGCGGCCGTGGTGAACGGCGAAACCGTGCTGCTTTCGCGCGTGGAGGACCGTTTCGGCGTCTCCCATCTTACCGCGGCGCGCAGCCGCGACGGAGTCACGGATTGGAAGATCGATGCCCAGCCCACTTTCGAGCCTCATCCCGAGCATCCGGAAGAAGTCCTGGGCGTGGAAGACCCGCGCATCACTTGGCTGGAGAGCGAGAAGGTCTGGGCCGTGACCTACACCTCTTATTCCCATGACGGCCCCATGGTCTCGTTGGCCACGACCAAGGATTTCAAGGACTTCAAGCGCTGGGGCCCCATCCTGCGGCCCGTGGACAAGGACGCGGCGCTTTTTCCCAAGCGCATCGGCGGCAGATGGGCCATGATCCACCGGCCCATACTCAGCCCCAACCAGCAGGCCCATATGTGGATGTCGTTCTCTCCCGACCTCCGGCATTGGGGCGACTCGCGCATCTTCATGCGGGCCCGGGCCGGCAACGCCTGGGACGGCGCCAAGCTGGGTCTTTCGCCCCAGCCCTTGGAGACCTCGGAAGGCTGGCTGATCCTTTATCACGGCGTGCGCCAGACCTGTTACGGAGGCATCTACCGGATCGGCTTGGCCTTGCTGGACTTGGAAAAACCTTGGCAGGTGCTGCGGCGCAGCCGGGACTGGGTGATGACGCCCTTGGCGCCGTATGAGCTTTTCGGCGATATCGGCAACGTGATCTTCCCGTGCGGCTGGATCCATGACCAAGCTGCGGATGAACTGCGCATCTATTACGGCGCGGCGGATACCTCCATCGCCATGGCCAGCGCCAGCATGAAGGACGTCATGGCTTATATAAAGAAATGCCCCGTAGGCTGAGCCGGCCCGCCCTGGCGGGCAGGATAAAGTTCGGCACGGACGGCTGGCGCGGGATCATCGCGGATGATTTCACCTTTGACAACGTCCGGATCGTGGCCCAGGCCGTGGCCGACTATATCCGCCTGGACGCGCCCCGCTCCGGAGGCCGCAAGCCCAGCGTGGTCGTGGGCTATGATTGCAGGTTCTTGTCCGGCCGCTTCGCCTTGGCCGCGGCCCAGACTTTGCGCGCCAACGGCATCTCCGTGGCCTTGTCCGCGGAAGTGGTCCCGACCCCGGTGGTCAGCCTCTTGACCCGCAAGCGCTTCTCGCTCGGCATCATGATCACGGCCAGCCATAACCCGCCGCGCTACAACGGCTTCAAGATCAAGGTCGGAGGCCGTTCCTCGCCCGAGGCCGTGACCGCGGCCGTGGAAGCCCGGCTGGGTCGGACGCGTCCGCTCTTCGACGGCGATATCGTCATCCCCACCCGTTCTTTCAAGCCGGACTATTTCCGCTATCTTAAGTCCCGGGTGTCGGTGCCGGGCATATTGGCGGGCTTGCAGCGTCCGGTGGTCATAGACTGCATGCACGGGGCCGGCTCCGGCCTGGCGGCAGAGCTGCTGCCGTCTAAAAAGGTGCTTACCATACGCGACCGGCATGACCCGGATTTCGGCGGCGTGCATCCCGAGCCCATAGCCTGCAATCTGGAGGCGCTGAGCCAAGCCGTGAAGCGCTTTCGGGCCATG
>JBAZVY010000286.1:0-3032 GCA_041660645.1 Elusimicrobiota bacterium | reverse complement strand
GCGGGCCGGGGATGCGTATGGGAGTCGGCTTTCTCCAATATCGGGTATATGATGGCGTAGAATACGGGCAACAGCGGGATGACGTAATTGAGCTGTTCCCGCATGCCCAGCCAGAGTATGGCTTTGACCAAGGCCATGGCCGCCAGGATGGCCATGAACAGGCTTATAGCGAGTGTTCTCCAGTGCATGGTGGGGTTTTGCGCCTATACGAATTTCGCTTATTTTGACGCGAAGTTCAAGCCTATCTCTGTGCTAGAATATGGCCATGAAGAATATATGGGTTTTGGTTTTGGCAGTATTGCTGTCCCTGCCGGCGGGCGCGGCCCCGTCCTTCGAGTCCGCGCAGGCCGCGGCCGGCCAAGCCTTCCAGAGTTTCCCGAGGGCGGCGGCGGTTTTCCAGAAAGGCCTTCAGGTCCCAAAGGTGCCGGGCCAGCCCGCGGCGGAGCGGCCTGCGGCCGGCGCGGCTAAGGCGGTCGTACCGGTCTACGGGTCGGTCCATTTGAGCGGAACCGCTTTCGTGCCGCGAGTGCCGGGCTATGCCCGCATAGAACTGCGAGGCAACGCTACGCTTACGGATGCCACCGGCCAGATACGCAGCCAGTTTACCTGGATAACCGTGGCGGGCGATATATATGTGTCGGGCGGGTTCGTTTCCGCGTGGGCCAGGCCGAACACCCAAGTGCATTTCTACAAAAACGGCAAGTACGCGGGCAGCGCCTGGATACGGGGCGATGTCCCGGTGAACGGCTGGGTCAGCGGCAATTGGCTTAACCTTTCCGGTTTCGGACAGCTTTCCGGCCAGCTGATCGCCAATCCATAAGTCCAGGGACAAGAGCTACGCCCGGCCGCAGCGCAGCGCTGCGGCCGGGCTTTGCACGACATGAGACCATTGTTCAATTCCGCGGAACTCCGGCATGTGCTGGTCTTGGCCGCGCCTATAGCCTTGATGCAGACCGGCATGGTGCTATACGGCACCGTGGCCACGGTTTTCGCCGGCCGCATCGGACCGGAGGCCATCGCCACCGTGGGCTTGGCCGGCTCCACATATTTTCTCCTGTTCATCGTGGTCATGGGCATCTTATTGGGCATAGACCCGCTCTCCTCCCAGGCTTTCGGAGCCGGCCGGCACCAGGAGTGTTCCGAGGTCTTGGCCCATGCCGTGGTCCTGGGCTTGGCCGCGGTTTTGCCCGTATTCCTGGCGCTTTCTGGGGCCGCGTCCTGGTTCGCCCTGGTCGGCATAGCTCCGGAGATCGCCCGGGGCGCGGCCGCCTACCTGAACATCATGCGCTGGGGGCTTTTTTCCAGCGTGCTCTTCGTATCTTGCCGGCAGTATCTGCAGACCCTGAACGTCACGCGGCCGCAGTTAGCGGCCGTGGTCGGCGGCAATCTGCTCAACGCGGCGTTGGACTATAGCCTTATGTTCGGGAATTGGGGAGCTCCGCGCCTGGGCGTGATCGGCGCGGCGTATGCTTTTTTGGCCGCCAATGCCTTCATGTTCTTGGTGGTGGCTGCGGCGGCCTGGGGCCGGGTGCGGCACAGCCGCTATCGGTGGACCGGGCTTCGGATGGACGTGTTCCGGCAGCTTTTGCGCGTGGGCGTGCCTTCGGGCCTGCAGATGCTGGCCGAGGTCGGGGCTTTCGGCCTGGCCACCATGCTCTGCGGCCGGCTTGGCGCCATGGCCGCGGCCGCGCACCAGATAGTCCTCAACCTGGCCAGCTTGTCTTATATGGTGCCTTTGGGCGTGTCCTACGCGGCCGCGGTCCGCGTGGGCCAGGGCCTGGGCCGGGGCCAGCCCTCGGCCGCGGCGCGTTCCGGGTATGCGGCTTTGTTCACCGGGGTAGCGTTCATGAGCCTGACCAGCCTGGCTTATGTTCTCATGCCGCGATCCATACTCGGACTTTATACCACGGATCCGGCGGTCACGGAACTGGGCATACGTTTGCTGGCCGTGGCCGCGTTCTTTCAGGTGTTCGACGGCGCGCAGGTCGTGCTGACCGGCGCCTTGCGCGGCACGGGCGAGACCCGCATCCCCATGCTCGCCAATGCCGTGGGCTATTGGGCGATCGGCTTGCCCGTGGGCGTGTTTCTGGCCTTTCCGTGCGGCCGGGGTGCGTGGGGGCTGTGGATCGGGCTGTGCATAGGACTGTGCTCGGTCGCGCTCAGCCTGCTGTTCGCGTGGCGGCGGCGGGCGCGCAGGCTTCTGGAACTTGCGCAGCGCGGGTCCGACTGAACCGGGCTCAGGCCGGCTCGGCCGGGGGCGGCAGGCCTAGGGCTTTATGCACCTTGACCACGAGCAATTCCAGGTTGATGGGCTTGAGCACGTAATCATTGGCTCCGGCCCGGAAAGCGGCGTCCACGTCCTTGGTCACGCTCATGGACGTGCACATGATGATCTTAAGGTCCTTGAACTTGGGATTGGCCCGTATGGCCGCTACCGCCTGGGGTCCGCTCATGCGCGGCATCATCCAGTCTATGACCAATAGGTCATATTTTTTCTTGCGGACTTGTTCCACGGCTTCGGCGCCATCGCAGGCCTTGTCGCAGGTGTGCCCCGCGGCCGTGATGACTTCATAGATGAGCTGCTGGGTGAGGACATCATCGTCTACTATGAGTATGTGCGCCATGAGCCATCTACTATTTAGCATATTGGCGGCGCATAATGTAGAATCCCCGCATGGGCTGGTCCAGTCCGGAAGCGACTCTGCTTATATTGGGAAGCGGGCCTTTGGCGTTGTCCTGGGGCTTGGGCTGTCTGCGCGAAAAGCGCCTCATCGAGAATACCCCGACTTCCAAGGTGCGTTCCGCGGCCATGGGCTTGGTGGAATTATCCGGACAGGCCGTGCCCCGGACGCTGCTCCAGGCTCCGTGCACCGGACGGGAGTGCTGTTGGTGGTGCTGCCGGGTGCAGGAATATAAACGTTCGGGCAAGAATTCGCGCTGGGTTACGGTAAAGGAGATCGGTTCTCAGGACATGTTTTATCTGCAGGACTCCACGGGGCGGGTCTTGGTGGACGGGTAAGGAGCGGAATTCT
>JBAZVY010000285.1:0-3037 GCA_041660645.1 Elusimicrobiota bacterium | reverse complement strand
GGTCTTGCCGCAGCCGGGCGGGCCGAAGAACAGGGCCGAGGCGAAGCGGTCGGCTTCGATCAGGCGGCGCAGCATCTTGCCCGGGCCCAGGAGATGCTCCTGTCCGGAGAACTCGTCTAGGGCTTGGGGGGCCAAGCGGGCGGCCAAGGGTTGGGAGGAACTGTCGGCCGTGAAAAGTTCTTCGGAGCCGGCCACGGGCTACTCGTTGGCGGCTTCGGCCGGTTCGCCTACCGCGGTCAGGGACTCTTGGAGATGGCCGGTTATGCGGTCTATGGTGTTCTCTAAAGCGTTGTGATTGGTGGTCTGGGCCTGTTGGAGCTTGTAGAGTTCGGTGGCCAGTTCCAGGGCCGCGTAGATGGCGAGTTTGGAGGTGTCGGCGACCTTGGGGTAGCTGGCCTCCACGTCCTTGATCTTTTCGTCCACGGTGCCGGCAATGGCGTGGATCTCGAAGGCGGTGAGGCCTTCGATCTCGATGCTCAGGCGGCGGCGGGCGATCTCTACGTCTACTTTCTCGTTCATGCCAGCTTATCCAGCTTCTGGCTCAGGCGTTCTAGGCGGGTGCGCACCTTGTCGTGCCGGGCCAAAACGGCGTGGGCTTGGCGCAGTTCCTCGCGCAGGCGGCGGTTGTCCGCCTCCAGCTTGGCGTTGTGCTCGGCCAGCTTGGTCCCGCGCGCGGATAAGGCCAGCAGGCTTTTGGAGGCTAGCGCGACTAGTTTTTCGAGTTGTTTTAGTTTGGGTTGGAGAGGGATCATCCGATCATGACCGCAAGACTGCGCCGTGCCGGCGGCTTAATTCCGCCAGGATGTTTTCCATGGCCGCGTTGACTTCCTCATCCTTGAGGGTGCGGTCGTTGCGGCCGAATCTCAGGCGTACGGTCAGGCTTTGCTTGCCTTCGGGTACGCCTTGGCCCGTGAACTTGTCCACCAGCTCTATATCGCGCAGGCCCTCGGCCGTGCGGGCGCGGATGGTTTCCGTGACCTGGCCGTAGGCGGTGGCTGCGTCCACCAAGAAAGATATGTCCCGGTCGACTCCTGGGAACACGCTGAAGGCCTGGAACTTGTTCCGGGCCGGCTCCAGTCCGGCCAAAAGGTCGAGGTCGATCTGGAACAGGCTTACTTGCTGGCGTTCCAGTCCCCAGGCCCGGGCCGCTTGGGGATGCAGGAGCCCGACCGTGCCCAGTACGCCTTTAGTCGGCAGGGTCAGGCGCAGGCTGGCGCGGGGGTGGAATAGGGGGTCGGAAGCAGTGCGGCCGGATTTTTCGTCGTTTAAGGGCAGCATCTCCAGTCCGGGGATGCCGGCCAGGAGGTCGGCGACCACGCCCTTGGCGTCGTAGAAGTCCAGGACTCGGCCGCGCGCCGCTTTCCAGTGCCGGGCCGCCGGGCCCAGAAGCAGGCCGGCCGCGTGCGGTCTCGTTCATGGTCCCCGAGCCGGGGTGATAGGTCTTGCCGATCTCGAAAAGGCGCACGGTCTCAGCCCCGTTGTTGAGGTTGAGGGTCGCGTTCTTGAGCAGGCCCACGAGCAAGGTCGGGCGCAGGGCCGCGTATTCCTCGGAGAGCGGGTTCTGGACCCGGCCCATGGGCGCGTCCAGGCGGGCCTGGGCCGCGAGCTTGTCCGATATGAAATCGTAGTTGTAGGCCTCGTAGAGGCCTAGGGCGGCCAGGCGCTGGCGCACTCGGTCCGCGATGGCTGGCGCGGGCAAGGAGTGCGCGGGTTTTATGACCCCGGAGGGCATGCGGTAGGGAATGTTGTCATAGCCCACCAAGCGGGCCACGTCCTCGGCCAGGTCCCAGGCTGAGGTCATATCCCGGCGGTAAGAGGGGGGGGTGACCTTTAGTTCGTCGCCGGCCTTATCGAATCGGGCGCTGATGGACTTAAGCACGGTCTCCACGGAGCCGGCCGGGATCTCGGAGCCTAGTATCTCGTTGAGCCGGGCCGTGGTCACGACTATGGGAGCGGGCGTGCCGGTGTCCGGGCTGCGGTCTAAGGCGTCCGAGCATTTGACCTCGCGGCCGCAGAGCTGGATGATCAGTTCGGCGGCGCGGCGGGAGGCGGATTCCACGCAGCCGGGATCGGTGCCGCGTTCGTAACGGTAGGAAGCGTCGGATTTCAGGCGCAGGGCTTGGGAGGTGCGGCGCACCGCTGCCGGATCGAAGCAGGCGCTCTCTAGGAATGCCCGCTTGGTCTTGGCGGTCACGCCCGTGCCCAGTCCGCCCATCACCCCGGCTACGGCCACGGGTTTTTTGTGGTCGGCTATGACCAGGCAGCGCTCGGTCAGGGCGTATTCCTTCTCGTCTAAAGCCTTGATCTTCTCTCCGGCTCCGGCGAAGCGCACCACTATGCCGCCTTCCAGGGTGTCCGCGTCGAAAGCGTGCAGGGGCTGGCCGATGTCCAGGAGCAGATAATTGGTGATGTCCACCAAAGCGTTTATGGGGCGCAGGCCCACGGACTCCAGCTTGGCCGCCAGCCAGCCCGGGCTGGAGCCGATGTTGAGATCCACGAAACTGCGGCCCACGTAGCGCGGGCAGGCGGACTTGGCTTCCACGCGGATGTCCAGGCAAGGCAAGGCCCCGGCCGGCAGGGTGATTGCGGCCGCGGGTTTGAGCTGAAGGTTGAAGAAAGCGGCCAGTTCTCGGGCCAAGCCCAGGTGGGAGAGGCAGTCCGGCCGGTTGGGCGTGAACTCCACGTCCAGGATGCGGTCCGTATCGCCCAGGTTTGCGGCCAGGTCTTGGCCTACGATGCTGGCCGGGTCCATGACCCAGATGCCGTCGGCCTGCGCGCCTAGGCCGAGTTCCTTGACCGAGCAGATCATCCCGTGGGATTCGATGCCCCGGATCTTGGAGCGCGCTATGGTGAAGCCGCCGGGCAATACCGCGCCCACCCGAGCCAAGGCTATTTTCTGGCCCGCGGCCACGTTCTTGGCGCCGCAGACCACGGAGAGCTTCTGGCTGCCGTCGTCGACCACGCACAGGGAGAGCCGGTCCGCGTTGGGGTGGCGTTCCACGGATACCACGTGGCCGGTGACCACACCGGTAAATCC
>JBAZVY010000284.1:0-3070 GCA_041660645.1 Elusimicrobiota bacterium | reverse complement strand
ATAGGCGGTATTGGTGGAAAGGCCGGTCTCGGTCCAGCCCACGGCCGAGGCGGCCAGGTCATTGGATAGGTTGGCGCTCGACACGGACACTACTCGGATGCCGGAGGCGCCGGCCACGCTGTTCCAGGTCCACGCCACGGACGTGGTATTTGCCGGCGTCCCAGCCAAGCCTGTAGGCTGAGCCGGTGCGGAAGCCACGCGGGTGCAGGATGAGACGATAGAGCTTAAGGCCGTCTGGATCCCGTCGCCGTTCACGGCTCGGACCGCCAGGTAGTAGGTGGCGCCTTGGTTGAGCCCGGTCATGGCCGTGCTGATCGAGGTCATGCTCATGGTCGTAGTGGAGCCGCCCGCGGTCCAGATCAAGGTCTGGTAGGAAGTCCCGGCCGGGTTGTTGTTGGCGGCCCAGGCTACGGTGATCGACGAGAAATAGACTTGGACCAGGGCGAAGCTGGTAGGCGCCGCGGCCAAGGTGTACTTGGTCAGCGCGGTGGAGGTGGAATTGCCTACCGCGTTGAAGGCCACCACGCGGCGGGTATAGGCGGTATTGGTGGAAAGGCCGGTCTCGGTCCAGCCCACGGCCGAGGCGGCCAGGTCATTGGATAGGTTGGCGTCGGAGGCGGACACGACCCTTATGCCGCTTGCACCCAGCACGCTGCTCCAGCTCCAGAGGATGGATCTGGTGGTGGTTGCGGAGCCGGTGAGATTGCTGGGCTGGGTCGCCGGCAGGACCTGGGCGTTGGTGCTGGACCGGGAATCGGCGACTTTGTTGTCCAGGATCTTTACTTTGCGCTTGATGGCCCTGGTGATGCCGATATCGAATCCGGCCGAAA
Organism: Elusimicrobiota bacterium; assembly: GCA_041660645.1. Classification (GTDB taxonomy): domain Bacteria; phylum Elusimicrobiota; class Elusimicrobia; order UBA1565; family UBA9628; genus UBA9628. The sequence continues at coordinate 2,240 of JBAZVY010000284.1, read as the reverse complement.
TATCGGCCGTTACGGCAAGCAGCATCAACAGCATCAAACAGTATGTGCGCTTCATCTCAGTATATCAGCCATGAATCTTCGGTAGTGGGTTCTCGCCGCTGGGGCCGGAGCTCATGTCGGGGCTTGTTTTTCATTGATCGATTGGCCCGGCCACTACGGCCAGCCTTGCTTTCCCCTCCCCAATAGAAATTGAACCCAAAATTGGCTGCATATTCAATGCCATTTACGGAAACTGATTCGCGCTGGTCCTTGAGGTAGACATAGGCGGGCCCGAAGTCAGCTTGTAGGGAGACGGATGGCAACACGAAATACTCGAACCCGCCGAATATTTGTCCGGCGGCTCCGGAGCCTCGGCTGATCTCGCCCTTGTAATGTACATAGTCGGCTTCTCCGCCGATGAAAAGGGACAGGCTGGGCGCGGGCCGGAAATAGTTGTACAACCGTAGACCGCCGAGCACCACGTCTTTGTCCACCTGGGCTTTGGCCTCCAATGCGTTGCGGTCGTTCAGGAAATATCTCAGGCCGAGCCCGGGATAATTCAGGCCTAGCCCGAAAGTCCCTTTACCCACGCCTGAACCGGCATCCGCGGCATAGGCGCGGCCGCTTAGGATGAACGCGCCGATGCACAAGCAGAGAGCGGCTTGGGCGAGTCTGGCCATGGTTTTAGGATATCGATGCCGTCTCGTTTACTTTAACAGCTTATCCCTGAAAATATATTGCTTTAAAAATACGGTGACGGAGGTTGATTTTATCAACTTGTTTCTTGGGGCTGAATGAAAATAGTGCTGATTATTCCAGCATTTGGATTGTCACGAATCGCAACAAAGTCAACCTCCGGCACCATGTTGCGATACCGCGGGGAGCGCGATCGGGTCACGCGCTCAAGCTAGGGGAGCGGCTTCGTGATGATGGTCGTCCTCGCGCGGATGTTCTTTCCAGAAATTACGGATGAAGTCCCAGCCTTCCTCGGCTTTTTCCACGATGGTGAAGAGCCGGGTATCGCCCCAGCCGATCATGCCGGTCTCGGCTAGGAATTTAAAGTCTATGATCCGGCTCCAGAAGTCCTTGCCGAAGAGCACGATGGGCAGGGGGCGCTTCTTGCCGGTCTGCACCAAGGTCAGGGTCTCGAAGAGCTCGTCCAAGGTCCCGAATCCTCCGGGGAAGGCCACCATGGCCCGGGCCCGCATCAGGAAGTGCATCTTGCGCAGGGAGAAGTAATGGAACTGGAAGGAGAGTTCCGGAGAGATGTAGGGATTGGGGAATTGTTCGTGAGGCAGGGTGATGTTGAGTCCGATGGATTTGCAGCCGGTCTCGTAAGCGCCGCGATTGGCGGCTTCCATGATGCCGGGTCCCCCCCCGGTCACGATCACGAATTCCAGGCGCTCGTCCGATTGTTGGGCCTCGGACATTATGGCCGCGAAGCGGCGCGCTTCCTCGTAGTAGCGGGAGAAGTTGACCCGCATCTGGGCCTGGGCCACGGCTTGGTTGAGGTCGTAGTCGTCCGGTTTAGACTTGGCGCGGGCCTTGGCCGCGGACAGTTCCTTGCGGGCTTCATCCGGGGGCACGATGCGCGCCGAACCGAACACGACCACGGTGGATTTGACCTTGTTCTCGGCCAGCACCATCTCGGGTTTCAGGAGTTCGAGCTGGAGCCGGATGGGGCGCAGTTCCCGGCGGCGCAGGAAGGATACGTCTTCGTAGGCCTTGGAATAGGCCGGCGAGTCCTGGATCTTGTCGATGAGGAGCTTTTTGGCTTCCGGAGTGAGGTTGCTGTCGCGGACGGGTTTTTTCATAGTATCCTCAGGACATCCGGCAGCCAAAGGCTGAGGCGCGGGATGTAGGTGACCAAGGCCAGGGCGGCCAGGAGCACGGCCCAGAATGGCATGGTGGCGCGGTAGAGTACGGGCAGCGGCTGTTCGAATCTGCGGCTGGATAAGAAGAGGTTCAGGCCCAGGGGCGGCGTCATATAGCCGATCTCCAGGTTGAGCAGGAACAGGGTGCCCAGGTGTATGGGGTCTATGCCGTATTGTACGGCCACGGGCACGATTATGGGCACTACTATGATGATGGCGGAGAATATCTCTACCATGTTGACTACGAGCAGGAACACGTTGAGGCAGGCCAAGAACACCCACTGGCTGTGTATGTGCGCGCTGAGGAATAGGAATATGCGGGCCGGCACTTCGGCGTCGATGAGGTAGTTGGTCAGGCCCAGGGCCGTGCCCAGTACGATGAGGATG
>JBAZVY010000283.1:0-3081 GCA_041660645.1 Elusimicrobiota bacterium | reverse complement strand
CAATTGGGCGTCTTTTTTTCGGCCCGGAGAGCCGAGGCCGAAGGCGGTGCCACGAACACCCCGGCCGCTGAATCCCGGTTCCATTGCTGCAGCAGCACCATCCGGTGCCGGGCCCTTGTCAACGCCACATACATGAGATTCAAGCCCTCGCGCCGCACCCGGGCATCTTCTTCGCGTTTGAGTTCCCGATGGCCGCAGGCCTGCAATTTCCCGAGTTTCCAACTGAGCAGAAGATGCTGCTGGACGCCGCGCCGCCCCACTTCCCCCTTGCGGAGCCCTTTCACGGCGTAATTCAACATGGGCAGCAGCACATCCTCATATTCCAAGCCCTTCGACGCATGGATGGTTTGGATGATCAGATTCGCAGCGGTCCCATCCGCGGGGGCATCGCCCTTGGGCCGTGCCCGCTGGCGATCCAACTCCGCATAGGCAGATGAAACATCGGAGGAGAGGTTAGCGAGCTGGCCCAGGAATTGATCCAGATTGCGCCGCGCCCGTTCGGGCTCCAGGCGCCCGTGGGCTTCCGTCGCAGCGACAAATTCCAGCAGGCCCAGACGGGTAAGCGCGTTCGCCGCCACGCGCTGCGCGGTTGCGCCGCACTGGCTTTGCAACCACTGCATTCCAGCCTGTAAATTCAGCGGCACTAGTTCCGCATCAAGGTTGTTCCAACCATTCTTCATCGGCCCCGCAAGTTCCAGAAGCTCTCCATCCGTCGCTCCGATCCAGGAACTGCGCAGCAAGGTCATCACTGGAAGCGGGCGCTCCGGATGCGCCAGGCATTCCAGCAAGGCCATCAGCAACCGCACGCCAGGACTCTCCCAGAAGCCGTCGCGGGTCTGCACCAGGGGCTCCACACCCCGCTGCTGAAGCGCTCGCCGGAGGGCCGGCAACCCGTTCCGGCGCGGCAGCAGCAGCGCCCGCCGTCGCGGGCCCGTGCAGTCCAGCTCGGCCATGCCAAGATCACGCCACCCGGCTTCGCCGGCGAGAGCCGCGATCCACGGCGCCGCCGCCGGAAGATCAGCCGCTCTTGGATGATCCGAAGCCACACGCGCCACCGCCACAAGGGGTTCACCCCGGGCCATTCCGCCGTCTTCCTGCTGGCTGTCCAGGTCCGCGGCGCCTGGATCCAGCAGCGGGATGATGTCACGGACAAACGCATTGGCCACCCTGACCACTGGTGCCGTGGAGCGGTGATTGCGGGGCAGGCGGAAAGCCAGGCCATGCGCCGCCGCTGACTCGATGCGATGTCTCAGCAGATCCGCCACACCGCCCCGAAAGCCATAGATGGCCTGCTTGGGATCGCCCACCACCACCGTGGCATCGGCCCCCAAAGTATTCAGGAAGGCCTCCTGCACCGGGTTGATGTCCTGGAATTCATCCACCAGCAAGAGCTTCGGATGGCCTTCTTGAGGAACCGCGAGCAGATGGACCTGGGCCCGGCGGACCAGATCCCCGTAGCTCAACCACCTGCGTTCTTCCTTCAAGGCGAGGAAGCGGCGGAAGACCCGCTCCAATAGCAGGCTCAGCCAGTGTTCCAACAGATCCGGCAGCGCTTCGCCCAAGGGGGCCATGGCATCCAGGAATTCCGGGGACAGGTATCCGGCCGGATAGTCTCCATCGGCCTTGGGAATGCTTGTAGCCAGAGCTTCCGCGAAGCGCAACCTTTCGAATTCCGACGCATCCGGTGAAGGAGCCTCGATCACCTTTCTCAAGCCGTGCTTGATGAAACTCGCATGGGGTTGCCCCTTCCTGGTGAGTTTCGCCGCCAGGATAGGCGTTTCACCGAAGGGCCGGTAGCCCTCCAGCCATTCATCCGTCGCGGCCCAGAACGAGTCCGCCGTATCCTCGGTTTCTGTGTCCGCCCGCCAGGTCCCGAGCGCGTCCGTGTGGGCGTCGAAGGCTTCGCAGATGCGCTCCCACCGTGATTTTTCAGCCTCATCCCCCTCGAGCCATCCAAGGAGTTTCCGCGCAACCACGCAATCGCGGTGGTCCGTTGAAAGTTCCAGCGTCTCCCGCCCGGCGCGTCGGAGCAGCGCCACCAGCCGTGGATCATCGGCCGTGAGCAGTTCGGCGCCGGCTTCCCCCGCGCGGCGGAGCACCTCCAACGCCACGCCATGGATCGTGGAGACAACCATGCTTTCGGCTTCGCGCCGCGTGCGGATCCAATGGGCTCTGGCTTTGCCTGGTGTCGATGTCCAGTCCGGCCACACGCCATCCGTGGACCACTGGCGCGCAGCCAGCCGGATTTCCCCGGGCGCCAGGGCGGCTTCCAGGAGCGCGTCCCAGCGGTCCCAGCCTGCGTGAAGGCTTTCCAGCGCCTCGCTCCAGCGCGCTTCATCCCACGCCGCTAGGACATCGAGGGGTCCCAGGATGCGCGTCTTGAGATCCGCGGCGGATTCCCGGCCGAAAGTGGTGGCCATGGCCTCGAACGCCCGGGCGCCATCCCGGCCGAGGAATCCCAGCACCAGCGTGACGAGGGTGAAGGTCTTGCCGCTGCCCGCGCCGGCCGAGATCGCAAGGGAGCGCCCCGGCAGCCTTGCGGCAAGGATCGGATCCGCGAGCTCCAGCGCCGGGAGCCGGCTCATGCCTCCGCCTCGCTGCTTTCCGGGGCCGCCGATTCACCGGATTCCAAGGATTCCACGGCCTCCACGTCCACCGGCCGGCCACACAAAGCCGACAGCGAACAGGTTCCGCAATGATCTCCCGGCACCGCGGGAAACTCGCCCGCCCGGGCCCGCTCCACCAGGATCCGCAGGTGCGATTTCAATCTGCCGCGGTTCTCCCCATCGTTCGAGGCGAACATCGCGGCAAGGGGTTTTTCGCCATTTTTCAACGGCCACAGCAACGCGGTGACCGGCAGGCCCAGCGACCGCTCGACCAGCCATTGGTAGAGGGGCAGCTGCAAGTGCGGACCCAGCAGCCCCCCGGATTCCCGGTAGTCCGCGAGGTGGGCGCGGCTGCTGGTTTTGTAGTCCACCACCCGCAGGAAACAGCTTGCGCCGCGCTCCCAGCGTTCCAGCCGATCCACCTGTCCCCGGATCCAAAGCGGCTCGACGAATCCCAATTCCGGGCCCACATCCT
>JBAZVY010000282.1:0-3082 GCA_041660645.1 Elusimicrobiota bacterium | reverse complement strand
ATCAATGCGGCCAGGGTTTTTTTGGCTTCCTTCTGCGGTACGATGGCGATGAATCGGCCTTCGCAAGCCATGTAAAGGGGATCCAAGCCGAACATCTCGCAGGCGCCTTCCACTTCCCGCCGCACCGGGATGGCGTCCTCGTCCGCCACGATGCCGCAGCCGGATTTTTGCGCGATCTCGTTGAGAGCCGTGGCCAAGCCGCCGCGGGTCAGGTCGCGCAGGCAATGGATATCCACGCCCGCGTCCAGCAGGGCTTTTACCTGGGGCCAGAGATGCGCGCAATCGCTCTTGAGCTCGGTGTCGAACTTAAGGCCTTCGCGCACCGAGAGCACGGCCGCGCCGTGCGCGCCCACGTCTCCGCTGATCAGGATGCGGTCGCCGGCCGCCACCCGCGAGGGAGAGACCGGCTTCTTGGCCAGTATGCGGCCCACGCCCGCGGTATTGAGATAAAGGCCGTCGCCCTTGCCCCGCTCTACCACCTTGGTGTCTCCGGTCACGATGCGCAGTCCGATCTCGGAGGCGGTCTTCGCCATGGCCGCGGCCACGTCCTGCAGAGCGCTTATGGCCAGGCCTTCTTCTATGATGAAGCCGCAGCTCAAGAATCGGGGCTGGGCCCCGCACATGGCCAGGTCGTTGGCCGTGCCGTGTATGCTCAGGGAGCCGATGTTGCCGCCCGGGAAGAACAAAGGACGGATCACGAATGAATCCGTGGTGAAAGCGGTCAGGCCTTTGCCCAGTTCGAACACCGCGCCGTCATGGGCATCGTGCAGGGCCGGGTCCGTGAAATTGGCCAGGAATATCTTGTTTATAAGGCGGTGCATCATCCGGCCGCCGCTGCCGTGGGCCAAGGTCACCGTGTCTTCGGGCGCGTGCGGCACCGGGCAAACCGGGTTGAAGTCCTTCATGCTTTTACCCTATGGTAGCGATGATAGGCGGCGCAAGCGCCTTCGGATGAGACCATGGGCGCGCCCATGGGATTGTCCGGCGTGCACAGGGTTCCGAATGCCGGGCACTCGTGCGGCTTGCGCAGACCCTGCAATACCTCGCCGGCCAGGCAGTCCCGGGATTCTTGGGCCGTGATAGCGCCTACTTGGAAGCGCTGCTCCGCGTCGAAAGCCGCGTAGTCCGGCCGCAAGCGCAGTCCGCTGGACTCTATGGGACCGATGCCGCGCCACTGCCTGCGGCAAGGCTCGAACACCTCGCGCACCAATGCGATCGCGGCCTTGTTGCCCTCGGCCCGGGCCGAGCGGGAATACTGGTTCTGCACTTCATGCCGGCCTTGCTCCAAGAGTTTGACCAGCATGCACAAGCCTTGCATGATGTCCAAGGGTTCGAAACCGGTGACCACGATGGGGGTCTTGTATTTGCGGGCCAAAGGCGCGTAATCCTCGAATCCGGCCACGGTGCACACATGGCCCGCGGCCAAGAACCCCTGCACCTTGTTGGCCGGAGAAGACAGGATGGCTTCCATGGCCGGGGGCACGAGCACGTGCGCCACGAGCAAGGAGAAATTTTTCAGGCCCAAGGCCTTGGCTTGGTGCACGGCCATCGCGGTCATGGGCGCGGTGGTCTCGAAGCCCACCGCGAAGAACACCACCTCGCGGTCCGGGGTCTGCCGGGCCAGGGCCACCGCATCCAAGGGGGAATATACCACGCGCACGTCCGCGCCTTGGGCTCGGGCCTCGAGCAGGCTGCTCTGGGAGCCGGGCACGCGCAGCATGTCGCCGAAAGAGCAGAACACCGCTTCCGGCCTGCGGCTGACCGCTATGGCCCGATCGATGAGTTCCAAGGGGGTCACGCATACCGGACAGCCCGGTCCGTGGACCAGATTAAGGCCCGTAGGCAATAGCTGGTCTATGCCGAAGCGCACTATGGCATGGGTCTGGCCGCCGCAGATCTCCATCACGGTCCAGGTCTTCTTGGTCAAGGCTTTGAGCAGCCGGCAGTACCGCATGGCCGCGCGTTTATCGCGGTACTCGTCCAGGTATTTCACGGCTTTTCCTCCGCCGCCGCGTCGAGCTCTTCTAAGTACTTGAACACCTGTTTGGCCTCGGCCTCGTCCAGCACGCTTATGGCGAAGCCCGCGTGTACGATCACATAATCGCCCACCACGGCTTCCGGCACGTAAGCCAGACAGGCTTCCTTGAATATGCCGCCGAAATCCAGCCGCCCTTGCGGCAGTCCGGTGCCGTCATCCGATATGCTGATTATCTTGCCGGGTATCCCTAGACACATTACGTAAATTCTATCAAATGGTGACGGAGGTTGACTTTGTTGCGATTCTTGATTAGATGGTGACGGAGGTTGATTTTGTTGCGATTCGCTGGCGGTTGATGCGATTAAATGCGATTTAAGGTTCTTGAGACCGCGGAGAGGCTTAGTCCTAGGTAGGCGGCGATCTGGGTAGGCGGATAGCCATACTGAAATGCTTGGCGCATGAATTCGTGCCGCATAGAACATAAGTTGCGGCGTTTGCTTGGTATTCGCAATAGCGCCGTGTCGCCGTTGCTGCAGACCTGCGCTACCTCATGAAGGGAAGCTTGGATCGATTCTGGATCTGTTATAAGAGGGAGAGTCCGGTCCGGGTAAATCATGGGGGCTAGCGTGGCAGGATCGACCACGGGAGGGGCGGCATGTGCGTCAGCAGACATGAATTCCGTATAAGTTTCCCGAGCTAGTTTTCGGTCGGGATGGAACATCTCCAGCAACAATTCCTGATCGACCAGGCCGCGGCTTTTATAGCCCAGGTATTCCAGGTGGCTGGAATAGGGCCAGGCGGCAGGGTCTGTGCTCATTCCGGCGCGGACCGGGTTGAAGTGTATGTAGCGGATTAACGCCTTGAAGTAGGAATCTCTTTGGCAGATTAGGGATTTGAAGCGGTCATAGAACACATGGCCTATGCGATTAAGACGCTTATTGAAATATTTGGCGTATCTGGACTCTATGATGCTTAGGGTAGATGAGATGGAGAAAAACAGGGATGACAGCACAAGATGGATATGGTTGGACATAAGGCAGTAAGCATAGAGTTTGAACGGCCGTTTCTTCTTCGTATCCGCAAATATGTCGAAGAATCGCCCCT
>JBAZVY010000281.1:591-3097 GCA_041660645.1 Elusimicrobiota bacterium | reverse complement strand
GACCCGCAATGGCTGATGGATAGGTGCGGGGTATAGGGAAGAGAGCACGAGGGCGCGCCTTGCGGGTCGTTGGCTATGGGCAGAAGCGCGGGATCCGGGTTCTGGCCAGGGATATCTTGGAAGTGGCGGATCAGGGCGCGTTTGGCCGCGATCCGGCCGCCCAGCCAATCCAGCCGGCGCTTGGCCGCGTGCAGGCCGGAAAAAACCGATTCTTCTTCCGGAGCGAGCCAGAAACCGCGCGCCTCGGGCTCGCAGGCCAGGCGGCGGGATTCGTCCGGCAGGCAGGCCGCGATGTGGACTTGGCCGGGCAGTTCCAGGCCTGCGGCCCAGGCGGAAAGCCCGGAGCCAGGCGCGGTAGGAGTCTGGGATGAGGTGGATGCGATCACGGCAAGGCTATTATATAAATTAATGAAGGGCTTGAGCAGGTTGACATGGGATGGACAATCCGATAATATTGGACCATGACAACCCTCTGGGGAGACGGCTGGTTCTATATTTCCGCGTTGGGCTTGATGGTGAGTTCCGCGCTTTTCCTATACCTCCTCGGACAGTACCGCACCGCGGTCGAAGAGTCCGAATCCGATGAGGATATGGCGGCGCCTATGCTGACGACGCTGACGGTTCCTACGGCCGCGGCGGAGCGGTCCGTACCGCCCGTGCCGGCCGCGGCCCCCCTGCCCGTGGTCACGCCTTTGGCGGCCCCGAGCGCGAGACCGGAGGAGAAGACCGTGACCTTGCCGCCCGTGGCGGCCGTGCGCCCCGCCCCGGAGCCGATCGTGCCCGCGCCCGCCCCGGCGCCCGAGAAGCGCCGCAGCGATTCGACCTCCACCGGCAGCTTGAGCCCCGCGGTCGTGTATTTGCAGAACATAAAGGCGCAGATGGAAAAATTCGATAAGGAGATAGCGGATTTGAAATCCTTGGCCGCCCAGCAGTCGGCGCAGGGTGAGATCGTGCTGAAGCGCATCTCGGAATTGGGCGAGAGCATCAAGGCGGCCGGCGCTCAGCCGGTCAAGCTGCCCCCGCCTGCCCGTTCGGTGGAATTGTCCCTGGAGTCGCTGCCCCCGGAAGAACCGATCTTGTCCGCGGCGCCTCGGCGCGCAGCGCCGGTCATGCATGAGCCCGAGCCCGTGGTCAGCCTGGAGCCGCCGGCCGAGCCGCCCGCGGCCGCCCCGGAACCGGAGCCCGCTCCGGCTCCGGAAGTGATGACTTTCCGCGAAGTCCAGGAAGAGGAGTCTTCCGCGTCGGCGGCGAGCCAGCCGGAACCGGCAGTGGAGCCGGCGCCCGTCCCCGAACCGGCGGCGGCTCCGGAACCGTCCGTCCCGGCCGTTCCGAACCCGGCCCCCCCCGTGACTCAGCCTTTGGAACAGACGGAAGACAGGCCAAAGACGCGCAAGGGTCCGGTCTGGCCGGTCTGACCAGCGTGGCGAACCGGGCAAAAGCATCCTGCGGCTGGGCTTTTGCCTGCGCTTTGTTGGCGGGTCCGTATGCTCCGCCGGCTTGGGCGGGTTCTTCATTGCTGCCGGAGTCCCCGTTCTCTTCCGGGGCCGCGGGCACTACCGGGGCCGCGTTTTTAAAGCTCGCCCGGTCGGCCCGCAGCGAAGCCTTGGGCGGCGCCGCGGTGGCGGGCGCCTCGGATGCGGACGCATTGTTCTCGAATCCCGCCGGCCTGTCCAGCCTGGACCCGGAGCATCCTTCGGATCTGAGCTTCTCGTACCATAGCCTGCTGGAGTCAGCCTATCTGGGCTATGCGGCGTATGGCCATGCTTTGGGCCGGTTCGGGGCCGTGGGCGGCAGCGTGGTCTATTTTTCCCAGGGGGCCATGACCGCTTACACCAGCCAGGGCGATCCCAACGGGACCTTCGCGCCCAATGATTTGGCGGTGGCCCTGTCCTATGCCCAGCGGTTCCGGACCTTCGCTCTCGGGGGCAGCCTTAAGATGATCCGATCTTCCGTGGACGACGTCTCCGGCGCCACCGCGGCCTTGGATATCGGAGGCCAAGCCAAGAACGTCTGTCTGCTGGGCGACCGGCCTTTGGATGTGGGCGCGAGCTTGACCAATATGGGGCCGGCTATCAAGCTGGGCGGCATGTCCGCGCCCCTGCCCTTGGCTTTGGCGTTGGGCGCGCTTTGGCATACCACCCCCAACGTGGATGCTTATCTGGACGTGCGCCTGCCTTCGGATCAGGATCCTTATGCGTCTTTCGGATTGGAGACGAACTACGCTTTCGACAAGCTCCGGCGCAAGGCTTTCTTGCGCGCCGGCTACAATCAGGCCTATAGCCGCGATATCGACGGACTGACCGGCCTCACCGCGGGCTGCGGCCTGGATCTGGGGGCTTTCCGCTTGGATTACGCGTGGGTGGCGCTGGGCGACCTGGGCATGCAGAACCGCGTGACCCTGGCCTTCCGCTTCTAGCTGGCTCCGTGTAGCGTCTTCAGCATGCCGGCGTGTATCCGGCCGTTGCTGGCCAGGGTCTGCCGGCCGAATTCGGACAAATCTTTCCAG
>JBAZVY010000281.1:0-581 GCA_041660645.1 Elusimicrobiota bacterium | reverse complement strand
GTGACCTTGCCTCCGGCTTCGCGCACCAGCAGGAGCCCCGCGGCCACGTCCCAAGGGCTGAGTTTGAACTCCCAGAAGCCGTCGGCGCGGCCGGCCGCGATCCAGGCCAGGTCCAAGGCCGCGCTGCCGCTGCGGCGCACGTCGTGGCAGCGGATCATGAATTTTCGGTAGAACTCGGTGTAGATCCGGGAGCGCTGGGCCCGGTCGTATGGGAATCCGGTGATCAGCAGAGAATCCTCCACCCGGCGGGTCTTGGACACGCGGATAGGGCGGCCGTTGAGCCGGGCGCCTCGGCCGGCTTCGGCCAGGAACCTTTCTCCGCGGAACGGGTCGTTGATCCCGGCCCATACCGGCCGGCCGTGCCGGAGCAGGGCGATGGAGGTGCAGCAGGCCGGATAGCCGTGTGCGAAATTCGTGGTCCCGTCCAAGGGGTCTATTATCCAGGAGAACTCCGCGCCTGTATCTTTCCGGGCTTTTTCTTCGGCGTAGAAGTCGTGGTCCGGGAATCGGCGGCGGATGAGCCCCAATATGGCGGCTTGGCTCTCCTGGTCGGCTTGGGTCAGCAGGTTTGCCCGGCCTTT
>JBAZVY010000280.1:0-3118 GCA_041660645.1 Elusimicrobiota bacterium | reverse complement strand
ATAAGCGCTGGATCCGGTCCTGCGCCAAGCGGTTGCCCAGACGCCTGATCCCGGAACCGCAATCCACGATCACGGTGTCTCCGGACGCGGAGGTCAGTTCCAAACAGGTAGTGTCGCCGCCGTATTTGAGGTAGCCCGGTCCGGACACCGGTATGGATCCGCGCGCGCCCCAGCATCTTATCTTCATGCGATATGCTCCTAGACTATGGCCATCGCGTCGCCGAACGAATATAGCCGGTAGCGCTCTTTAAAAGCCTCCCGGTACGCGTCCAACAAGCGCTGCCGGCCCAGGAATGCCGAAGCCAACAGCAGGGGCGTAGACTTGGGCAAGTGGAAATTGGTTATGAGCCCGGAAGCGGCCCGGAACTCATGGCCCGGGCAGATGTAAAGCCCGGTCCAACCCGAGCCCGGACCGAAGCCGCCGGGCTGGCGGGCCAAGGTCTCCACAGCCCGGGTGCTGGTGGTGCCCACGGTCAGGACCCGGCCGCCCTCGGCCAAGGTCCGCGCCACCACCGCCGCCTCCTGCGCGCTCATGCGATAATGCTCGGGCAGCATCTCATGGCGGCGCGCATCCGCGCTGGTCAGGGGCCGGAAAGTGCCCCGGCCCACGTGCAGGACGACCTTGGCCGTGCGTACGCCCATGCCGGCCAACTCCTCCAAAAGCCGGGGGGTGAAATGCATGCCCGCGGTGGGCGCGGCTATGGAACCGGTCTCGCGCGCATATACGGTCTGATAGCGCTGCCGGTCCGAGGCTTCCGGCGCCCTCTTGCGCTTCAAGATGTAGGGGGGAAGCGGGGCATGGCCGTGGCTTTCCAAATAAACGGACAGATCCGACCGGTCGAAACGGCATATATACTCGCCTTCCGGGCTCAGGCCCTCCACCACGGCCGAGAGCTCTCCGGGGAAAGCCAGCTTCATGCCGGGCTTAAAGCCCGAAGCCAAAGCGTTCCACAAGCCGGGCTCGATCTCCCGCACCAAGAGCATCTCGGCCCGGCCGCCCGTGGCCTTGCGGCCCACGAGCCGGCAGGCCAGGACCTTGGTCTCGTTGAGCACGAGGCAATCCCCGGCCTTCAGCAGGCCGGGCAGGTCCCGGAACGTTAGATGCCGGACCGCGCCGGTAGCGCGGTCCACATGCATGAGCCGGGCGCTGTCCCGCGGCTCGGCCGGGGCCGAGGCGATGAGCTCCTCCGGGAACTCGAAATCGTAGTCCGCCAAGGGCAGGGGGGGCAGTTCCGGGTTCATTCATCCACCACGGACAAGGTCGCCCCGGGGAAATAATAATCCAGGATCTGTTCGTAAGTGCGGCCCTTCTCCGCCTGCAGGCGCGCGCCCCACTGGCACAGTCCGACCCCGTGGCCGGAGCCGCCGCCGTCGAACCTGACCCCGCCCCGGATCATGCGCGCCGAACGCAGGCGCACGCTGCGCAAGAAGGTGCCGCCTACGGCCGCGCGAAAATCCCCGGAACGGACGGTCGTCTCCTCGGAGCCGATGCGGACCTCGAAACTGCGCACATAGCCGGCCGGGTCGCGCCGGCCCAGTTGGAAAGCCCGGAGCCGGCCGCCGAACATGCGCCGGGACTGCAAGGCGGCCAGCACATCGCTGGTGGGTATGGTGACGGTCCACCGGTAGAGCGGCGCGGCCGCGCAATATTTATCCTTGACCCCGCGCAAAGGCTTGGGCGCGGGCGGGCCGCCCCAGACCACGGAATGATCCGCGGTATGCCCGCCGCAGCAGGCATGATAGAAGGCGGGCAGAAGCTCTCCCTTATAGCCCAAGACCTCGCCCCGGGTCTCGCGCACGGCTCGGCGCACGGCTTCGGATTCCGCGCCCACTCCGCCGTACACCTGGGAGCGCGTGTCCGAGGTCAGGTCGAAGCCGGACTTCTTGTATTTCCCCAGATTATGATAGGCGAAGGTGCGCGCCACCACGGCCTGGGCCTTCAACGCCGCCAACGGCCAGTTGGTCTCCATCTCATGGGGCAGCACCCCGAGCAGATATTCCTCCACTCCGAGTTCCGCGATCACGGTCAAAGTATCGTTGCCGTTGGGCTTGACTACGAGGGGACAGCGATAACGGCGCGTTCCGGCCGTGAGCGTGCCCCCGGCTACCAAAGCCGCTATGCGGACCGGGCCGGACACGCGGTAAGGACCGAATATGACGCCGTCGCCGTCCGCTTCCACTTTGTAGTCTTTAAGCGACATGAGGGCATGGGCCTGGCCCGCGGACATATCCAGCAACCGGAAGCTGCCCTCGGGCTTGACCACCAGCTTCTCCACCCCGTGCATGATGCCGATCTGTATGATCCGCTCCGTATACACGGCCTGGGCCGCCGGCGCCGAGAACAGGGACCAGCCTGCGGCCAGCACGAAAGCCAGCATCAGAAGAGTTCGGCGGCGCGCTTGGGAGGTTTGCGCCCCAGATGGGTATAGCCCTGGCTGGTGACCACCCGGCCGCGGGGCGTACGCGCTATGAAGCCGGACTGGATCATGAACGGCTCGGTCACGTCGGTCAGGGTGTCGATCTCCTCGCTGACCGCGATGGCCAGGTTCTCCACGCCCACGGGCCCGCCGTCGAACTTGTCGATTATCGTGGCCAGAAGACGCCGGTCGGAAGCGTCCAAGCCGGCGGAGTCCACTTCCAGACATTCCAGGGCGTAGCGGGCGATATCCCCGGTGATGGTGCCGTCGCCCTTGACCTGGGCGAAGTCGCGCACCCGGCGCAAAAGACGATTGGCGATGCGCGGAGTGCCGCGGCAGCGCCGGGCGATCTCAGCGGCGCCGTCGGCCGCGGTCTCGATGCCCAGGATGGAGGCGGAACGCCGCACTATGGCCTCCAGCTCGTGGGTCTCGTAGAAGCCCAGATTGCCGATGATGCCGAAGCGGTCGCGCAGGGGGCTGGTGAGCAGGCCGGCCCGGGTGGTGGCGCCGACCAAGGTAAAGCGCGGTATGGCCAGCTTCATGGTGGAGGCGGCCGGCCCCTTGCCCGTGGATAAGAAGAAAGTGAAATCCTCCATCACCGGATACAGGGCCTCTTCCACCACCGCGCTCAAGCGATGGATCTCGTCTATGAAAAAGACGTCGCCCTCGGCCAGATCGGTGAGTATGGCGGCGAGGTCTCC
>JBAZVY010000279.1:0-3124 GCA_041660645.1 Elusimicrobiota bacterium | reverse complement strand
ACTGCACCCCAAAACGGCCCAGGTCCCAGCCCACGGTGCCCAGCACGTTGACGTCCGCCTCGCAAGCCCCGCACCCGCCCGCACTCACCTGCCGGAGCTTAAGACTGCGGCCGAATAACTTCCGAGTCTTTTCCTGCAGGGCCGTGGCCAGACGATACGGCTCCGGCCCCAGCAAAAGGTCCTCCCGGCTGGACACGGCCAGACGATGGTCGCGCGTAAATTCCACGGCCCGGTCCGGACAAGCCGAGGCGCAGGCCCCGCAGAACAGGCATTTGCCCAGATCCAAGCGCCGGCCCGAGAACGCGCCGTTGGGGCAGGCCTCCGCGGCATCCAGACAACCCACGCCGCAGCGCGCCGCCTCCACCTTGGGCCGGCCCAAAAAACGCGCGGGCAATTCAGGCGCCGGACCTTTCGGATACTTCATGGTCCGGTGTCCCTGCTGAAACCGCGTCCAGAGCACTTTAAGCATCAGAGGTCATGTCCGCAATAAGAAAGATTGAAACTCTTGTTGCACAATGGGAAATCCGAGATCCCCTGGCCGCGCAAGGCATAGGCCAGTCCGAACCAGTCATGGAAGGACGGATCCACTACCTTATACGCCGCCAAACGCCCCTGCGCGTCGGTCAGGGCCGCGTGACAGACCTCGCCCCGCCAAGCCTCCACCAAGGATACCGCCACCAGCCCAGGCCTGGGTTCCGGAACGGACCGAAGCACCGCGCCTCCGGGCAAGGACTCCAGGATCTCGCTCACGAACGCCAGCGAACGCTGGACCTCCAGCCACCGGACCTGGGCCCGGCCGAACACGTCGCCCGTATGCCAGCTCGACACCGGGATCATGGCGTAGCGGTATATGCCGAAAGGCAGGTCCCGCCGCACGTCCTGATTCAGGCCGCAAGCCCGCGCGCACGGGCCCACCAGCCCCAACTTCACGCAATCCTCCAAAGTCACGGCTCCCGTGCCCTCGAAGCGGCCGGTCACGGACGGCGAATCCCAGAGCAGGTTCACGGCCGAGGCGGTCTCCTGGTTCAAGGCCGCAATACGGGCCCGCAGGTCCTGGGCCAGGTCCGCATCCAGATCGAAAGCCACGCCCCCGGGCCGCAGCAGATTACGGCCGAAGCGATTGCCGCACAAGGCCGCGGTCAGGTTCAAGGCGTCGCCGCGCAGACGGCCGCAATACGCCTGCGTGGGCAAGAAACCGACGTCTCCGGCCAGGGCGCCCAGGTCGCCGATATGATTGGCCGCACGCTCCAATTCCAAAGCCACGGCGCGCAAGGCCGAGGCCCGAGGCGGCGCTTCCGCGCGGCCCAAGGCCTCTTGAGCCTGGCAATAGGCCCAAGCGTGCCCCACCGTGGTATCGCCGGCCAAGGTCTCCATATAATGCAGGCTGCGCTTGTCCGGGCCGCCGCGCATGGCCCGCTCCACGCCGCGATGCTGGTAGCCCAGGGATATCTCCAGATGCTTCACGACCTCGCCGCGGCATTGGAATCGAAAATGTCCGGGCTCGATGATGCCGGCGTGCACCGGCCCCACCGCCACCTCGTGGATCTCCTCGCCTTGGACCTTGAAAAAATCCACAGCGCCGCAGATCCGGCCCGCGCCCGGAGGAAAACGCACCGGTTTGAGCCAAGGATGGCCTTCTGGCCTTATGCCCCAAATCTCGTATATCTCGCGCTCGAACAGATGAGCCTGCGGCAGTGCCGGGGTAAGCGCGGGGTAAGCCGCACCCGGCTCGGCCGCCAGCAAGCCCAAGACGCCCTTGCGGTCATATGCCAACACCGCCAACAGGCCGGGCCGCTCGGCCGTCAGCTCGGCTGCAAATAAGGCGCTCAAGCGCGCGCCCCCGGCCACGGCCTCCAGCACGGCCCGACGGAAATCCTCCCCAGCCAAGACCGGCAGCCGGGCCAATTCCGCGGCCTGTCCGTTGCGCAGCAGGAGCGGGCCGCTCATCAGCGCACCCCCAACACGAGCGCGGCTTCCCGCAGCGCGGCCAGCATGGGCTGCGGCACCCATAGCCCCAGGACCAGCACGGCCGCGGCCAAGACCAGAGGCGGAGCCAAGCGCCAAACATCGAGTTCCCGCACCTGGCGCAGGCGCTCGGAGGGCTGGCCGTGCGCCATCTTGAGCACGATCGTGGCCATGGCCGTGAATATCACCGCAAGCACGGCCAGATACACCCCGGCCATCCAAGGGTGCCGGCTCTCCAGCGCGGCCTTCAAGATCCAGATCTCACTGACGAACGGGCCGAAAGGCGGCGAGCCGGTTATGGCCAAGAAGCCCACCAACCACAGAGTCCCGGAAAAAGGCAAGCCCCGCACTAGGCCCCGGAAATCTCCAACTTGCTTGCTGCGGCCGATGCTCAGCAGGTTGCCGGCGGTAAAAAACAGCATGGCCTTGGTCAAGGAGTGGTTGACCGCGTGCAGCATGGCCGCGGACCCCGCCGAGCCCAAGCCCGCGCCGAACGCCAGGATGCCCATATGCTCCACGCTGGAATAGGCCAGCATGCGCTTGAAATCCGTCTGTCCGATGATGAAGCCCGCGGCCACGGACATGGACAGCAGGCCGAAGCCGGCCAAGAGTCCGCCGCTGAAATCCCCCAGCCCCGCGGCCGCGCACACCGCGTGTACGCGCATGAGCGCCAAGAACGCGCAATTGAGCAGGGCCCCGGAAAGCAGGGCCGACACCACCGATGGCGCCTCGCTGTGCGCGTCCGGCAGCCAGGTATGCATCGGGGCCAAGCCCATCTTGGTGCCATAGCCGACCAAAAAAAGCAGGAACGCGGCCTTGAGCCAGGACTGTTCCAGCCCGCCCGCATTGCGCACCAGTTCCGAGCAGGTCATGAGCAGGTCCTGATGATGGCGCGCGGCCACGGCCAAGAAGAAGTTGCCCAACAAGGCCACGGCTATGCCCACGGAACAGATGAGCAGATACTTCCAGGTGGCTTCCAGGGAGCGATGGTTGCGGTGGAAATGGATGAGCGGCGCGCTCACCAGCGTGGTGGCCTCCACCGCCACCCACAAAAGCCCGAAATGCTGGCTCAACGCGGTCATGGTCATGGCCGCCAAGAACAAGAGCAGACAGCCCGTGAACGTGGCTTCGGGCGCGTGGTCGAACATAAAGCTGTCGT
>JBAZVY010000278.1:0-3137 GCA_041660645.1 Elusimicrobiota bacterium | reverse complement strand
CTCGGTCCGCGGCACCTCCTCGGCCCCGTGCGCCAACAACTTCTGCTCGAAGAACGGCACGGCGAATCGGAAAGCCGGATGCTCTCGGCGGTATGGGAAATAGAGCCGGACCGGGAAATGGGCGCAGACCGCCTCGAAGAATTCCAGCTGCAGTCCGGTCAAGTCGTAGAAACCGTAATATACGATCTCGTGGAAGGCCGCCAGCACGGCGCTGTCCTCCGCCCGCTCCCCGGCCAAGCGCGTGACATCGGATGGCGAGAGCACGCGCAAGCGCGTAAGGCGCTCCTCATAGGCCCGCCCCAGGTGCAGGAGCGCGCTCAAACGGGCGCGCTCGTCCGGCTGGGCCAGGAGTTCATCCCCGAAGAATTCCTCCACCGCGGTCCCGGACACGCCCGCATCCACCAAGTCGCGCAGGCTGGAGCGCAAGGCGCCGGCCAAAGCCCGGGGCCGGGACTCGCCTCCGAATATCCGGGACAAGTCCGGCTGGTGGGCCAAGAGCGAATCCACCACCCGGTCATGGAATACCGGGTCCGCCACCAGGCGGCGCCCGCCCCAAGCCCCCTCCGTGACCGCGGCCGCCAGGCTATGGAAAGTATGGAACTGCACTCCCATCAGAGCCAGGCCTTTATCCACGGCCAGCAGATGCTGAAGCCGGTCCGCCAGTCGGCGGGAAGGCGCGATCACAGCCGCGGCCCGGCGCTCGCCCGCCAGTTCCCGGATGCGCCGAGTGAAAGCCTCCTCCAGATCCGGGTGGAAAGCGCCGTAGTGAACCTTCAACACGCAGATATACTACAATAATGCGGCATGAGCGAAATCCCGACCACTCCCCCCTCCGGTTTCCGAGATTTCCTGCCGGAAGCCTGCGTCATCCGCAGCCGCGCGGTGCAGACCATATCCCAGGTCTACCGCTCCTACGGATTCTCCCCCATCGCCACCCCGGCGGTAGAGGATCTGGCCGTGCTCACCGGCAAGGGCGGCGGCGAGAACGAGAAGCTCATATTCAAGATCCTCAAGCGCGGCGAGAAGCTCGACCTGGCCCTGGGCTCGGCCGAGTTGGCGGACATGGGCCTGCGCTTCGACCTGACTTTGCCCCTGGCCCGATTTTACAGCCGCCACCGCGGGGTCTTGCCCACTCCCTTCAAGGCTTTCCAGATCGGACCGGTCTGGCGCGCGGAGCGCGCGCAGAAAGGCCGCTACCGCGAATTCTTCCAGTGCGACGCGGATATAATCGGCTCCGAGAGCCCCTATTGCGAGGTCGAGGTCATATCCGCGGTATTATCCGCTTTCCAAACCCTGGGCCTGGCCCTGCCCGCGGTGGTGCTCAACGACCGCGGCCTGATCTTCGCCCTACTCGACGAAGCCGGCGTGCCGCCGCAGGAACGCAACGCGGTCTGCATCCTGCTCGACAAACTCGACAAGGTCGAACGCGCGACCGTGATGTCCGAACTGGAAGCCCTGATCAGCCCGGCCTCGGCCCAGGCCCTGCAGGCCACGATATTCGCGGCCCAGCCGGACCTGGAACGCATGCGCCGCGTGGCCCCGGAAGCCACGGCCCGGCTGGAGACCATACTCGTGGCCCTGCGCGGGATCTGGGGCGATACCGTAAAATTCGATCTTTTGCCTAGCCTGGTGCGGGGCTTCGACTATTATACCGGCCCAGTATTCGAATTCCGCGACCCGCGCCTGGCCGGTTCCCTGGGCGGAGGCGGGCGCTATGACGGCCTGACCGAGAAATTCGGCGGCCAGAAGACCCCGGCCTGCGGCGTATCCATCGGTTTCGAGCGGCTCATGCTGATCATGGAGCAATCCGGCCAGCATAAGGCCGCGGGTCCGGATGCGTGCCTGACCGTATTCTCCGAAGAACTGCGCCTGGAATCCCTGCGCCTAGCCGCGCTATTGCGCGCCGAAGGCCTGAGCATCGACGTATATCCAGGCACGGGCAAACTCAAAGCCCAATTCAAGTACGCGGACAGCCGCCAGGCCCGCTTCGCCCTGGTGCTGGGTCCGGACGAAGCCGCGATCAAGAAAGTGAAGCTCAAGAATCTGGCCACCGGCGAGGAAGCCCTGGCTTGCTTCCCGGAACTCGTGGCCGCGCTCAAGCGTTAGTCTAGGAGGCTTTCCCATGGCGGACAAAACCCTGCGCAAGCTCAAAGGCTACAAGGATTTTCCCGGCCCGCTGGTCACCGTGATCATGGACGGAGTCGGCCTGGGCAAGCAAGACGAATCCGACGGCGTATTCTTGGCCAACAAACCCGAGCTCGACCGCCTATTCCAAGAACCGATCTTCGCCAAACTCAAGGCGCACGGCAAAGCCGTGGGCCTGCCCTCGGACGAAGACATGGGCAATTCCGAAGTCGGGCACAATGCCCTAGGCTGCGGCCGCGTGTTCGCCCAAGGCGCCCAACTCGTCAACGACGCCTTCGCTTCGGGCAAGATATTCCAGGGCCAGGCCTGGGAGCAGGTGCGGACCCGGACGAAGTCCGGCGGCACAGTGCATTTCATCGGCCTGCTCTCGGACGGAAACGTGCATTCCCATATCGACCACCTCTATGGGTTCCTGAAGCGCTGCAGCGAAGAAGGATTCCAGCGCGTACGCGTACATCCCCTGCTGGACGGCCGCGACGTGGGAGAGAAAAGCGCCCTAGACTACCTGGAGCCGCTGGAAAAGAAGCTGGCCGAGCTCTCGACCGCGGGCCGGGACTACCGCGTGGCCTCGGGCGGAGGCCGCATGATCACGACCATGGACCGCTACGGCGCGGACTGGAGCGTGGTGGAGCGAGGCTGGAAAGCCCACACCCTGGGCGAGGGACGGCAGTTCAAGTCCGCGTCCGAAGCCGTGACCAGTATATGGAGAGCTTCGTGGTCGCGGCCAACGGCAAGCCCGTGGGCGCCATACAAGACGGAGACGCGGTGGTGTTCTTCAATTTCCGCGGGGACCGGGCCATAGAGATATCCCAGGCTTTCGACGACCCGGATTTCAAACGCTTCGACCGCCAGCGCGCGCCCCAGGTTTTCTACGCGGGCATGATGGAATACGACGGCGACGCCCATATCCCGAACCATTTCCTGGTGGAGCCCCCGGCCATAGATCGGGTACTGGGCGAATACCTCTGCGCCGCGGGCGTGAGCTCTTTTGC
>JBAZVY010000277.1:0-3145 GCA_041660645.1 Elusimicrobiota bacterium | reverse complement strand
TCCGCGAGCAGGGAGATGACGCCGTATTCCACGTCGTATCAGGCTTGGAC
The DNA here is from genome assembly GCA_041660645.1 of Elusimicrobiota bacterium. Lineage (GTDB taxonomy): Bacteria > Elusimicrobiota > Elusimicrobia > UBA1565 > UBA9628 > UBA9628. The sequence continues at coordinate 3,095 of JBAZVY010000277.1, read as the reverse complement.
CCGGACCTGGCCTTGACGCATCCGGTCCAAGGCCAAGGCCAGCAGGGGAAGTCCCGCGCGCTCGAATTGTTCTCGCGGCGTATCTCGCAGTATGCGGAATTCACTGCCGAAGCCGGCCAGGAGCTTATGGTAAAGCGCGTCGACCTTGACGCTGGCCGGGCCCACGCGCAGGGTCTGGCCGATGACTTCTTTGAGGGGGATGAGGCTTTCGAACCCGGCCGCGCCTTTGGGCGGTTTGCCCTTTTTGCGGTCGGCCAGCTTCTCTACACGGTGCAGCACGCCCACGGTCACGGGCTTGCCGCAGGCCGGGCAGAGGCCTTTGCGGCGCAGGGTCTCTTCCGGATCCAGGCGGGTCTCGCATTTGCGGTGTCCGTCTACATGGTACTTGCCTTCTTCCGGGAAGAACTCCAGGGTCTTGAGGAAGCGCTTGGGGTCGCGGCTGCGTATGGCGGAGAAGATGCCGCTGTAGGAGAGTTCGCACTCCAGCAGATTGGCTTCCCGGCCGAGCTTTTCCGGGGAATGCGCGTCCGAGTTGGAGATCAAGGCCAGCTGGTCCAGGGCGGATATGCGCCAGTTCATGGGCGGGTCCGAGGATAGTCCGGTCTCGATGGCGAAGATATGGGGCGTGAGGTCGCCGAAGCATTCCTCCAGCGAGTCGAAGCCGGATTCCGAGCCGAATACTGCGAAATGCGGGGTCCAGGCATGGGCCGGCACCAGGTAGGCTTCGGGCGAGGCTTCCAGCACGATGGCCAGCAGTTCGCGCGAGTCCAGGCCCAATATGGGCCGTCCGTCCGATCGGATGTTTCCGATGCTGCCCAGTTTGGCGGCGATGCGGTCGGCGGCCTCGAAAGAGGGGGCGAACACCAGGTTGTGGACCTTGCGCACCCGGCCGTTCTTCTTATAGATGCAGCTGATCTCGGTTTCCAGCAGGAAGCGCACCGCGGCCCGGCAGGAGCCGGGCACTTCCTTATCCTCTTTGCCCGCGAGCTCGGGCTTGAGTTCGAACAGGCCGGATTCCGCCGGTATGAGCTTGTCCTTGAGCTCCTGGGCCCAGGCCGGATGAGTGAAATCGCCCGTGCCCAGCACGGATATGCCCTTGAGCTGGCACCAGCGGTACAGGGTCTCGGGGCAGAGGGACTTGCTGCAAGCCCGGGAAAATCGGGAATGTATGTGCAGATCCGCTATCATGCGCATGTTGTTATGTTATCAAAAGCGGTGCCTGTCTTTCTGATATTTCTATAACAGGCATTATGTAGAAAAAGTAGAATGACAGGCACCATGCATATAGCTGAGGATGTGACGAGATTGGTGGGGCGCACGCCTATGGTGCGGCTCAATCGGCTGGGCGCGGGTCTGCCGGCCGAGGTCGTGCTGAAACTGGAATCCTTCAACCCTTGCTCTTCGCTCAAGGACCGCATCGGCGTGGCCATGATAGACGACGCGGAAAAAAGGGGCGTGCTTAAGCCCGGAGCGACCTTGGTCGAGCCCACCAGCGGCAACACCGGCATAGCCCTGGCTTTCGTGTGCGCGGCCCGGGGCTATCATCTGATATTGACCATGCCTGACACCATGAGCCTGGAGCGCCGCAAGCTCCTGGCTTTTTTGGGCGCGGAGCTTGTGCTTACGCCCGGCGCCGAAGGCATGAATGGGGCCATAGTCCGGGCCCAGAACATAATCGCGGCCGAACCGGGTTTCGTCATGCTCCAGCAATTCGAGAACCCCGCTAACCCAGAGGCGCACCGCAAGACTACGGCCCAGGAGATCTGGCACGATACGGACGGCCAGGTGGACGTGTTCGTGGCCGGGGTAGGCACGGGCGGCACGATCACGGGCGTGGGGCAAGCCTTGAAGAAGCTCAAGCCCGGCGTGCGCATCGTGGCCGTGGAACCGCTGGATTCCCCGGTGCTGTCCGGGGGCAAGCCCGGCATGCACAAGATCCAGGGCATAGGCGCGGGCTTCGTGCCCAAGATATTGGACCGTTCGGTCATAGACGAGGTCGCGAAGGTGAGCAATTCCGAGTCCGGGCGCTGGGCTCGGGAGTTGGCCCGGCAGGAAGGCATACTAGCCGGCATCTCCTCGGGCGCGGCTCTGGCCGCGGCCTTGGCCGTGGCCGGACGGCCGGAGAATAAGGGCAAAATGGTGGTGGCGCTTTTACCGGACACGGGCGAGCGTTACGCCAGCACCTGGCTGTTCGAAGAGGGGATATGATCAAAGAAGAGGCTAGGTTCTCCGAGACCGTGGACGGATTGTGCCGCAACATAAACGAACGCATCAGTCCGCTGGAGAGGCGGCACACGGAGATGCCTCTGCCCAATGTGGCCGAGGTGCGCAAGCTCGTGGAGATGCTGCGGGCTATGCTGTTTCCGGGCTATTTCGGAGACCCCCAGTTCCCGGCGGGCAATGTGCGCTACTATATGGGCGCCACCCTGGACGCCGCGGCCAAGATCATGACCGACCAGGTGGAGCGCAGCTTCTGCTTTTTCTGCGATAAAATCACTGCTCGCGGCGACGCGGGAGCGCCGCCGTCCCAGCTGTCATCCGGAAATGCGTCGGCATCTGCGGGGGGCTGCGGGGATTGCCGGCATAAGAGCGAGCAGATGGTAGCGGCTTTCATGAAGACCTTGCCGGACGTGCAGAACCTGCTGGTGACCGACGTGCAGGCGGCTTACGAGGGAGATCCGGCCGCCACTTGCCCGGCCGAGACCATATTCTGTTACCCCGGGATAATGGCCATAACCAATCAGCGCATCGCCCATGAACTCTACAAACTGCATGTGCCCCTGCTGCCGCGCATGATCACGGAACTGGCCCATTCCGCCACGGGCATAGACATCCATCCGGGCGCGGCCATCGGCCGCAGTTTCTTCATAGACCACGGCACCGGCGTGGTGATCGGCGAGACCTGCCGCATCGGCAAGCGCGTCAAGCTCTATCAGGGCGTCACCTTGGGCGCGCTCAGCTTTGCCAAGGACGAGCACGGCGTGCTGGTCAAAGGCATCAAGCGCCACCCTGACGTGGAGGACAATGTGGTGATCTATGCCGGCGCGACGATCCTCGGCGGCGAGACCGTGATCGGGCACGACGCGGTCATCGGC
>JBAZVY010000276.1:0-3154 GCA_041660645.1 Elusimicrobiota bacterium | reverse complement strand
GTTGGTGGGCGGGGCCATGATCTTGGTGGTCTGGATGGCTTTGAACAGTTTCTCGGCGTCGGCGCCCATGATGTCGCGCGGCCGCATCCGGGGCGAAAGCCCGGCCGAGGTGCAGATCTCCTCCGCCACCCGGGGCGACACCCGGGAGAAATCGCTGGATAAAAACCCGGAGAGCCAATGGCTCTTGGTGTCGTGCATCATCTTGAGCAGTATGCCGAACTCTATGCCGTAGGGATGGGGCTTGATCTCGCGCGGCGGCACCGGCAGCTCGTTGATGGTCCGGGGATAAAGCTTGGTCTCGCCGTCCGGGGTCACGTAGGTTATCTTGGCATGGGGGTTGGCGATAGCCGTCTGCTCCAGATACTCGTCTATGGAAGCGCGGCCCTTCTGATACTTGCCCTCCATCTCGATGGATACCTGAGTGCCGCGATGGGTCTCCCACTCGATCTGCTTGCGCTCGAGTATGCGCGGCTCGTTGGTCTTGGTGTTGATCTGGACCTCGAAGTAATGGGCCGGCGCCTTTTCCCCGGTCCGGGATATGATCTGCACCGGCTTGCCCGTGGTGAGCTGACCGTACATGCCGGCGGCGGATATGCCGATGCCCTGCTGGCCGCGGCTCATGCGCAGGCGATGGAACTTGGAACCGTAGAGGAGCTTGGCGAATATGCGCGGGATCTGTTCGCGCACGATGCCCGGGCCGAAATCCACGACCGTGACCCGGAAGCGCGTGGCTTGGGCCACGCTGGGCAAGGGCGCGCCTTCCGGAGCCACGGCCTCCACCTTCACGATGACTTCGGGCAATATGCCGGCTTCCTCGCAAGCGTCGAAAGCGTTGTCCACCGCCTCCTTCACGCAGGTCAGCAGGGCCTTGCGCGGGCTGTCGAACCCCAGCAGGTGCCGGTTCTTGGTGAAGAACTCGGACACGGAGATCTCCTTCTGGCGCGCGCCCATCTCCACCGCGGTCATGCCCGCGGGCTTGGCGGCGCGGCGCGGGACGGCTGGGGCCTCGGCTGCCGGCTCGGATATTTTATTTTTCATCCCGGCTATGATATCAAATGCCCTCGGAATAAAAAAATCCCCCTTTCCGCTGGAATCCATGCTATACTATTCGGGAAGGATACGGTAAGCCTTCGCCACAATCAGCATAGTGAGCATGTCGCATTCAAAAGAGGATAAGTAAAAATAATGGCAACGGGTAAAGTGAAGTGGTTCAATGACCAGAAGGGATTCGGTTTCATCACGCCGGATGACGGCTCCAAAGATCTTTTCGTCCATCACACGGCCATCACCGGTGAAGGGTTCAAGACTTTGACCGAGAATCAGGCCGTGGAGTTCGAGGTTCAGCAGTCCGACAAGGGACCTCGCGCCGCGAACGTCAGAAAGATCTGACGCTCCGCCCACGCTAAACGATCCGCATCACCGGCAACGGTGATGCGGATCGTGCTTTTCCCCCGCCCCGGACTTAAGTCACACTTGAACTATGTTTATTATTTCCTAATATTTATACTGTTAAGACGATTATGTTAGAATGTCCCTGCAGTTCGAACGGCTAACGAGGATCCCATGAGAATGATCTCCACCATTTCGGCGTTGCTCTTATCCCTGACCGCGGCCGGCGCCTCGGCCGCATCCAGCTACCAAGACGTATACGTCAAGAACCGAGCCGGCCTGGGCGTGGAGCGCGCCCTGGTGGCCGCCATCCGGTTCTCCACCAACGGACCGGATTCCACGCAGAGCCAGATCTCCACCACCGACGCCAACGGCTTCGTGCGGCTGCTCTTGACCCAAGACTACGACTACGAGATATTCGCCTCCTCCCACGGCTTTTTGCCCAGCATCCGCGACCAATTCAACAACCCCGAGCATATCCATGTATTCCCCTTGTCCGGCGTGACGCTCTCCACCCCTACGATAACCATCAGCTCGGCCGGAGCCCCGGGCATGGCCGAAGTGATCGTGACCGTTAAGGATGCCTCGCCGAACGGGCTGATATTCGGAGAGATCCGGCCCAGCAACGACTCCACCCAAGACGCCCTGGCCTTCGCCATGGCCCGGACCGACGCGGTAGGCATAGCCACGGTCACCCTCTGCAACCTGCCTTACTCGCCGGCCAACTCCTACAATGCGGGATTCTTCGACCCGGGACTCAACCGAGGCGTGGGCCGCTCCGTGGACCAAGCCTTATCTGCAGGCAACCCGCAGGTGGTATACCAAGACGCCCAAGCGGTCAGCTTCGTCAACGCCCTGGCCCCAGTGCGCACCGAGAACCAATCCGCGCAATCCTCGAGCGGCGTCGGCTCCAACATCAGCCTGGACGGCGTGGTCGTAGACACTTATCCCGCCGCCAATTTCGTGCCCTGGGTGGGCGTAAGCCTGGCCTATCGCCGCGCCGACCAATACTGCCCGTCGCCCTGCGTGGAGAACCGCTGGGTCAACTCGGATGACAACGGCCGCTTCCAGCTATACGGACTACAAGCCGACACCAGCTACTACGTGACCACATATTCCGGCTGCCGCTGGGACGGGACCTGCTTCCAAGGCGCGCCCAGCACCTTCACCGCCTACGAGTCCACCTACGGGTTGGCCTATTCCACCATGGCCCCGCTGGGCCCCAATGATTTCTTCTACGGCAGCACCAGCACGGTGGTCACCAAGCAGCTGCGCCTGCCCTTGGCCCCCGGGGGCTCGGCCCGGCTGGCCGTATACGTCAAGGATCAACTGGGCAATGCCATCCCCCAGTCCAACGTGAACCTCTGGCCGGACCACATGGCCTGGGAGACTTCCGGGGCCTGCGCGGGCAACCAGCGCATCAGCAATCCGGGCCTGGCCACGAGCAACCAAAACGCGACCACCGGCTACGCCCTATCCGGACTGCCCAGCGGAAACTACCGTTTGAGCGTTTGGACCCAGTTCTCCCAGAACCAAGGCACGGATTTCAACGCCGGCCCCAACGGACAGAGCGTGTGGGATTGGAACCAATCCTGCGGCAGCGACGATCTGCGCCTGAGCATAGCCTCGGACACCCTGAAGGCCAATGTCTATAATTCCAGCGGCACGGCCCTATACGTGGGCCTCAGCTCGGTCACGGCCACGGTGACCATACCCAGCGCCAACACCGGGCTGGTGCGGGGCACGCTCACCTTCCCCTACGGCG
>JBAZVY010000275.1:0-3157 GCA_041660645.1 Elusimicrobiota bacterium | reverse complement strand
GCTGCGGCTTTGCTTTTGGGGGCCAATGCCACGTTCTGGTCCGTGGTCCAGGTTCAGGAGATGTACGCATTAGGCATGCTGGGCGCGGTCGCGGTGATGGGGCTGGCTTTGCGCCTGGAAGCGGGCTATGGACCGCGGCTATGGTGGGGCCTCGCGTTCCTGTACGGAGTGTGCCTGGCCAATCGTCTGGACCTCCTGCTTTGGGCGCCGGGATTGCTATGGCTGGCTTTGGGCCGCAGCCAGCGCAGTCCGGCCGTCTCTTATTGGGCGGGAGCCTGTTTCCTGATATTCCCGGCGTTCATGGTGATGTCCGGGTCCAATGTTCCGATAATCCTGCTCATAGCCGGTTCCGCTTTATGGCTGGCGCCGTCCGCAGGACGTTGGCGCTGGTTGGGGATAAGCTCGGTATTCGCAGGCCTGGGGCTGTCCCTGTATCTTTATCTGCCCGTGCGTTCCGGCACCGCGCCCTATCTGGATTGGAACCATCCCAGCGTACTCGCCAATTTCCTGGAATCTTTGCTGCGTTCGCGCTACGGAGGCACGCTCGATCTGTTGTCCAAGAACTACGCCCCGGGCGAGTTGTTCGGCGCCAATGCGGTCCTTTATGGCCGGCATCTGTGGGAAAATTTCTCCGTGGTCGGGCTGGCCCTGGCGGCCTGGGGATTCTGGGCATGCGTCCGGCAATCCCCCCGGCGCGGCCTGGGCATGTCCGCGTGCTGGTGGTGGAGCGGTCCGGTATTCTTGTTCATGGCCAACATGCCGCCCAATCCGCATGCCGCGGCCATCGTGGAGCCGCACTATCTGCTTTCCGACCTGATCCTGGCGTTCTGGGCTGCGGAAGGTATGGGTCGTCTTAACGATCTTCCTGTAGTTTTGCCTTCTGGCAAAACTGCGGAAGGTATGGGTCGTCTTAACGATCTTCCTGTAGTTTTGCCTTCTGGCAAAACTACGGAAGGTATGGGCTGTCTGCCCGAACTGCGGCTAGCGCATTTGCAGGCCCGCGTCTTGGGCGGGGCGTTGTGCCTGCTGTTGGCCGGGGTTCCGGCCGTGTCGGGCCGTTGGCAGCAGCTGGACCGCAGGGAGCATCTGTTCAGCTACGACTATGCCAAGAACGTATTGCGCTGCGTCCCCCCCGGCGGCACCGTGGTGGCCAAGAAGGATGTCCAACTCTACACCCTGTGGCATTATCAGCAGGTCCAGGGCTGGCGCCGGGACGTGCATGTGGTGGCTCAAGGGCTGGCGGGTTCGGCCTGGTACCAGCAGGACATGCGGCGCAGCGCGCCGGCTCTGTTCGTGGGCCCATTGCGCGACGCGCGGGACTGGCGCAAGTTCTTGAGCATGAACCCGCCGGCTTTCGCCACCATGGATTGCGAGCTTCCGGACGAATTGTTGGCGGCCGTGCGGCCGCGGGGCTTGCTCAATTCCTGGGCCTCGCCTGCGGGCGAGGACCCGGACCGGGCCGAGGCCTTGTGGCCGCTCATGTGGCGGCGGGGCAGTTACGACTATGAGGCGCAGCCGGATTTCTTCACTTCCGATCTGATATCCAACTACGCTCAGGCCAGTTATCAGCGGGGACGCCGGCTCTATGGTGCAGGCGCCGGCCGTATGGCGATCTGTTCGGCCGATGCCTGCGGAATTTCCGATACCGCAGGCGCCGGAGACGCGGCGCGCGCCGCTTTCCTGGCCGCTTGGGCCTGGCAATGGTCCTTCCCGGAACCGTCTAATTTTTTGGGGTTCATGGCCTTCAATCAGGGGGCGTACGAGCAGGCCGAGTCCTTCTACTCCTGGACCGCGCGTCTGAATCTGGCCACTGCGGAGCTGGCCGAGAAATACCATTCTTTACCGGAACTCAAGGCTAACATCAAGCGCTCCGCCGCGGATGCCTGGATGCAGTTGGGCGTGGTCGCGGAGCGGCGCCAGAATCCGGCCGCGGCGGAGTCTTATTATCAGCGTTCCTTGGCGTTGCGGCCTTCGGCCCAGACCCATTACAATCTGGCCGTGCTGTTCTGGGGCCGGGATATGGCCCGGGCGGAATCCGAATTGCGGCAGGCCCTGCGCTTGGAGCCGGGGCATCCGGAGGCCGATAAATATCTGCGCATGCTGCTGGCGCGCAGGCCTTGAATCACCGTCTGGGGAAGTGGTTGTAGCGGAACTGCAGCACGCCTATGATGTCGTAGCCGCCTTGGTATTTCAGGAAGGCCACGTCGAAATTGAGCTTCAGGAAGTAGCCTACCTTGAAGTTCACCAGCCAGGGATTCATGGGCGCGCCGTTGAATTTCATGAACTCCACGGCCAGCGGGTATTCGGGCCGGGGCAGGAAAAGTACGCTGGCAAAGGGCACGGTGCGGCTGCGGGCGGTGGTCCCGGTCTGGTCGTTGCGGTAGAAGCGCAAGGCTTCCGGGGTCAGGAATTCCGAGAGGCTGCCTACCAAGTCGCCGATGGTGCCTTGCATGACTCCCAGGCTGGTGCGGGCGGGCCCGAACTTCTTGCTGGCCACGAAGAACGCGTCGGTGAGCACCTTGGCGCTCTTGTCCGAGGCTTTGACCGTCAACGTGGCGGTCTGGTTGATCTGAGGCTGGGGTGAATCGCGCAGCAGGGCCGTGGCTTGTCCGCCCACGGATAAGGCCGGCCGGATAGTGGATTCGGACTGGATCTGCATCTTGCCGTCCGCGGTCAGCAGCCATACGCCCAAGCGGTCTATGTAGTTGGTCTTGCGCGGGGCTAACTCGTAATTGTTCTTGCCGTATAAGCGGCCTATGAAGTAGGCGGCATTGATGTCTAAGCCCATGCCCGGAGTGGAATAGCGGCCGGCTCCGCGATAGGCCGTAGGGGTGAGCACTACGCCGGATACGGCCGCGGGCGGGATCTGGGCTTTGGGCTTGAGGGTGGTGTCGGCTACGACTTTTTCCACTACCGAGAACACCAGACGGACCTGGGAGGTGGATGCGGCTACGCCTTCGAACTCGCGGGGTATGGGCGCCGACGGGATCTCGTAGAGGTCGGCCTCCACCTTGTCGAATTTCTTGAGTCCCAGGAGACGCTCTATGTCGGATCCTATGTCGGCGTTGGTATAGATGGCTCCGCGGTTGCCGCGCACGGCCTCGCGCCAGGCGTAATCGCTGACCAGCCGGTTGGCGGAGAAGAACAGGACTTCGCC
>JBAZVY010000274.1:0-3189 GCA_041660645.1 Elusimicrobiota bacterium | reverse complement strand
TGCACCGTGTTGCCCCAGACCACGGCGGCTTCCTGCAGTTCCCAAGCATTAGTCGCGGGGTTGAAGTAGGCGATGCGCACATTGCTCAGGTCCCGGCCCGCAGGCAGCAGCGAGGGGTCGAAAGGCAAGACCAAGGTCGCTGAATTCAGCGTGCCGGAACTGGTCATCACGATGTCGCGCCCCGCGCCCAAGGAGACCAGGCCCTGGCGTTTTAGCGCGTCCGCCGCCAGCTGCTGCGATAAATCCGTAGGCTCGGGCGCGATGTCGATGGTGGCGGATTGCGACACCCCGCTGGGCGGGACCACCACCTGGGCCAGACCCATGGGCTCCTTGACCAGGCCGCCCAGTTCCGGCTCGATGCCGCCGGACTGGCCGTCGGCCAAGAAGGCCTGGCCCGCCGCGGTCACGGTTACGTCTGCGCCTTCCAAGGCTTGGAAGTCAGCGGAAGAGAACGTGGCGCTAGAGATATTGCAATAATAACGCAGGGGCAATCCTGACATCCTGGTCATGGTCACGCTCTTGACCCCGGAGGGCATGGAGATCTGGGCGGACAAGGAAGCTGCGCTCGGGAAAGCCGTGTCTTCTGTAGTCACGGTCAAGATGGCCGTAGTGGGCGCGGCTGCGGGCGAAGCCGCGGCCACTGAAGCATTGGCAGTGGGGCTTAGGACCAGCGAGACCCGGGTCTTGCGGTTTTTAGGCAGGATCGTGACCGAAGCAGAGCCGGATTTACTCGCGTCAGCCAGGCTCTTAGCCGATACCGTGACCGTAGCGGGATTCGGGATGACTGCAGGCGCGGTATAGAGGCCGCTGGAAGTTATCTTGCCTACCGTGGCATTGCCGCTAACTATGCCGTTGACCAGCCAGGTCACGCCGGTATTGGACGTGCCTGTGACCGCAGCCGTAAACTGCTGGCTGAAAGTCGCCTTCACCGAGGCGCTGAGCGGACTCACGTTGACCGCTACCGGCACGACCACGGCCAGGGTAGTGAAGGTGGAATCGCCGGAAACCCCTAGGTTGCCGGCCGCGTCGCGGGATTTTACACGGAAGTGGTATAGGGTGTTGGCTGATAAGCCGCTTAAGCCCACGCTATGGCTGGTGACCATACCGGCGGCTAGCGTGCTCGACTGACCGTAAGCCGTGGTAAGACCGAATTCCATCTGGGTGTCCGCAACCTCATTGGTGGTCCAATCGATCACGGCTGAAGCGGAAGTTATGGAGCCCGCGGCCATGGCGCTTATGGTCGGCGCGGTGGTATCAGGTGCAACCGTGGTAGTGAAGCTGAAGTCGCCGGATGTGGCCAGGTTGCCGGCTGCATCGCGGGATTTCACGCGATAGTGATAGAGCGTGCTCGCGGACAAGCCGCTCAAGCTCGCGCTATGGCTGGTCACATCGGTTCCATTCAGCGTACTCTGCGATCCGTAGGCCGTGGTGGGACCGAACTCGATCTGGGTATCCGCGGCCTCGTTGGTGGTCCAGCTGATCACGGCTGAGCCGGTGCCTATGGACCCGGCAGACACGGCGCTGATGGTAGGCGAAGCGGTATCGACCACGGTATTATTGACGGTGCCGGCGACATTCCGGACCAGGATGCCGGACATCTCTATCAACCCATAACTGGAAGCGTTGGCGCTCACCGAAACGTTGATGGAACTGTTGGTGCGCATAAGTTGATAGGTCAAGGCCAGGACCCGCTGGGCCGGAGCCCAGTGCCGTCCCATCACGTTCCAGCCATGATAAATAAGTCCGTTGCTTCCAGGCGCGGTGGTGGTCCGATAAGGTTTGTTCGACCCATTGATGTAGTTGGAGAACATCGGGCTGGTCTCGTTCTGATTCCAAATGACCTCGACCAATGCCTTGCCCATCATATCCATGTCCGAGGCGGTGAACACGATCCCGTTATCGTACATGGCTTCCATCATCATGGGGACTCGGTTGGAGTGTGAGGTGTCTATGCACCCCTCTTGGTTGTCGGGGGCTTCGAATCCGAACTTGCCCAGGTCCCACATGTAGTATCCATTCATGGCCGTCAAGTCCGCCGTCTTGAATTGCGTGGCTATCCGGGTCGCGGCATCCAGATACATGGGGCTCTTGGTGGCCTGATACATCCAGGTCGCGACCATGCCGAGCTGCATTATTTGTTGCGTGAAATAATCATACCCTCCCCCTCCGCCTAAGGCCGGAGACAGCCAGGGGATGTACCCGGCCGGCCACGGTGAAGTCGGAGCCGCATACACGCCGGTGTTCTTGTCGAACCAATACTTAAAAACGGATTCATCCACGAAAGCCACCAGCTGGTCGGCCTTGGCCCCGTATTTGGTCTTGAATTCAGGATGGCTATTGATGACCGCGGCCGTGCGGGCCAAGGCGGTCGACATCATCCAGGTCACGCTCTGCTGGGGACGGCCGTCAGAAGCCGGGGGGCCCAACTCCTGGTAGGTAATACCGTTGCGGACCATGGGCTGGGCCTGGGCTAGGATCTGGTCGGTGTATCCCAGCAAGGTATCTATCAGAGTGGTGTCCCCGGTGGCGTCCGCGGCCGCGGCGATGCCCATCAGGTAGTAGCTGTCGCTGTAATACACGCCGATGTTATTAGTAGCGATATCTGCGGTGATGGTGTTGCGATAAGTGTTCAGGAAGGTCTTAAGCTCAGCCAGATAATTACGCGGCGCGAAAGGCAAGGCCACGATCTCACGTTGCGAAATCGCCGAACTGGTCCCGTTACTGACCGTGCAAGTCAGGGTAACGAACGGGCCGCTGCCGGCCTGGAACTGCACCGTGGCCCCGATGGCGGCGGAAAGCAATGTCCCCCCGGTTATGGACCACTGGGCGCTGAAGCCGGGATCCAGCGTCACGCTGGCGGTATGCGGCCCAGTGAGCGTCTGTACCTCGGCCGGCCCGAGGATGACCAGGGCGGAGGCTGACCCGGTCAGCCCGATCATAGACAGGCAGAAAATCATCATACGCCTCGCCCGCCTGGACTTTAATAGCACGCAGTTACTCACCTCAATAGCTCCCCATGGGCAAGATCAGCCAGTCCGAGGCGTCCGGCGCGGTCTTCCAGCTGGAAGAAGAATCCTCGCTGCGCGCGCTGCGGCTGGCCTTGGCGCCGCCTCCCCACTGCAAGGTCAAAGCCAAGCGGTGCGTGGACCCGAACTCCACGGCCTGCTGGCTGATGGCGTAATCCAGGCT
>JBAZVY010000273.1:0-3239 GCA_041660645.1 Elusimicrobiota bacterium | reverse complement strand
TCCGCTTTCCCAGAGCTTGAGCATGCGGGCCCGGGCGAAATTGGACTTGGCCGAGACCACTTCCACCTCGCACAGGTCGCCGGGCGCGCCGCCGCTCACGAATACCACCCGGGCCGAGCCCTCGGCCTTGGCCACGGCCTCGCCTTCCGGCGCCATGCGCAAGACCTTGACTTTAAGCCGTTCCGCTTCCATACGTTAATTGTATAATATCCCGCATGAGACTGGCGATCCTGTTGGGCGCGGCGCTCGGGCTGGGCGGCTGCGTGGCCGTGCCCGGGACCATGGATGAGGATCACTTGGCCTCGCGCTCCAACATCACGGGCGAGGTGTTCCCGGCGCTGGACGCGGGCGCCAGCGAACAGCAGAGCTTGCACTTCCTGGTGCGGGCTTACGGCAGCGCCCAGGCCCAGCAGATCGCCGACATCGCCGAGAACGCTTATAGCCGGATCATGGTGGACACGGGCCTGTCTTCGTTCAAGCCCTTGGGCGGATTGTATAAGCTCGTGGTCTACGCCAACCCCGAGGAATACCAGCGCAAGACCGCCCAGCCTTCCTGGTCGGGCGGAGTGTCCGTGGGCAACGCCATATATTCTTATGCGGGCGGACAGTTGGATCGGGTAGTGTCGCACGAGATGACGCATCTCATCTTTTACGAGTACATGGGCCGCACGAACCTGGAGCACCGTTGGATCAACGAAGGGCTGGCCGTGTTCGAGGAGAACAAGGCCGGCCAGCCGCCTTCGGGCGGCGCCTCGCCGCCGCAGATGCCCCGGCCCGCGGGCTGGCAGCCCCTGGCCATGGAGAGCATGCTGCACATGGTCCCGGCGTCGGAGCGGGAATATAACGTGAACGCCTGGTACTATCAAGCCGAGAGCATGGTCCGCTTCATGATCGAGCGCGGCGGGCGCATCGGCTTTGGCCAGTTCTTGGCCGCCATCCGGCAGGACGTGCCCTTGGACAAAGCCATGCCCGGGGCTTTCCCCGGGGTCTGGCGGGACCTGACGGATTACGAACAGTCCTGGCGGAAGGCCCAACTGTGAGCGGCGAGCTTCCGGCGGGCGGCGATAAGACCGGGGCCGCGGCCAAGCCGCGCACCGTGGTCCTGCCCGTGCGCGGCATGCACTGCGCGTCCTGCGTCAACCGGGTGGAGGCCGCGGTGGGCGGACTGGACGGGGTCCGCTCCGTGAGCGTGGACCTGCCTTCGCGCACCGTGGCCGTGTCCTATCTGCCGGTGCCCGGCAAGTTCGGGGTCCGGGAACTGCGCCGGGCCATAGAGAAGGCCGGCTACGACGTGTTGGGCGAGTCCGAGTCCCGGGCCCAGGCCGAGCATCTCAGCCTGCTCTCGCAGCAGGAAGAGCAGCGCATGCTGCTCACCCGCCTGCAATGGAGTCTGCTCTTCGCCGCGCCTTTGTTCTTCGCGGATTGGCTCGATCTGTCGCCTTATACCCAACTGCTCTTGGCCATCCCCCTGCAGGTCTGGGGGGGCTGGCATTTCCACGCGGGTCTGGCCCGCAGCCTGCTGCGCCGCGCCGCGGACATGAACACCTTGGTGTCCTTGAGCACTTGGGCGGCTTTTGCTTTCAGCGTCTACGTGACCTTGCTGCCCGAGACCTTGCCCCTGGCCGCGCGCCAGGCGCAATGGGATGCGGTCGCCGGCCTGATCACGATGGTCACCTTCGGACGTTGGCTGGAAGCCAAGACCCGGGGCAAGACCAACGAGGCCGTGGTCAAGCTCATGCGCATCGCGCCCAAGACCGCGCGCGTGCTGCGCAACGGCAAGGAAGAGACCGTGCCGGTCGCGGAAGTCGAGGTGGAGGAGACCGTGATCGTGCGTCCCGGCGAGCAGATCGGCCTGGACGGCATGGTGCTATCCGGGGTCTCGACCGTGGATGAATCCTTGCTCACGGGCGAGAGCCTGCCGGTGGAGAAATCCGCGGGCTCCAACGTCTGGGGCGGGACCATGAACAAGATGGGGGCTTTGGATATCCGGGTCACCAAGCCCGGCTCCGAATCCGCCCTGGCCCGGATCGTGGAAGCGGTGCGCGTCAGCCAGGCCACCAAGCCCAATATCCAGCGCTTCGTGGACCGGACGGCCGCGGTCTTCGTGCCGGCCGTGATGCTGGCGGGGGTGTCCAGCGCCGTGCTCTGGGCCCTTTACGGCCCGGAACCTAAGGTCATCTTGGCGCTGACCTCCTTGGTCTCGGTCTTCGCCGTGGCCTGTCCTTGCGCCTTGGGCCTGGCTACGCCTTTGGCCATAGTGGCGGGCATGGGCCGGGCCGCGGAGATGGGCGTGTTCATCCGCAACGCGGACGTGCTCGAGGACGTCAGCCGGCTGGACGTCATCCTGTTCGATAAGACCGGCACTTTGACCGAGGGCCGGCCGCGCGTGGTGGACACCATCCTGGTATCAGGCACGCGCGATGAGATGCTTTCTTATGCCTTCGCCGCGGAGCAGCGTTCCGAGCATCCTTTCGCCACCGCGGTGGTGAGCTACGCCAAGTCCTTGGGCGCGGTCGCGGCCAAGGTGGATTCCTTCGAGAGCTTTCCGGGCCGCGGGGTCATGGGCATGAGCGGCGGCCATACCGTGCGCACGGGCAGCCTGTCCTGGCTCAAGGAACATGGGGTGGGCCTGCCCGCGGATCAGACCCTGCGCTTCAGCCAATCCGTGGGCTCGGTGCTGGGCGTGGCCGTGGATGGGCGCTTCTTGGGCGCTTTCGTCCTGGCCGATACCGTGCGCCCCTCGGCCCGGCCCGCGGTCTCGGCCTTGCGGGACATGGGCTTGGAGGTGTACTTGGTCTCCGGCGACCGCAACTCCATCGCCTATCACGTGGCCGAGGCCGTGGGCATCGGCACCGTGTTCTCCGAGGTATTGCCGGAGGAAAAGGTCAAGATCGTGGAGCGGCTCCAGGCCGAGGGCAAGCGCGTGGCCATGGTGGGCGAGGGCTTCAACGACGCGCCCGCGCTCAGCGCCGCGGACATCGGCATCTCCCTGGCTTCGGGCACGGATATCGCCACCGAGGCCGCGGACATGACTTTGATAAATCCCGACCTCTCGACTTTGGCCTCGGCCATACGCTTGAGCCAGAACATCCGCCAGGTGATATGGCAGAACCTGATCTGGGCCTTCGCTTACAACATCCTGCTCGTGCCCGTGGCCGCCGGCGTCTTCTATCCCCATTTTGGACTGCTGCTCAAGCCGCAGTTCGCGGCCGCGGCCATGGCCCTGAGTTCCATATCCG
>JBAZVY010000272.1:0-3282 GCA_041660645.1 Elusimicrobiota bacterium | reverse complement strand
ACATGGTGCGGGCCGCGGCCGAGGTCCATCCCCGGCCCAAGCTTTGGGGCGTTACCGTGCTCACCAGCCTGGAAGCCAAGGACCTGCGCGTGTTCCACCCCCAAGCCAGCCTCCACAACATGGTCAAGAACCTGGCGCGCATGGGCTGGGTCAACGGCATCGACGGCACCATCTGCTCGGCCCAGGAAGTGGCGCGACTGCGCAAAGCCCTGCCCCATCTGGACATGCGCTTCATCACCCCGGGCATCCGCCCGGCCGGAGGCGCGGTCCATGACCAGAAGCGCGTAGTGACCCCGGCCGACGCCGCCCGCCTGGGCATCAACTATATCGTGGTAGGACGGCCCATAACCCAGGCCCCGGACCGGCTCAAGGCCGCGCAAGCCGTGCTGGCCGAGATGCGCCATGCCGCCAACGACGCCCTGGAGCGCGCATGACCTCCGAAACCTTGCTGGGCCTGCTCCGGGACACCGGAGCCCTGCTGGAAGGCCACTTTCAACTCTCCTCCGGCCTGCACAGCGACCGCTACATGCAGTGCGCCCGCCTGCTCGCGCATCCCGAACACGCCGCGGCCCTGGGCCGAGCCTTGGCCGGCCTCCAGCCGGACCGGCCCGACCTAGTGCTCTGCCCCGCGCTCGGCGCCGTGATCATCGGGCACGAGACCGCCCGGGCCTTAGGCACCCGCTGCCTGTTCACGGAACGCGAGGCCGGGATCATGACCCTGCGCCGAGGCTTCAGCCTGGAGCCCGGGACCAAGATCGTGGTGGTGGAGGACGTGATCACCACGGGCAAGTCCACGGGCGAGGTCATAGCCCTGGCCCGAACCTGCGGAGCCCAGGTGCTGGCCGCGCTCTGCATAGTCTGCCGCGCCGCAGCGCCGCCGGACCTGGGCGTGCCGGTGCGCAGCCTGCTGAGCCTGCCCCTGGCCGCTTACCCGGGACAGCTTTGCCCGTTGTGCCTAAAAGGACTGCCCTGCATCAAACCCGGCAGTCGTCCGCAAAAGTCCTGACCCCGGACTGCCTTTACCTGATTTTTAATCTCCCGAAACATATCCGGCTCCGGTCCGCTGTATACTATCGCTAGGGACACAGCCATGAACAGCAACTTGGAGAGCCTGGGGAAATTATGTTGGGCCGCCCTCTTCGGAGTGCTGGCCGCCGGACTCCTGATCGCATTCCCCTACCATGAAAAAAGGTCCGAAAAACCGGCCATGCCGTTCACCGCGCTCTTCCAGAGCTTCGTGCATATAGCCAAAGACCCGCTATCCGACACTTTATACGCGGTGCATGACGAGCCGGAGAGGCCAGCCTCACCCGCCCAATATCAGGAATACCGAGACGCTCCCGCGCAATACCAGAAGCCGTCGCGCCTAGTGGTTCCGCTCCACACCCAAACGCGCGGCCGGATCATGATCCGCGTCTTGGCCCGCGTGCGGAACTGACCGCGCTACGCACGTGATGCGGCAGTTTCCGGGGCAGGACCAAGGACAATTCCACATATCCGGCGAAACGCCCGCGCTGGTACCAAGGCGACTGATGTATGAGCTTTTTGACCCGTCCCTTCTGAATGGTATAAGTATGGAGGCGGGGCTGGACGAGCATAGCTTCCAGCAAGGCCCGGGCCGGCCCGGGGTGGCAGTCCAAAAGACTTTTCCCGATCAGCCTACGGCCGCCGGAAGCGCCGAACACCCGCCCCGCAGCCCGGTTCATGGCCAAGACCTTGCCCCTACGGTCGCACACCGTGATCGCGGCCGGAAACTCCTCCATCCAATCCATCATAGCCCCTCCGAAGCATGTCCCCGCGCGCGGCCCTACCGCGCCGCGGGCAAGGCATACGGCACCGGTTCTTTAGTCCGGACGTCATATACCCTCAAGACCTTGCCTTTCTTAGCGTCGACCTCCAGCGCCAGAGCCCGCGCCGCGGCCGGAGGGATAGAACTGCTGCCGCGGAATACGACCAGCTTGCCCCTGATCGCCGGAGTCCAGAACTTGTCCAGGCCCAGCTTATCGTAAAGGTCCTCGTTCCTCCACAGATACCGGCCGCCCCGCAGTTCGATCTTGCCCACGAAGCCGATGCAAGTCACGTATGCGGCCCCGTCATATATGAGCGGGGGGCCGATGTTGAATCCGGGTATCCGAGCGTTCCAACGCAGTCCCAGGGTCTTGCCGTCCAGCCGGACCAATGCCCCGGATCCGGCATCCGCCGCAGCCACATGATAAAGCAACAGCAAGTCGCCCTGGAACATCGCGGAATGGGTCAGCACTATGCCCGCGTCTCCGGTCCCCGGCAGGGAGAACTCCCGGTCCGGCTGGCCCGCATAGCGCATGACGCCTTTACCCGAAGGCTCGACCGTATACTCATGGCTGGAGATGCTGAATCTATAGCGATCGGCGCCCGCAGCCTGGTCGCGGACGAGTTCCACCGGGGACACCCTGACCGCCTTATCCTCGCGGGCGCGCGGCACCGGCCGAGAGCGCTCCCGTATCGCGGGTTTAGACTTAGGCGGACGCTTATGGACGGCCCCATAAGCTTCGGCGCCAGGCAGAGCCAGGATCGACGACCCGATCAGACATAGCCAAAATCGCCTCATGGGAGCGCCCCTCGGGCCGCGGCCGTGGAATAAGCCATGCTTTCCTGGGTCGCAGCATTGTACGCGCGCAGCAACGAGCCGCTGGCATCATCGATTTCCACTATGATGGGCTGCACGTTCAAAGGCTGCTGCACGCCCTCGCCCGTGAAAATGACCTTGCCCTTTTCCATGCGGGGCAGTTCGAATTTATTAAGGCCGAGCTGGGCGTTGAGGTCGTCGTAACGCCACGCGTATTTCCCGCTACGCAGGTCCACCTTGCCTATAGAGCCGCTGCAGGTGAGGTAAACGTACCCGTTATAGAGGAATGGCTTGCCGATATTGGATCCGGATATGTGCCGGCGCCAGCGCACGCGAAAATGATCCTTATCCAACCGGACCAGTTCCCCGGCGCTGCCGTCCGGATATTCCAGGTAATAGACCAGGAGGATGTCCCCGTCGATCACGGCGAAATCCTCGAGTATTATCTCCGCGCCCCCGTCCCCGGGCAGACGGAAGCTCACGTCCGGCAAGCCCGCGGACTGGGCCACGCCTCGGCCTTGAACGTCCACCACGAAAGTGCGGCTGGCCGCGCTGAACTTATATTGCCCTTCGGACCCGGACTTGCCGTACTCGCGATCCACGGGAGTAAACCCCGTATAAGCGCGCAGCGCCAGCCTCTGCCTGCGCATAGCCTGGCTGGACTCATCCGCCTGGGC
>JBAZVY010000271.1:0-3291 GCA_041660645.1 Elusimicrobiota bacterium | reverse complement strand
CCGCAATAGGCCTGGGCCTTCTCCGCCACGTCCTTTTTCCGGGAAGCCTTGGCCAAAGCCTCGCGCAGCTTGCCCACGCCTGCGCTGGCACGGTCGATCTCGACTGCGACCTCGCGCAGGAGAGCCGTCTGGGTCTGCACCGCCGGTTCCCCGGGCAGCAGCTCGCGCAGGCCGCGCACCGATTCTATAAGCCGGTTCTGATAAGCCAGCGCCGCCGGCACGATCTGGGAATCCACCATCTCGCCCAGCACCTTGGCCTCGATATCTATGTCCTTGGCGTACTTCTCCAGGCGCACATGCCGCCGGGAATGGCTCTCCTCCGCGTTCATTATGCCCAGACTTTCCAACATGGCCACGTTGCAATCCAGCACGAACCCTTCCAAGGCCTCGGGCGTGGTCTTCACGTTGGGCAGGCCGCGACGCGCGGCTTCGGCCGCCCACTCTGGAGAATAATTATTGCCCTCGAAACACACCGGTTTGGACTGCTTGATGTATTTGCGCAGGACCTCGATGACCGCGTCCTTCAGCGGCTTCTTGGATTTCAGCCGGGCCGCTATATCCCGATGGGTCGCCCGCAGTTGGTTGGCCACTATGGTGTTGAGCACGGTCATGGGCAGGGCGTTGTTGACCGAGGAACCCACGGCCCGGAACTCGAACTTGTCTCCGGTGAAGGCGAAAGGCGAGGTGCGGTTGCGATCCGTATTGTCGCGCAGGATGGGCGGGATGCGGTCTATGCCGAAATGCATCCACTCCTTATCCTGCCCCTTGGGCGACACGCCCTTCTCCAAGTCCGCCAGGACCCTGGTCAGATGCGCGCCCAGGAACACGGACATGATGGCCGGAGGCGCCTCGTTGGCGCCCAAACGATGGTCGTTGCCGGAAGACGCGATGGCCGCGCGCAGGAACCGGGGGTTGTCGTGCACGGCTTTGACGATGGAGACCAGGATCACCAGGAACTGAAGATTCTCATTGGGCGTGTCTCCCGGAGAGAGCAGATTGCGGCCCGCATCCGTGGCCAGGGACCAATTATTGTGCTTGCCGCTGCCGTTGACGCCGGCGAAAGGCTTCTCATGGAATAAAGCGGCCAAGCCGTGCCGGATGGCGATGCGCTCCAGGACGTCCATGACCAGTTGATTGTGGTCCACCGCCACATTCACCTCTTCATAGACGGGCGCGCACTCGAATTGATGCGGGGCCACCTCGTTATGCCGGGTCTTCACCGGCACGCCCAGCTTATATAGCTCGCACTCCGCGTCGTTCATGAAAGCGAACACCCGCTCCTTGATGCTGCCGAAATAATGGTCCTCGAGCTGCTGGCCCTTGGGCGAAGCCGCGCCCAGCAAGGTGCGGCCGGCCATGAGCAGGTCCGGACGATGGTTGTAATACTCTCCGTCTATCAGGAAATATTCCTGCTCCGCGCCCATGGTCACGATCACCTTGCCGGCCTCGGACTTGAAGAGCTTCAGGATATCCATGGCCGCCCGGCCCAGCGCGTCGCAGGACCGCAGCAGCGGGGTCTTATCGTCCAAGGACTGCCCGTTATAGGACACGAATATGGTGGGGATGCACAGGGTGGCGCCGCCGCGCATCTCCATGATGAAGGCCGGAGAGGTCGGATCCCAGGCCGTGTAGCCGCGGGCCTCGAAAGTGGCGCGCAGGCCTCCGGAGGGGAAGCTGGAGGCGTCAGGCTCGGCCTGGGCCAGATGCCGGCCGGAGAAATTCTCCATGGCCCGGCCGTCTCCGGTAGGCTCCACGAAGCTGTCATGCTTCTCCGCCGTATAGCCGGTCATGGGCTGGAACCAATGACAATAGTGGGTGGCGCCCTTGGATATGGCCCAGGTCTTCATGGCCGAGGCCACGGCATTGGCGATATCCGCGTCCATGCGCTTGCCCCGCTCCACCGTATCCCGGAACCGGCGGTAAGTGTCCTTGGGCAGGAGCAGACGCATGGTCTGCGGACCGAACACGTTGCACCCGAAATAATCCGATACCTTGGGGGCAGCGGCAGCCCGCCCCTGCGGCAGGCTGCGATCAGTCCTCTTGGCTTGCGATTCAGTCAGATGTCCATGGTCCATGTTTAGTCCCCACTCCTCAGCGGTCCTATCCCGCACCGCCCACACTGATGATACTAGATTTATCGCCAAGCCCTCAAAGTGATATAATAGACGCCGTTGGTGCGATACCCAAGTGGTCCAAGGGGACGGTCTGCAAAACCGTTATTCGCGGGTTCAAATCCCGCTCGCACCTCCAGTTTGATCGCAGGCGATCCGCAGCAATGAGAACGGCCCGGGGAGTCCCCGGGCCGTTCGCTTTCAAAGCGCTGGCGTTCAGGACTGGCCGCTATCCTTTATGCCCTTGCGATCCAATATGCCGCAGATGCGCTTATTGAGGTCCGGGATCGATATCGGTTTCCAGACCGGACCGATGCCGCCCAGCGCCAGGCCGTGGTCTACCACCGCAGGATCCGCCCCGCCGGTCATAAGCAGGATAGGCGTGTCCGCTTGAGCCGCCCGGATAGACAGCATGGTCTCGGACAGGGAGAGGCCCGGCATCTGGATATCCAACAATACGAGCGAATATCTTTCCTGCTTAGCCAATTCCACGGCGGCGGACCGAGAAGAAGCGGTATGGACATTGAACCCGAGCAACACCAGTCCGCGGCTTAGCACCCGCAGGACCGACTCCACGTCATCGATCAACAAAAGGCTGTGCCGGGCCTGATCGTCTTGGGCGGAGTCGCTCATACCTAAACTGTATATACATTATATTGGGCCCGGTCTGCCCGGACCACAGCCTGTGTGTCGCATCCATCAGAATAATTTAAGTGCCGCATAAACCGCACTTATGCCGGCCCTGCCATGCTATTAGCACGGTTAATAGAAAAGGCCATATATAAGAATGCTAATTGCTTCTTATAGTCTGTTCTCATAAAACCAGGAAGTGAGTAATATGGATATCTATATGGAAAGACTGGCCATAGCACTAGGCAAGAATATACGCCGCCACCGCATGGCCCGCGGATTCAGCCAAGAGGAACTCAGCGACCGCGCCGCTATCCACTACACGTATCTAGGGCATATCGAAAGAGGCACCCGCCTGCCCAGCATGAGCACGCCCAACCGCATAGCCAAAGCCCTGGCCGTATCCCTTTCCGAGCTCTGCAAGAACGTAGGCTGACCAGCCGCCGCCACGCCCGCCCGCCCTTAACGCCATCCCTGGATTTTCTATCCCGGCGCGGAATTTGCGATAATCTCCGGGGACTAAGGAGGGCACTGGTACATGGTCAATAGC
>JBAZVY010000270.1:0-3304 GCA_041660645.1 Elusimicrobiota bacterium | reverse complement strand
GGCTCTATGTGAACCTGCTGGCGCCCGTGACCTTGGCCAAACGCACGGACCTGGTGGCTTATGCCACGCTGTCCGGCGCCGCCGTCAATGTAGCCGGCAATCTGGTCATGATCCCGCTCTGGGGGCTCCAAGGCGCGGCTCTGGCCACATTGGCCGCGTACCTAGCCATGGCGGCGCTGCTCTGGCTCATGGGCCGGCGGGTATACCTAGTGGCGTATGAATACCGGCGTCTGGCCCACGCCGGAGTATGCCTGGCCATGGCGGTGTTCGCGTTCTGGCAATGGGGCCGGCCGATCATCCCCTTCGCCGGCGTGCCTCTGCGCCTGGCCATATTGGCCATGTTCCCGGCCCTGCTGCTGGTCTCGGGATTCTTCGCCGCGGACGAAACGGCCGAATTCCAGGCCCTGTTCAAAAGGCCCGGCAGCTGATCAGCGCAAAGAACGCACCGCGGGCACGGTAGCGGCCTGCGGTGCGACGGAGAACACCGGCGCGTCCGCGCCGCCGGCCTCGGCCTGGACCATGGGCCGGCAGGCCCGGAGATAAAGCTTGCCCCCGGCCCAAGCGAAATCCAATTCCATGCCCCGGCCCTCATGGTCGTCTAGACCGCGCCCGGCCCGGACCAGCCGGGCCAAAGCCTGGGCGGAAAGCAAGCGCGCACCCGCGCCGCCCCGCACCGCGGGCGCGGTTTCCCGGCCGGAGTTCCGGTCCAGGACGTATTCATCCTGAGTCCGCACCGAGCCCGTGGATGCCGCCAAGACCACCAGGCGTTCGCGCCGGCCGCTGACCGGGTCCCGGCTGAACACCGTGCCCGTGATCACGTCCGCATCCGGGCCGAGGCTGAGCACATCGCCTCCGCCGCGCTTGCGCGCGCCCAAAGGTCCAGGATCCCAAGCCGCGGCCCAGACTTCCTGTATGCCGCCCAAGACCTCGCCCCGGGAGAGCGCAGCGGATGTCTCATACGGACTGGACACGGAATACGCTTCTGCGGCCGGCAGGCGCTGCGCTATCTGCCGTCCCAAAATGGAATCCTCCCGGAGTCTGCGGCCCAAGACCAGCTCGCGTATGCTCCGGGAACGCCGGCTCAAAGGCAAGGAAACGTCGTCGGCTAGCTCTCGGATGCGTCCGGTCCAACCGTTCTCATCCCAGAACCTGCCGGCCCAGCCGGGGTCCAAGGCCACCCGCTGCGGCAGATAAGCCCCGACCGCTTCCGCCACGGCGGAGAGTCCATCTACGGCCGCAGGACTGGCCAAGCCCGGGCGCCGGGCCGCGGCCGCGCGCTCCAGTTCCCGCCAAAGCCCGGAGACCGCCTTGACTTCGGAACCCGAGTCGAGCGCCTGGGCCAAGGCCTGCAATCCGGTCCAACGCGTCTGGGCCTGGGCCAGCAGCCGGTCCATGGCCCGGGCCGTAGCCGCCTCGGCCACGGCTTGCCGGACCTGGCGCAAGTCCCGGCCCAGGGCCCGGGACTGCTGCCGCAGCACGCGGAGTTGGGCAGCCGCCAGATCGCGCCGCTGCGGCTCGGACAAGGCCGCGGCCACGGCCCGACGGATGCGTATAAAGTCCTCCAGCTTCATCGTGCCCTCGGCCAGACGCTGCGCCGATTCCGCCGCCAAAGACACCCCGGACGGCCCCTCGCCGCGGTTGGCCTGCCACCACTGGACCAAGGCCTGGGCGTCCCGCATGCCGTCGAAAGCGCGCAAAGCTTCAGCCAAGGCCAACACGGCCGCGGCCTGGTCCGCAGGGTGCAGGGCCAGCGTAGCCCGCACCGGATCCAAGGTGACGGCGGAGCCCTCCGGGACATCGGACCACTGCGTGCGCTCCACCACTTGATAGGCTACGCCGGAATCCTTCCGGGCCCGGCCGAAGATCGGGCGCTCCACGGATAAGACGCCCGCATGCCAGCGCGCCGGCTCCGGGACCCAGGCCGGGATGCGCAGGCTCCGGGCCAGGACCGCGGCCCGGCTCATGCTCCCGCCTGACCCGAGCAGTACGCCTTCGGACATCCGCACCGCCGGGGCATCGGCCGCGGACATGGCGGGCAATGCGAATATGCAGCCTCCGGCCAAGGCCCGGCTGCGGTCGTAGGTGACCCGGGCCGTGACCTTATGCCCGGCGCCCAGGCTGACCGCGGTCCCGTAGACCACGGGATCGGCATCCGGCTCCGGCAAAGAAGACAACTCCGCCTGGGCCCAGAGCCACGGCGCCGCCAATATGAGGAGGAATGAAGCCGTCATCCGTGGAGCAATATCCGGCGCAGTTGCGGCAAAGACAAGGGCGTCCCGGACCGGTCCAGCTCCGCACGGGCATGGGAAATGATGCCGGTCCCCGGATCGCGCAGCGCGTACACGACCAAGGCCGCGCCGTCTTCCAAGCGCATGCGGCCGCGGACCTCCAGATAATCGCCCACCCGGCCGATGGTCTCGAAATGCATGTCCGCCGGCATCAAAGACTGGATGAGTCCGGCCGCTTCCACGGATTGCGCCCGGTGGTCCTGGATATAGGCGATCATCTTGGCCACCTCGGATTGCGCGCCCAGCCGGAATCCGCGCAGCTCGCCGCGCCCCGGATCCTGCCCCTCTTGCAGTATGCCGACGGCGCGAGACAATGTTTCCTCCAGGCCCGAGACGCCGAGCCGGGCGGTCTCCGCATCCATTACCGCGGAAAGCGAATCGCCGCGCGCCTCCACCGCAAAACCCAGAGCGGCGAGCTTGGCGACCAGCGCCGACACGCCGGCGACGTTCCGGTACACCAGGCGCACGGCGCCGCCGCGCTCGGTGGGAGCGATCTTCGCATAGAGCTTGCCGGAAACTCCGGCCTCGGCCCAACGCGCCAAGACCTGTTCGCCCCGGACCACGAAAGAACCCTGCAGGCCGGATTCGGACGCCAGCAAAGCTACGAGCACGGCGCGCAGCCCCGGGCCGGCCCGGCCCGCGAAAGCCGCGGCCGGCTCCCCATCCAGTTCGATGAGGGCCATCCGCTTGCCGCCGTATCCGGTGACGCCCGCGACCGCCACATTGGCCGCGGCCTGTCCGGGCAGAGCCAGCATGGCGTCCTGGGCGTCGGCACGCACCCGCCCCAGCCATTGCCGCAAGCTGGCCGCCTCATCGCGCAGCATGCCGTCCATAGCCGGAGGCAGGATGGAACTAGGCTTAAGCCCGGCGCCCGCGGCCAGGGCTTCCAGCCGCCGATCCAGGTTATCGATCACCGAAACCGCGGACGAATCGCCTAATATCCTGCGATGGGCCGCGGCCGCGATCCTAGCCTGCCGGATCATGGCCCGCGCCGCATCCAGGTCCAGGGGGGCCTG
>JBAZVY010000269.1:0-3328 GCA_041660645.1 Elusimicrobiota bacterium | reverse complement strand
CGCCGTTGTCCCACGGCCGCGATCGAGGGGCATGCCAAGAAGCCGCACCGCATAATCCCGGAGAAATGCGTGCGCTGCGGGGTGTGCTTCGACGTGTGCAAGTTCGACGCCGTGGCCGTGGACTCGGGCGGGGGTGGATAGGATGCCGGCCTTCACCCTGGAACTGGACGGCAAGAAGGTCGAGGCGCGCGAAGGCGAGACCATCCTCCAACTGGCCCGGCGCTTGGGCGTGGAGATCCCGGCCCTGTGCTATGATCCCCGCTTGCCGCCTTATGCCTCCTGTTTCATATGCATAGTGGAAGTGCTCGGACGCCGGGGCGTGGTCCCGGCCTGCGCCACCAAGTGCGAGCCGGGCCAGGTCGTGCGCACGCGCACGGAAGAGGTCCTCAAGCTCCGGCGCTTGGCCTTGGAACTCCTGCTTTCCAATCATTCCGGGGACTGCGTGGCGCCCTGCAATATGGCTTGTCCCGCGGGCATAGATGTGCGCGCTTATCTGGCCGAAGCGGCGCAGGGCCGCTACGGCGAGGCCTTGCGCATCATCAAGGAGCGCAATCCCTTCCCGTCCGTGTGCGGCCGCATCTGCCCGCACCGGTGCGAGGACGCCTGCCGCCGCAATCTGGTGGACGGACCCGTGGCCATCAACCAGGTCAAGCGCTTCGTGGCCGACCTGGACCGGGATTCGAAGCAGCCCTGGAAGCCGGAGCTGGCCCCGCGCAACGGCCAGCGCGCGGCCGTGATCGGCGGCGGTCCGGCCGGCATGACCGCGGCTTATTATCTGGTCCAATTGGGTTATGCGGTCACGGTGTTGGAGGCTATGCCCAAGGCCGGAGGCATGCTGCGCTACGGGGTGCCGGATTACCGCCTGCCCCAGGACGTGCTCGATGCGGAGATCCGGCAGATCTTGGACCTGGGCGTGAAGCTGGAGTGCGATAAGAGCTGGGGCCGGGACTTCCATCTGGACGATCTTCGCAAACAAGGCTTTTCCGCGATCATGGTGGCCATCGGGGCGTGGGCGAGCTCCTCTTTGGGGGTGGCCGGCGAGGACCGGCCCGGAGTCTGGTCCGGCATCGGCCTGCTGGAGAAAGCCGCGCGCGGCGAGCCGATCGTGCTGGGCGAACGGACGGCGGTGGTAGGCGGCGGGAATACGGCCTTAGACGCGGCCCGCACCGCTTTGCGCCTGGGCTGCCGGGAAGTGAGCGTCGTTTATCGCCGCAGCCGCAACGAGATGCCGGCTAACCCCGAGGAGATCCGGGAAGCCGAGGAAGAAGGCGTAAAGTTCTATTTCCTGACCGCGCCCGTGGGCTTCACCGGGGAAAAGAAGGTCTCGGGCATGCGCTGCATCAAGATGCAGTTGGGCGAGCCGGACCAGTCCGGACGGCGCCGGCCCGTGCCCGTGCCCGGCTCCGAGTTCGAGCTGGCGGCGGATTCGGTGATCGCGGCCATCGGCCAAAAAGTGGCTTGGGGCAAGTCCGAGGCGGATGGGCTCAAGCTCACCAAATGGGGCACCGTGGAGGCCGATGAGAAGACCTTGCGCGCCAGCTCGCCCGACGTCTATGCCTTAGGCGATTGTTTTACCGGACCGGCCACGGCCATCGAGGCCATAGCCGCGGGCCGCCGGGCCGCCCTGGCCATGCATGCCGGCCTCTCCGGACAAGTCCGGAGCGAGGCCGCGCATCCTTTCAATATAACCGAGGGCCGCTGGCAGGACCTGGATCCCAAGGATTACGAAAAGCATGCCAAGATCAAGCGGGCCGCGGCCCCGGCCCTGCCCCCGGCGGTCCGGGCCCGGACCTATCAAGAGGTCTCGGCCACTTTGAGCGAGTCCTCGGCCCGGACCGAGGCCGGACGCTGTCTTTTATGCGGCTGCCAAGAAGCCGAGACCTGCCTGGTGCGCCGCTACGCTGAGCAGTACGGGGCCACGGGCGAGGCTTTCCCGGGCGAGAAGAGCCGGCCCCAGCCCGGGCCGGAGCATCCCTATATCGTGCGCGACCCGGCCAAATGCATACTCTGCGGCCGCTGCGTGCGGGTATGCTCGGAATTGCAGGGCGTAGGCGCCATCGGACTGGCCGGCCGGGGATTCGTGACCCAGGTGGCGCCGGCTTTCAACCAGAGCCTGCAGCGCGTGGACTGCAAGTCTTGCGGACAATGCATCGCCGCCTGTCCGGCCGGGGCCTTGCGCTCCCGGCTCAGCCAGGAGCGGGACGCGGCGGGGCGGACCGAGGCAGTGGAGACGGTATGCCCTTATTGCGGCACCGGCTGCCGTCTGACCGTGGCCTTGTCCGAAGGCGCGGCCTCGCGCCTGCATCATAAGCTGGGTTCATCCGAAGAGGAGTTGGCCTCCTGCGCCCGGGGCCTGGCCGGCCTGGACCTGCTCGTGGGCACGGAGCGCCTGCGCGCGCCCCTGATCAAGCAAGCCGGCGCCTGGCGCGAGGCGTCCTGGGACGAGGCCCTGAAGGCCGCGGCCGCGGGGTTGGCTCGGGCCGCGGCCCAAAAGGGCGGCCGGCCCGCGGCGGTGCTGGGCTCGGCCCGGCTGAGCAACGAGGCGCATTACCTTTTGCAGAAGATCGGCCGGGCCGCGCTGGGCACCAACCATTTGGGCGGCCTGGGCATAGGCGGAGAATGCGACGCCGTGGCCCGGGCTTTCGGCGCCAACGTGTCCACCGCGACCCGCGAGGACATCCTGCTCAGCGACCTGATCCTGACCGTGGGCTTCGATCCGGAGGCGGATTTCACCTTGGTGGCGGCCATGCTGCGCTCAGCCGCGGCCCGCGGCGCCAAGCTGCATATCCTCAATCCCCGGGCCACGGGCTTGGATAAGGCCGCGGCCCGCACCCTGCGCATCGGCTATCCTGATACCTATGCCTTGTTCGCGTCCTGGCTGAACGATCTGCTGCAGGGCGGCCGCGAGGACGCGGCTTGGCTGGCCGACCATGCCTTCGGCTTGGAGGAATTGCGCCGGGACCTCGCCGCCAGCCCCCGGCCGGAGCTTTCCGCCTGGCTGCGGCCGCAGCGCCTCAATCGGTTCCGGGACGAGTTCTTCGCGGCGGCCCGGCCTTTGGTCATCGTGGACCCATCCCGGCTGCGGGACAGCGAACTGGCGGGCTTGGCCGATCTTTTGCTGCTCCGGGGCGCGGTGGGCAAGCCCGGCTGCGGCTTGCTCATGCTGCGCGGCGCCTGCGATTCCCAAGGCGCCCTGGACCAGGGCATGGACGGACGCTGGCTGCCCGGCTATCGCTCCGTTAGCGATGCGGCGGCGCGCAAGGCTTTGGAGAATATCTGGGGCCGGCCGGTGCCGCCGGCCCCGGGCTTGAGCGCTCCGGCCATCATG
>JBAZVY010000268.1:0-3369 GCA_041660645.1 Elusimicrobiota bacterium | reverse complement strand
AGTTCTCAGGAGAATCCCAAGGCCAGGGGACTCTCGACGCCTCGGAAGAAGTGCGGCAAGCCCTGCATCTGGCCTTGCCCATGAACGCGCGCTGTCAGCCTGACTGCAGAGGGCTTTGTCCCCAATGCGGCAATAACCGCAATGCGCACGATTGCGGCTGTCGGAACCCGGACTTGCAAGCGAGGAACTCAAATGCCTAATCCAAAACGTAAACATACACGGTCCCGCCGGGACAGCCGCCGGTCCCAGAACTGGAAGCTGGATACGCTCACGGCCAATGCTTGCCCCAACTGCAAAAACCTGCGCCCGCCGCACGTGGTCTGCCCCAGCTGCGGCTTTTACAACGGCAAGCTCGTGGTGCAGCCCAAACAGAAGAAGGAAAAGGGCGCGGAAGGCGGCGAGGGCGGCCAGCAGAAGAAATAAGGCGGCCTAGGCCGTCCCCATAGGATGACCATGTCCGAACCGTCCTCCAGTCCCGCACCCGGACGTCTCAGCGGCCGCGTCGCCTTGGTCACCGGCGCGGCCCAAGGCATCGGCCTGGCCATAGCCCGGCTGTTCCACCGGGAGGGCGCGTCCCTGATGCTGCTCGACCTAGACGCCGCCGCCTTGCGCGCGGCCTCAGCCGAGCTGGGCGCGGACGCGTTGACGGCAGCAGCCGACGTGGCCAAGCCCGAGGACTGCGCGCGCGCGATCCAAGCCGGGCTCGACAAGTTCGCCAAGATCGACATATTGGTGAACAACGCGGGCGTGACCCGGGACAATCTGCTCCTGCGCATGTCGGAAGCGGACTGGGACCTGGTCTTGGACGTCAACCTCAAAGGCGCCTTCAACCTGATAAAGGCGGCGGCGCGCAGCATGCTCAAAGCCCGCGGCGGCCGCATCATCAACATCGCCTCGATAGTAGGGCAGACCGGCAACGCCGGCCAAGCCAACTATGCCGCCTCCAAAGGCGGGCTCATCAGCCTGACCAAATCCTGCGCCCGCGAATTCGCCTCCCGAGGCGTGCTGGTCAACGCCATCGCCCCCGGATTCATACGCACGCGCATGACCGACGCCATACCGGAGGACGCCAAGGCCAAGCTGACCGCCGCCATCGCGCTCGGGCGGCTGGGCGAGCCGGAGGACGTGGCGCGCGCGGCCCTGTTTTTAGCCGGAGACGACTCGTCGTATATGACCGGGCAGGTGCTCGGCGTCAACGGCGGGATGTACATGTAAAGGGATAGGAGGAAACAGTAAAATGGCGGAAACCAGCGTTGCAGACCGCGTAAAGAAGATAATCGTCGAACAGCTCGGCGTGGATGCCTCGGAAGTCACCCCGCAGGCCCACTTCGTCAACGACCTGGGCGCCGACTCGCTCGACACCGTAGAGCTGGTCATGGCGCTCGAAGAGGAATTCGACATGGAGATTCCCGACGAGCAGGCCGAGAAGATCCAGACCGTCGGCCAAGCCGTCGACTACATCGCCGCACACGCCAAGAAGTAAGGACTGAGTTTCCCGCGCGCCCCAGACAGGCGGCTATCCGCCTGTCTGGGGGCACGCTTAGGGAACACATGCCGACACATCCTACGCTGGAAGCCGTCATAGGCTACCGATTCCGCGACCGCGCCCTGCTCCAGGAAGCGCTGTCCCACAAATCCTACGCCTCGGAGAGCGGATCGGCCACCTACAACGAACGGCTGGAATTCTTAGGCGACAGCATATTGTCCGCCGTGGTCGCCCATGAGCTCTTCAGCCTGCATCCGGAAGAAGCCGAGGGCGGGCTATCCAAGAAAAAAGCCCACCTGGTGTCTCGGACCAGCCTGGCCCATTGGGCCGCGGAGATGAACCTGGGCGCCTACCTCCTGCTGGGCGTAGGCGAGGACACCTCCGGCGGGCGCAGCCGGCAGAGCCTGCTGGCCAACGCCTTCGAAGCCCTGATCGGAGCCATCTACATAGACGGCGGCTATGCGGCCGCCGCCCAATTCATCCGGAGCTTTTTGGCCAAACATCAGCCCAAGACGGAGTGCGATTACAAGAGCCGCCTGCAGGAGGTCCTGCAGAAGAAATACAAAGCTCCGCCCACTTACGAGACCACCAGTTCCGAAGGCCCGGACCACGACAAGACCTTCCAGGTGCGCGTGCATTTCGGCAAGCGCATCCTGGGCCACGGCCCGGGCAAGAGCAAAAAAGAGGCCGAGCAGGCGGCCGCGCGCGACGCCTTGCAGAAACTGGAAGCAGCCGACGCAGAATAGGAGAACCATCCCATGGATTACGGTCTCACCGAACAGCAGAACGAGATAGTCAAGCTGGTCCATCAACTGGCCCGCGAGAAGATACGCCCGGTGCGCGCCCAATACGACAAGTCCGAGGAGTTCCCCTGGCCGGTGGTAGAGGAGATGCGCAAGGCCGACCTCTTCGGGGTATATCTGCCCGAGAAATACGGCGGCATGGGCGGCGGCACGCTCGACCTCTGCCTGGTGGTAGAACAGCTCTCGCGCGCCTGCGCCGGCATCGCCCTGTGCGTGGCCGGCTCCGCCCTGGGCACCATGCCCATCATGCTCTTCGGCAGCGAGGCCCAGCGCCAGCGCTGGCTGCCCGACCTGGCCTCCGGCCGGAAGCTCGGCGCCTTCGCCATCACCGAGGCCGAGGCCGGCTCCGACGCCACGGCCATGAAGACCACGGCCCGGCTCGACGGCGACCACTACGTGATCAACGGCTCCAAGTGCTTCATCACCGGGGGCAAGGTGGCGGAGTCCTACGTGGTGTTCGCCACCACCAACCCGGCCCGCGGCGCCCGCGGCATCGGCGCCTTCGTGATCGAGAAAGGCACGCCCGGCTTCTCCTTCGGCAAGAAAGAGGACAAGCTGGGCATCCGAGCCAACCCCACCTACGAACTGGTGTTCCAGAACTGCCGGGTGCCCAAGGAGAACCTCCTATACAAGGAAGGCTACGGCCTGTTCGTGGCCCAGACCACCTTCGACCTCTCCCGCCCCGGGGTGGCCTCCCAGGCCCTGGGCATAGCCCAAGGCGCGCTGGACGAGACCCTGGCCTACGTGCGGGTGCGCAAGCAGTTCGGCCAGACCGTGGCCAGCCTGCAGGCCATCAGCCACATGCTGGCGGACTGCGCCACCGCCATCGAAGCCAGCCGGGCCCTGCTCTACTGCACGGGCAAGGCCATGGACCTGGCCATGAAGCCGGCCATAGACACGGCCGTGAGCAACGGCAGCATAGTGTTCGACGAGATGAACCGCTTGAAGATCCGGCGCTACACCAAGGAATCCGCCATGTGCAAGGTGCTGTGCTCGGACACGGCCATGAAGGTAGCCGTGGACTGCGTGCAGATGTGCGGCGGGGTGGGCTACATGCGCGACTTCCACGTGGAGAAGTTC
>JBAZVY010000267.1:0-3381 GCA_041660645.1 Elusimicrobiota bacterium | reverse complement strand
CGCGGACACATTGCCCGTGCCGGACAGGGCGCTGCTGGGATGGAAGATGGAGTTAGTGACCGTACCCGCGCCCTGCAATGAAACATTAGTATTGAGGAATACTGTCCTATCCACAGTCAGCGTGCCGGTCATCCCGCTATTCTGTATCCCATATGAGAAGTTGGCATAGGTGTCGTTCTTGATCACGACATTCATCTGCACGCCCGACTGCAGCTGCACCGCGCGCCAATTCCCGACCGTGCGGACCTTGGCCGTGGGCGAGACCATGGTCCCGTCATCCCAGAGGTTGCCGTTTATGATGTTGTGATCGGCATAAAGGATCCCGGTCGGGCCGCCGGCCGAGCCATTGACGTCCATATCCACGCTGAGCCCGGTGATGGCCGCCTCCACGATGTTGCTCGACACATACACGGTCGCCTGATTCAGATGCCCGATCCGGATCGCGCTATTGCCGCGGTATTCCGCCAACTGGGCCGACTGATAGCCCACCGCCGGGCGCAGGATATTGCCTTCGGCGCGGAGCGTGCCGGAGTCGAGGGATCGGGCTTGCCCCGAGTAAGCATACGGCCCGTAGACAGCGATGTTCTGGCCGAAAAGGATAGCCGAGCCGGCGAAGCCTTCGAAGGTATTGTCTTTGACCGTATAATCGCGATTGCCTTCCCGGAACGAAACCGTCTGGTTGAACTGCCCATAAAAATAGTTCTGCACCACCTGGGTGCGGACGGTACCGGAGACTTGGATCCCGTAATCCATCAGCACCAGGTTGTTGTTGTTCATCCAATTCGTGCTAGAAGAGTCATCCACTAGCGTAGGCGCCATCCCGGCCAGATAGGGATCATGGATAGTATTGCCGAAGACCATCACGTCGACCGTGTCCCAAAGCAATATCCCCTGCCCGCCGTTGCTTTCGATATGGCAGCCGCTTATCACCACGTTGCCGGTAGCCGAAACGTCTATGGAGTTGCCCCCATACCAGCGCACATCCAGACCCTGGATGAAGGTCCCGGCCGCGGCTGCGCCCGTTACCATGATCCCGTTATCCGCGCCGTCCGTGGGCTGGGCATAGCCCTGCAATCTCGCGCCCAGAGGATTCTGGGCCTTCAGGCGGAGCTTCTTATTGATGGTCAGATGCACGCCCGTCCAGGTCCCATCCGCCAGAGATATCGTATCCCCGGAGCTAGCCGCGTTGATCGCGGCCTGGATATCCGCGCCAGCCGCGACCGGTATAGTGGCGCCGGCGCCGGTCCAGCTGGGCAAGCCCGTGCTGATCTGGACCGCGGCCGAAGTGGTGAAGGAGGAATCCCCGGAGATGGCAAGATTGCCGGCCGCGTCCCGGGATCGCACGCGATAGTGATAAAGCGTGCTCGCGGACAGGCCGCTTATACCCACGCTATGGCTGACGATCATGGCTGCCGCCCAAGCGCTTTGCTGGCCGTAGGCCGTGGTAGGCCCGAATTCCACCTGAGTATCGGCGGCTTCATTGGTGCTCCAGCTGATGACTGCGGAACCGGAACTTATGGAAGTCGCGGCCACTACGCTTATGCTCGGCGGGGTGGTGTCGCTGGGCGAGGGGTCGGTGGCCGAAGAATGCGCGTCCTGGCCCATCGCGGCCTGCCACTGGGCCAACGAATAATAATTATATGCCCCTCCGATGCCGACCATGAACTGGGAGGTCTTGTTATATGGATTGGCATAATAATTGTAGTCGAAAGCCCCCAAGGAAGCGGGCTGGACGCCGCTTCCATCATCCACGACGCGGATAAGATACTGCTGCGTGCTCGAAGCCGACAGGAACCGATTGTACTTGACGGTATGCTGTCCGTAGTAGCCCGAAGAAGGATGCTGTTCCATGAAGATGCCGTACCCGCCCGGCCCCTTGCCGCAGTCGAAGAGCGTGTTGTAAGTAAAAGTGTTCTTATAGTCTTCGTACTGCATGAAGAAGCAGGAGCTGTCCACGTGGGATATCGTGTTGCTGGTCACGATCATGTCGTGGCTGGCGAAATCCAGATATATCCCGTGCGCCTGCCGCCAAGTCGTGCCCGCGGGCTCGCCCCCGATCCCCCCGATCACGTTAGAGATGGTGTTGTTCCGTATAATGCTTCCGAACGACATCTCCGTGTGCTGCCAATTGAAGGTATAGATCGCGCCCCCATCGGCCAATCTCAGCATGGAATTGGTTATGGTGTTGTGCTCGATGGTATTGTATTTCCCATCCCCCCGGATGCCGTTATACCCGATGCTGTCCAGGTTATTGCCGCTTATAAGATTGTTATTGCCGCCGGCAGTGTGGATGCCGGTCATCCCGTCGCCCCCGCTATAGCCGTAGCCGTCCACCAAGCCGATGTTCTTGACGATGTTGTTGGAGACCGTGGAATTGCTGGCGTTGGACAGGGTGATGCCCCGTCCGCATATGTCCTGTACGGTGTTGCCGTCTACGGTGCAGCTCGCCGCGCCCGAGAATTGGATGCCGCTGATAAGACTGCCGAAGACCGTATTGGCCAAGACCTTTACATTGCTGACTGACCCGCTGAACCGCACCGCGGTGTTGGCCTGATATCGGAATTCCAAGCCTTGGACCGTGATGTTGCTCTGCGCGCTGTTGACGCCATAATCCAAGGTGCTGGCGTCCACGGTCAGGGTGCCAGGGTTGACCCCGCCCGGAGCCCAGAAATACACCTTATTGGTCGCAGGATCGCAGTACCATTCGCCCGGAGCGTCCAAAGCCGCGAGGACATTGTCCAGGTAGAAGCCCCAGCCGACCTTGACGCCGTAGTCGGGCGAGCTGGCGATACTGAGCGTAGTCCCGTTATAGGAAGTCACGGTCCGCGTCTCGAACGTAAAATCGCTGCTCCGCAGGCGCAGATTCGCTCCGGTCCAATAGCCGGAAGCCTGATTGACCCCGGCGGCGGTGAGCGTGGTCGTTCCGTTGGTGGTGGCCACGGGCAGGAACCCGGAATTAGGATAACGGGCCATGGTCATCTGCACGCCGTTGGAGAACAGATTCTTCACCCGGGCCGAGGCTTGGGCCACGTAGAACGAGCCATACGCGGTCCAGCCGGCAAGATGTTCCGTGCCGCTGATTATGGGCTTGGCGCCGGCGCCGTAAGCGCCCAGGGTCACGCCGGCTTGGTTGAGGTTTATCTGCCCGGAGAAATCGTCTCCGCTGCGGAACAGGATCTTATCCCCGGACACGAAAGTCTTGGCATTGACCTTGGCGATCGTCTTCCAGGGCGTGGCCGTGGATAGGCCGTCGTTGCTGTCGCTGCCTGCCGCGGATACGTAATAGGTACCTACCGACTGGGCCAGGGTAGTGAAGGAGTAATCCCCCGAAGCGGCCAGATTGCCGGACGCGTCGCGGGATTTAACACGGTAGTGATAAAG
>JBAZVY010000266.1:0-3396 GCA_041660645.1 Elusimicrobiota bacterium | reverse complement strand
GGGGGATCCTTGGCGAGCTTGCGGTCGTAGGCAGCGCGCTTCTGCGGGTCGCTGAGCGTCTCGTAAGCCTCCCCGATATCCTGGAACGCCTTGGTCATGGCCTTCACCAAGGCCTCATCCTTGGTCCTGGACTTGTCGGGATGATAGACCGCGGCGGCTCGGCGGTAGGCCGTCTTGATATCAGCCTGCGACATATCCTTGGTCGCCCCGACCCTTTCGTAGAAATTGCTCGACAGGGGGTTGGCCGCCGGCGGCCCCTGCGGGAGCCCGCCGCGGTCGTATTCCGCGCGCTTCGCCGGGTCGCCGAGCGTGGCGAAGGCTTCCTCGATCCGCTTGTAGGCCATGGTCAGGGTGATGATGGATCTCGTATCCCGGTCGATATACCGCTCGGGCCGGTGTAACTCCGCGGTCTTGCGATAGGCCGCCTCGATCTGCGCGGCCCCCATGCCCGGGGCGGCTCCGATCCTTTCATAGAGGTTGCGCGACATGGGGTTGGCCTTGGGCTCGGGCGGGGCGGGCTGGGCGCTGCTTGCGCCGGACCCCGCCGCCTTCTGATAGGCGCGCAGCTTCCAGGCCTCGGGGATCTTCTTCCGGCCGCCCGGATCGTACGTCCCCGCCGAGCCTTGGCCGGGCTGGGCGCGCCCGTCGTCGGATGGCCGCTGCCGGCTCAGGAAGTCGGAGGCGATCCTCTGGGCGTGCTCCATGATCTGCTGCGACGCCAGGCGCCGGACGATGCTCGCCTTGTCCTGCACGCTGGGCCCGTAGAGGCCGAAGCGCTCGAGCTGGTTGGCCGCCGCGACCAGTTCCCGCCCGTCGATCTGCTCGTAGGCGACCGAGACGGCGACCTGTTGTGCGCGCGCTTGGACGGCCTGGGCGACCTCCGGGACGGCCGCCCGGTAGGCGCCGCCCAGCGTCCGCGTCAGCGACGCCAGGGCGTCGGGGACCGTCTGGGAGCGCCGC
Source organism: Elusimicrobiota bacterium (assembly GCA_041660645.1). Taxonomy (GTDB): domain Bacteria; phylum Elusimicrobiota; class Elusimicrobia; order UBA1565; family UBA9628; genus UBA9628. Next base: position 2,436 of record JBAZVY010000266.1, on the reverse strand, counting down.
GTGGCGTCGGCCAGGCGCGCCTCGAAGTCCGGGGGCAGGTGCGCGCCCAGGGCGCCCACGGCGCGCAGGTCGGCGTCCGAGGTCGGAGAATAGGTGCGGACGGCTTGGAGGGAGGGGATCTCTGCGGTCAGCTTGAGCCCGGCCGGCGTGCCGAGGAGGCTTTGGATGCCGCTGAGCATGGCCGGGGTGGCGGGAGTGAAGGGCGGGGTCCAGCCGGCGCGGCTTCCAGTCGGAGAAGCCCGCATCTGTGCGGCCGCCGGAAGGAGGAGCCCCGCGGCCGCGAGCGCGGCCGCCGGGAGTAGTCCGGCTAAGCGTCGATATCCCGGTCGCATGGTGGACCCCTATCGGGATCGTATCCGGAGTTTAACAGCGGCTCCTGTTTTTGTCAATGCGCCTGGCCGGATGGGGAATCCATATCGGGCCGATGGGCCTACCCGCGTTTAGAACCCGCCCTCTTCTCTCGGAATATTTGGCGTGAACTTTTTCGTGGGAATTGTCACCATATAACTAAGACCCGGCCTCATGGAAACACCGCAGAACGAGAGCGAAGACCCCGACAGCCTGCTGGTGGATCGATTCATAGGCGGCGACAACGATGCCTTTCACCGCTTGTTTACGCGCTACAAGGGAAAGATGCTCCAGTTCGTCCGGTGGTACGCCGGCGGCGATCGCGACGCGGAGGACATTGTACAAGAGATCTTCATGGAAGCTTTCAAATCTCTCAAATCCTTCAGGCGTCAATCGGCCTTCAATACCTGGCTTTACGGCTTGGCGCGCAATGTATGCCTTCATCACGCCAGGAAGCGCGGCAAAATGAAGATACTGCAGGAGCCGGAGGATTTCCTGGAGATCCCTGACCCCGCCGACCATCAGGCGGCGTTGGAAAGGGCGGAGTCCGAGCTCAATGTCCGCGCGGCAGTGGAAAGCCTGCCGCCCTTGTACCGCGCCATCCTGCTGCTCCGCGAATGGGAACAGATGTCCTACGCGGATATCGCGATGACGCTGCAAGTCCCTCTGGGCACCGTCAGGTCGAGACTGCACAACGCCACGGTCTTGCTTGCCGGGACTCTCCGCGGTGAAGCTTCGAGCGCAAAAGAGGATGATCGTGAACTGTAGAGAAATAGAGCCTCATCTCAGATCCTATCTCGACAACGAGGCGGATCCGGAACTGAAAAGCCTGCTGGACAAGCATTTGCGCGGCTGTCCGGGTTGCGCCGGGAAGCTGGCGCTTCTGGAGAGAACTTCCGCCTTGTTCCGCCGCCTGCCGCCCGCGGCCGCGGGCTTCGACTTCAAGGTGGAAGCGCAGCTGCGGGAGGCGGCGGAGGGAAGCGGCGCCTCTTGGCGTGGGCTCTTCGATATCTTCGGCGGCCCCGGATGGGCCGTGACCGCGGCCGGCCTCGCCGTCGTGCTTGTTCTCACCGGTGTCGTGACTTTCAGATTCCGGGAACAAACGGAGCCGGACCGCTGTGTGGAGGCGTTCTTCGCCGGCCGCAGGCCGTATTATGTCCGCACGGCCGACCTGTCGGTACAGGATGCCGGTGAGCTCGCGCCCGGTCAAGGGGCGTGGTCGGGCTATGACCGAGGATCGTGAACTATTCCCGCTGCGCCGTCACTGATCCTGTGGATGCCGCGGACGCAGCCTCGGGGAGGGTGGTGAGATGAAGAGAATATCGCTTTGCGCGACGGCCTGGATGGTCCTGGCCCTGCCGGTCGTGGCCGGGACGGGGGACGCGGCTCTTGAGAGCGCTTGGGAGATGTTCAATCATTCGCAGTATACGGAGTCCGCGGCGCTCTGCAAGGAGCTGCTGGCGAGATATCCCGAGGATCCGGAGAAAACCCCGTCAATCCTCCTTCTCGCGGCGCTCAATTACGACCATATAGCGGACAAAAGCAAGCGCGCGGACGATCAGTCGAAGGCGAAAGCCGCGGCGGAAACGATAGTCAAGGACTACCCCGCCAGCCCGTCCGCGGCGGAAGCATATTTTTACTTGGGCGAGGTCTATTCCGGCAACGTTCCCGTGAAGATCGAAACGGATTGCGGCAAAGCCGTCCCGATGTTCATCAAGGCCATAGAGAAAGCCGAAAAGCAGTGGATCAAGGATGAATCGTACAAGAGCATCGAGCGCTGCAAGGTTCAGCCGCTGAGCGAGAGCGCGCAGAGGCTCTATGACATCCGCGAATACGAGTTGGCGCTGCCCGTATTCAAGAAGATCGTCATCGGGTATCCCAAGAGCAGGTCCGCCCAGTACGCCCAGATGATGACCGGCCTATGCTACGAGGGTATGGGACAGCTGGAGCAGGCGATAGCGGCCTACGAACAATGCCTGAAGGAGTACAAGCCGTACGACGGCGACACGCTCTTCTACTACTACGCGTCCGCGCTGGATATCGCCGGGCGTCATGACGAAGCGGAGAAGTACTACAACAAGGTGATCG
>JBAZVY010000265.1:0-3409 GCA_041660645.1 Elusimicrobiota bacterium | reverse complement strand
TCTCTTCTTCTTTATAGATCTTCTGGAAGTCCAGCTCAAAACCGAATTCCTGCGCCACGATGGTCGCGGATTCCGCCTCCAGGCGCTGATTGATGGTGGCGAACACCCCCAGGCCCATGAGCTTCTTGATGACGTCCGGGGACTTGACCTCCATCTTCTCAGCCAGATCGCGTACGGTCATCATGGTGGAGACCTGCAGCTTCTTCAAAGCCGACTTGGCCGAAGCGGATACGGACTCCGCGGCCGCGGGCTTGGCCTGCGGGCGCTGCGGTCCGCCCCGATGGGGAGGCTGCGGGCGCCCCCCGGAATGCGGACGCGGCGGCACATGGCCGCCCGGCCGAGTCGAAGCCGGCTGGGAAAAAGGTCGGGCGGGAGGCGACGGTCGATAAGGCGGAAGCGGAGGCTTGACCGCCGGAGCGGCAGGCTTAGCCGCGGGCGCCGCAGTCCCGGCCACAGGCGCCGGAGCCGCAGGCTTGGCCGCGGGCGCCGGAGTCCCGGGTTTGAGCGTAGGAGCAGCCGGGGCCGGGGTCGGGGCCGCGGGTTTGGCCGCCGGCGCGGGAACAGCGGGCTTGGCCGCGGGCGTGGGGATCACAGTCCCCGCGGCGGGGGCCGGAACCTCGGGCTTGGCCACCGGCACAGCCGGGGCCGGAGTCGGAACCGAGGCCGCAGAAGGCGCGGGCTCCGGGGCCGGTTTGGGCGGAGCCGGCGGCTTAGGCAAAGATGCGCCGGCCGCCAAACGGGTCACGGTCGGACCGCTGGAATGAAGGAGTTTTTTCTTGCGGAAAAGATCGAAAGCGGATACCAGATTCTGCGTCGGGGGGGCGATGGACCCTTCTTCCTGGGTCTGCCGGTTCTCAGCCTCGGCCTTGCGCACGCCGGTGCCGCCTTTCTTGGAGGACTTGGCCGGCTTGTCGGAATCAGTCTTGGTTTTTTTAGCGGCCGCGGTCTTGACGGCCGTCTTTTTGACCTTTTCCGTCTTTTCCTTAGCCGGCTTTTCCGCCTTCTTTTTCTCCATTATATCCAATGATAGCATTTATGACGGCTGTGGTCCTAGGCGGCCGGGCCGGCCTCGGGCGCCGGCGGCTCGGCCTGTTGCTTGGCGCTGGATATGATCTTGGCCGCGGTCTTCTCTCCGATGCCTTCCAAAGCCGCAAGTTCTTCAGGCGTGGCAGCCGCCAATTTGGCGGCGGTATAACCGGCCGCGGCCAATATATCCGCGGTCTTACTGCCCACGCCTTCCAATTCCCGCAAAGACGCCGCCCCCGTATCGGAGACGCCGGCCGCGGCGGCGGGAGGGTTCGTAGGCGGACCGGCTTTGACTTCCATATCCCAGCCCGTCAGCCGGCAGGCCAGACGCACGTTCTGGCCTTCCTTGCCGATGGCCAGGGAAAGCTGTTCCTCGGGCACGATGACCTCGGCCCGTTTGTTGTCCGCATCCAAGATGCGCACGGAGGCCACCTTGGCCGGAGCCAGGGCATTGGCCAGGAACTTCTCGATGTTCTCGTCAAAAGGTATCAGGTCTATGCGCTCGCCGGCCAACTCGTTCATGATGCTGCGGATGCGCGAGCCCCGCAGGCCCACGCAGGAGCCGACCGCGTCCACCTTGGCGTCATTGGACCGGACCAGGACCTTAGCCCGGAAGCCGGGGTCGCGCACGACCTCCACGATCTCCACTATCTTCTCGCCGATCTCGGGCACTTCGAGTTCGAAGAGCCGGCGCAAGAACATAGGCGCGGCCCGGGAGATTATGACCTGGGGCCCGCGCTGGGCCTTATCCACGCGCAGGATGACCGCGCGCACGTTGCCGCCGATGCTGTAGCGCTCCCGCCGGATCTGCTCGCGCACGGGCAATATGGCCTCGGTCTTGCCGATGTCCACCACCACGTTGCGCTCCAAGAAGCGGTGCACCGCGCCGGTGACGATCTCGCCTTCCTTGGGCTTGAACTCGTCGAACAGGCTGTCGCGCTCCACTTCCCGGATCTTCTGGGCCAAGACCTGCTTGGCGGTCTGGGCCGCGATGCGGGCGAAATCCGTCACCGGGGCGGGCATGCGCAGGTCCTCGCCCACCACCGCGTCTTTCTTATAACGCTTGGCCTCGGCCAGGGATATCTCCTGTTCCGGGTCGGCCACGGTCTCGGCCACTTTCTTGACCACGTTGGCACGGAACTCCGCGGTATCCGGGTCTATGGAAGCCTCGATGATCGTGGTCTTGCCCACATGTTTGCGCAAGGAACTGACCACCGCGCCCTCGATCATCTTGAGGATATCGTCCTTGCGGATGCCCTTCTCGCGCTCCAACTGCTCCAAAGCCAGCACTAATTCAGATTTCGCCATGGCCGCCTAGACCTCCGCCGAATAATCCAGCCGCGCCTCGTCCAACAGCGCGAGGGGGAACTCAAAACGCTTGCCTTCGCAATCCAACAGGACCTTGCCGTCCGCAAAACCCTGCAGCGTGCCCTTGAAATTGCGCCGTCCATCCTGCGGCAGACGCAGCCGCACCTTGGCCGCCTGGCCCGTAAAACGGATGAAATCCTTCTCCTTCTTCACCACCCGGTCCAGGCCCGGAGAAGACACCTCCAGGACGTAGGAACCCGGAAAGGCGTCGGCCTCATCGAGCAGGGCGCCGATCCGATTGGAGAGATGCTCGCAATCGTCCAAGGATATGCCGCCGGGCTTGTCCAGGTAGAAGCGCAGCACGCGGCGGCCGGAGTCTTGGACCACTTCCAAGTCCACGAGCTCCGCCGTCTCCTGCTCCAAGAGCGGCACGACCAGCTTCTCCACCTGGGCTACGTCCAATAGGCCTCCCGAGAATAAAAAAAGTGGCTTGACCGGCAGCCACTTTTCACAAAGGCTACGTTAAAATCATTATATCACACGTCCCACACCCCTGTCAAATCTGTATAATATAGCCAGCTTCCAGACCCCATGGCCACCGAGATCCAGTTCCTCTGCCTGACCGCGGCTTCCCTAGGCTTCTTCCATACCTTAGTAGGGCCCGATCATTACCTGCCCTTCATCGCCATGGGCAAGGCGCGGAACTGGTCCTGGAACAAGACCGCCCTGATCACCCTGCTCTGCGGGCTCGGCCATGTAGCCAGTTCCGTGGTCATCGGACTGGCCGGCATAGCCCTGGGCGCGGCCGTAAACCGAGTGACTCCGATAGAGGCTTATCGCGGCCAGATCGCGGCGTGGCTTCTGCTGGGGTTCGGACTGCTCTACATGGCATGGGGTCTGCATCGGGCCCTGGCCGGCCGGCCGCACAGCCATCGCCATATCCACGATGCGGCGGGCGCCCACGAACACACGCACGATCATCTGGCCGCGGCCCACGTCCATGTCCACGAACAGCCCAAAGCCAATATAACGCCCTGGGTGCTGTTCACGATATTCGTGTTCGGACCCTGCGAAC
>JBAZVY010000264.1:2702-3411 GCA_041660645.1 Elusimicrobiota bacterium | reverse complement strand
TGTTCGTGGCCATGGAACTGGTGTCCATCGCGTCGTTCATACTGGCCGGATTCGAACGCCGCAACCGCAAATCCAACGAAGGCTCCATGAAGTATTTCCTGTTCGGCGCCTTCGCCTCAGCCTTGATGGTATACGGCATATCGCTATACTACGGAACCGCCGGCACCACCCGGCTCATAGAGCTCTCCATCGGAGACAGCAGCGTACGCCTTTGGTCTCCGCTGCTGGCCGCCGGCCAGCGCGGCCCCGTGTTCCTCCTGGCCATGCTGTTCATCCTTCTGGGCTTGGGCTTCAAGGCCGCCATGGTGCCCATGCATTTCTGGGTGCCGGACGCATACGAAGGCGCGCCTCTGCCCGTGACCGCGTTCCTTTCCGTAGCCCCCAAGATCGCCACCCTGGGCGTGATCCTGCGCGTGTTCTCGATCCTGGTGCCGGCGGCCGCCCTGGAACTGACCACCTTACTGGCGCTGCTGGCCATACTGACCATGACCGTGGGCAATACCGTGGCCATATTCCAAGACAACGTAAAACGCATGCTGGCTTATTCCGCAATAGCCCAGGCCGGTTATATACTCATCGGCATCGTTTCCGGCAACCGCCTGGGATTGGAAGGCGTGCTGCTCTACAGCGCCATCTACGTGGCCATGAACGTAGGCGCCTTCGCCGTGGTCCAGGCCGTGGGCGACGACGGCTCGCAGGGCGGGCTGGG
>JBAZVY010000264.1:0-2692 GCA_041660645.1 Elusimicrobiota bacterium | reverse complement strand
TGGGCGCATACGAACTGCGCTCCTTCGACGGCCTGGCCCGGCGCAGCCTGCCGCTGGCCCTGACCATGACCGCTTTTCTGCTGTCCTTGGCCGGGATACCGCCCTTGGCCGGATTCATCGGCAAATTCTATCTGTTCGCCGCGGCCTTGGATGCCGGCCGCGCCGCGGCCGCAACCGGGGGCAATCCCCACGTCTTCTACGCCTTGGCCCTAGCCGGCGTGCTCAACAGCGTGATCTCGGTCTACTATTACATGCGCATCAGCTACCACATGTTCTTCCAGCCCCCCAAGCCTACGCTGGACGGCGTGGCCCCGGCCGGATTGGACGTGGGGCCCTGCCTCTACGGCTGTCTGGCCGTGGCCCTGGCCGGGATACTGATCTTCGGGATATATCCGGAGCCGCTCATCGCCCAAGCCAAAGCCTGCGCCGTCCATCTGCCCTAAAGGCCTTATCGGTTCCAGTTGGCGACGTTGGCTTTGCGTACCGGACCCGGCATGGGCGCGCGCTTGGCGGACCAGCTCCACCACAGCCAGCTCAGCATGGCTGCGCCGCCCCAACGCCAAACGCCTAGGGAGTCGATAAAAATCCGGACATCCGCGCTCAGACCGGACCGTATCCCGGGCCACCAATCCTGGCCGGACGGTATGCGCAAAGAAAGCGCGGCCAGGAACCAGCAGCCGGCCGAGACCGCGAGCAGGCCATAAGCCAAGGCTCGGTCCTGGCGCTGGACCTCGACTAGACCCAGATACCAGGACCCCGCGGCGCTGGCCAGGCCCAGGACGGCCAGCAGTACGATCTCGAAATCCCAGCCCGCGGCCGCCGACGGCCCGGACCCGCTGGCGCCGTATAGATAGAATATGCCGGCCATGGCCGCGAAAGCCGAAATCCCGGAGAGCAGCCGCCAGCTCAGGCGCCATTGCGGCCGGAAGAACATGCGGGCGGCAACGACCATGGCCAAAAATCCCGCCGCCGCCATATCCGGGCCCGCCAACTTGCGCGCATGCAGGCCGAACAGCAGGGCGACTATCACGGCGGCCATGGGCCAGGCCTGCCCCCGCTTCAAACTCGGGGCCAGGGGCGGAGGCAGCGGCGAGCCCGGCGCGTGAGCGGCCGCGGGCCAGGGACCGCGGTCGGCGTCGCAGGGCCGGCCTGCTCCTGCTCCGGATACGGCCGGCACGAAACCGGCGGATGCGTCGAAACCGGTCTGGGCTGCCACCGGGGGGGGCAGCAGCTTGAACGGCGATCCGCTGGAATCGGTATCTATGAGCAGCTGATAGGAGTCCAACGCCCGCAGGACTTCCGCGATGTCGGCCGGACGCTGCGCCGGGTCCTTGGCCATCAACCGGCGGATGAGCCCGGCCGCGGCCGCGCTGACCTCGCGCCGGAACTCCCGCACGTCCGGGATCGACGCATCGCGATGCTGGACCACGACGTCTGCGGCATGGGCCGCCACATAGGGCGGGCGGCCGGCCAACAAATAAAAATACATGGCGCCCAAGGAATAAATATCCATGCGTGGATCCGGAGGCGCGCCCAGGCCTTGCTCCGGAGACATGAACCCGAACGATCCCACCGCGGCCGCATCCTTATCCCGGTCCGCGATCCCGGAAAGCCCGAAATCCATGATGCGCACGGAGCCGTCCAGACCGAGTATGACGTTGCCCGGCTTGATGTCCCGGTGCACGACGCCCAGACGATGCGCCGCCTGCAGGCCCCGGGCGGTCTCCTGGATCACGCGCTTGGCCTCGGCCGGGGACAGGGGGCCGTCTCGACGCAGCTTATCCTCCAAGGTACAGCCGCCGGCCAACTGCATGACTATGTAGTAAAGACCGGCGTCCTTGCCCACCTCATGGACCTGCACGATATGCGGGTCGTCTATGCGCGCGGCGTTGCGGGCCTCGGCCAAAAACGACTCCACGGCATGGGGATCGGCCATGAGTTCCGGAGCTATGATCTTGAGGGCCACCGGCCGATCCAACGGCAGGTGCCAGGCCCGATAGACGGTTCCCATGCCGCCGCCGCCGATGACGGCCTCTATGCGGCAGGTGCCCACGGTCCGGCCCAGCAAGGGATCGGGCGTCTCGACAGAAGGCATGCTTCGAGGATACAAAATTTATATTATGAAGGTCATGCGCACCGGAATCTCCGGGCCCCGCTGGCTGCTCGCCGCGCTCCTATGCTGGTCCCTGGCCGCGGGCCTGTGCTGGCATTGCGGCCTGGCCCTCTGGCATCCGCTCGGCGGCCTCTACGCCCAGCCCGCCGGAGAAGAAGGCGAAGCCGAGGCCTCCGCCACCCAGAAGATCAGCCAGACCAAGGTATCGCTCCAGGCGGAATACGGGTTCGAGAACTTCAACCGGGACCGCCTCCAGGTCCAGTATCGGGCCCCCCAAGCCGCATATCAGAGCTATCGCGCGGGCTTCGGCTACAGCCGAACGGAACTCGGAGCCATAGACGCTTGGCACGACGCGGCCCGACAGAAAGCCTTGCGCCAGGCCAACGCGTCCCATCTCAGCCAGGCCCAATTCGACGCATCCCTGGAGGCGCTCCAAGCCGAGCGGGACCGCAAGGTGCGCGAGCATCTTGCCGCCCGCGGCTTCAAGCTTCGCCCCGGCAACACCATCGAGGCGGACGTGCCCGGGCTGGTGCGCCGCAGCGCCGCGCCCCTCAAATCCGTGGCCCTGGCTTTCGACCG
>JBAZVY010000263.1:655-3429 GCA_041660645.1 Elusimicrobiota bacterium | reverse complement strand
CGCGGCCCCGGCCAAGAAAGCCCAGGATCCAGCCGGCTTTGCCAAGCTCATGAAGCGCGTATCCAATTATCTCAACGCGGAACCCGTGCGCAAAGCCCCGGTGTCCGCGGCCGTGGCCGCGGTGCGCGGCGGCATACCCACGGACCAGGGCGAGAACCTGGACCAAAGGCTTTTGGACCGGGCCGCGGACCTGCGTTTACGCCTATTGACCGCCGCCCCGGCCTCGCAGGATAAGGCGCTGCGGTCCATATACCGGGCCCTGGCCGTGTCCCAATGGGTCCAAGCCCTGGAGACCAACAAGAAAGCCGAGGTCGCCGAAGAGATCAAGACCAATCTCAAGGATTGGACTGCGGCCAGCGCGGACCTGCCCGGAAAGCTTAAGGACCTGCTCACCTCCCCCGCGGACAAGATGACCGACCAGCAGCTCACCGCAGCCGGCTGGGGGCCTTATTGCCGGGCCCTGACCCCGGAACTGACCGGCGATGCCCCTGCGGCCGCAAGCCGCATCCCGCCCACGGACACAGCCCGCTTGGACGAGATGCTCAAGAGCCTGCAGAATTCTTGGAGCACGAAAAAGTTAGCGGAACAAGAGTACGCGGAAGCCCATCTTTTGGCCGGACAGATATACCTGCAGTTAGCCGCTGCCAAGTTCGCGGGCGCAGCCGCGCCCGCGGCCGAGTCCGAGGTCCCGGATCGCCCGGTCCAAGCCGCAACCCCGCGCGCGGAGACGTCCGCGGCCGCGGAAGCCCCGGTTGCGCCGGCTCCGGATTTCGTGCCCCGCTCCATATACTCCAAGGCCGCTCCGGCCGTGGCGCTCATAATCTGCGCCAGCTCCGAAGGCTCCGGAGAACTGGGCAGCGGCAGCCTGCTCGACCACACCGGACGCATCATAACCAACGCCCATGTGGTCATCCGGGATTCCACCCGCAAGCCCTGGCCCACCATCCATGTGTATTTCAAGCCTAATAAGATGACCGGCGACCCGCAGAAGGATATGATCGAACCGCTCGAAGCCGAAGTCTTGAAATGGGATAGCGACCTGGACCTGGCCCTCATCCAGGTCAAGAACGTGCCCAGCCGCGCCGCCACCCTGGCCTTCGGCGACCCGGACAACGTGCAGGTGGGCGACCGCGTGGCCGCCATCGGCCATCCCGAGCAAGGCGGACTCTGGACCCTGACCACCGGCATCGTGAGCACGGTCGTGGCTTCTTTGGGCGGCGTGCAAGGCAAAAAAGGCTTTCAGACCGACGCTTCCATCAATCGCGGCAATTCCGGAGGGCCCCTGGTGGATGCCTCCGGCAACATCATAGGCGTAAACACCTTGATGTCGCGCAAGGCGGCCGACGGCTTAGCCATCACCGGAGTAAATTACGCGGTGCGCGCGGACGTGGCCAAGCGCTGGCTGCAGGAAAAGGCCGGCCTGAGTCTGGCCTACGCTGGCCCGACCGCGTCTGCCGCAGTACTCGTAGCCCAACGCGAGGCCCCGGCCGGCAACGCCTATGCTAAGGCCGGCCAGGACGGCGCCCTGCCGGGGAGAGAAGGCGCAGCCCCGGCCGGCAACGCCTATGCTAAGGCCGGCCAGGACGGCGCCCTGCCGGGGAGAGAAGGCGCAGCCCCGGCCAGCAAGCCGGCAGCCGCTGCGCCGGTCCCCCCCGCAGCCCAGCAGCCGGCCCTTCCCCCGGCCGCAGTCGCCGCGGCCCGGGCTCCGGTGTCCGCCATACCCCCGGCCGCCGGACGGACCGACCGACCCGAACCGCCTAAGTCCATGCGCGATATCCCCCCAGCCTCAGCCCGCGCGGCCCGGACCGTACCGACCCGGCCTGCGGCAACGCCTACGCGCAAGCCCAAGGCCGAGACCATCACGGAAAGCCATCCCTATAGCGCCGAGACCCTTATCGAGCAGGAGATCCGCGAGATGGAGGACATGGAAAAAGAGATGCACGAAGAAGTGCTCAAACGCAAAGGGAGCCGCTGAGCATGTACCGGAACGTCCTGATTTTCGCCCTGCTGCTGGCCGCGGCGGTCCCGGCCCAGGCCGAACCCAAGCAGAACCTGCTGGAGTACGTGACCGCCAACCTGCGCAAGGACAACGGCCTGCCCGCCCCGCAGCAGGAGCGCATAGTCGCCGCGATCAAGGACCGGTTCGCCAGTTATGCATATAGGGTCGTGCCCAAGAACGACACGTCCGCGGCCGACGTGGTCCTGCGCATGATCATCGAGGGCACGTTCGACGAGACCGCCCCGGAACGCATCGCCGAGGTGGCGTTTTCGGCCTATCAGGCCATGGGCCGGGGCGCGCCCGCCGACGTAGTGGAAGGCATCGCCCTCTACGGCTATCGCAAGAAGATCCCGGGCGACCGCATCGGCGTATGGGCCAACGGCTATCGGGAGATGACCGACAACCGGGTCCCCCCGGAAGTGGCCGCGGACCTGGTGCGCAACGCCATGGAGCATGATTGGGACGATTCCATCTTCCGGACCTTGAAATGGTCGCTGGTCGAAGCCGCCAAGAAACGCTTCAACGTGCGGGACTATGCCGTATACATGTTCGGAAACATGCTCTCCGGCAAACGCCGCCCGGGCGAACTGAGCGAGCAGGCTCAGACCTATTTCCAAAAACTGGCCAAGACCAAGGCCGCACCCGTGCTGCCTCCGTACGAAGGCGTATTCTCCCGCGTGCCCGTGGATAAGCTAGTCTACGAGGCCAAGCCTAAGGAACCGGAAGCCGTCCCGGCTGCCCCCGTCGCTAAGGCAGAGCCTATTCCCGCCCCGGA
>JBAZVY010000263.1:0-645 GCA_041660645.1 Elusimicrobiota bacterium | reverse complement strand
GGTCAACGCGCCAGCTTCCCCCGCGCCCCGCCCAGTCCAGGCGGCGCCCGCGCTCGCGCCTGCCGCCGCCAGGCCCGCGCTTAGCGGCGCCCTGCCGGGGAGAGAAGACGCCGCTAAGCGCGAGCCTACGCCTAAGGAACTGGGCTTGGCCATGGCCGGCCTGTGGCCGGGCCTGGAGACTTCGGCCAAGTCGTACCTAGGCACGCCCTACGTATGGGGCGGCGTCACTCATAAGGGCATAGACTGTTCCGCCTTCACGCAAAACAGCTATGGCGAGAACAAGGTCGGCATACCGCGCGTCAGCCGCCAACAGTGGAAGACCGGCGACAATATCGCCTGGTCGGATCTGCGCGAAGGCGACCTGGTGTTCTTCAACACCATGGGCGTAGGCGTGTCCCATGTCGGCATGGTAGTGGAGGCCCGGGGCCCGAGATTCATGCACGCATCCTCTTCCCGCGGCGTGGTCAAGGACGAACTTTCCAAGAACTACTACAAGACCCGCTATATGGGCGCCCGCCGCATCGTGCCCTAGGCCGACTCTTCACCCAAGGCCGGCAATAGGAACCAGCACGACAAAGTGCAGGCCGCGCCTATGAGCACCAGGCTGGAAAACGCGGCGTAATCCGGGTAGGCGAAAGCCTGCAG
>JBAZVY010000262.1:0-3454 GCA_041660645.1 Elusimicrobiota bacterium | reverse complement strand
CGATGAGTACCGCTGCCGGCACGGACCACCAGGCGCTCTTGCCCATGAGCGCGGCCATGAAGTCTTCGGGCACGTAGCCGTGTATGCCCGCACCCACGGCGATGCCTGCGATTACATATGGCCAGACCTTGCCTACGATGCCGCGCACGGCTAAACGTCCATCCTGCAGCCGCTGCCTCCAGTCCGGGGCCGCCTCTTCATCTTCTGCGCCGGGCCTAGTCTGGTACACCCAGGGCTCCACGTGCCGCTCCAGGCCCAGCCGGCCGATTATCCAGCCAGCGGCTATGGCTATGAAAAGCCCGGTGCCGGCATAGAGCAGGGCGACTTTCCAGCCGAAGAGCCCGAAAAGCAGCACCAGCGCCACCTCGTTGACCATGGGGGCTGATATTAGAAAGGAGAAAGTGACCCCTAAAGGCACGCCTGCGGTCACGAACCCGATGAATAAGGGAACCGCCGAGCAGGAGCAGAACGGGGTCACGACTCCGAGCAGAGCGGCCAGGACGTTGCCCACCGACTCACGCCGGCCCGCCAGCATGCGGCGGGTGCGTTGCGGTGTGAAGAAAGTTCGGATGACGCCTACTACGAATACGATGAGAGCCAGCAACAGCAGTACTTTCGGTGTCTCATAAAGGAAGAACTCTGCAGCCGAGGCCAGGTGGGATCCTGGGGTTAAACGCAGCAGCCCATAGGTCACGCGGTGGGCTATCGGGGCCAGCTGCGCATAGGCGGCGATCCACAGCGCCAGCAAGGCAGTTGCGCCGGACGCCATCCGGATCAGCCTGGATCGGGGCTCAGGCACGGGGCCTCCGCGTTTTTTTGGCAGACGCGCCAGCGCATAACGCGCGGCGGTCGATCTTGGCGGAGGCTTCTCGGTCCTTTCGGATGGTGTCGTCCCGTTGGGTTTCTGTCAGGATGGTCTTAAGGATGCGGCCGGCGGGTCCGGCCAGGGCGGAGGGTGAGAGTCGATAGTCCACCCAGAGGCCGTTCTTGCTGGCCTGTACCAGCCCGCAATCTCGCAGTACGCGCAGGTGCTGGGACATGACGGATTGTTTGAGCTTCAAGGCTCCGCATAGTTCGCAGACACACATCTTGCGCGCGGATAGTGCGTTGAGTATGCGTAGGCGGTTGGGTTCGGCTATGACGTCCAATAGGCGAAGGGTCTCGGCCAGGGCCATTTTAGCTCCTTATTGCTATATGCGCAACCACTAATATAGTAGCAGGCCTTGGTGAGACTGTCAATCGGCTGGGTTTAGGAGGGGAGCCGGCGGCGCCAGGCTTGCTTGAGCCGGGCGGGCGGCGCGGCCGCGGGCTGGCGTTTCAGTACGGCCACGGTCTTTTTAAGCGTGCTTATGAACGCCACGCAGGGCCGGCAGCCCTGGATGTGCGATTCGATGTGCCGGCAAAGGGCGGGATCAATTTCCCGGTCCAGGTAGCTGGAGAGATGCTTCAGGAGCTGACGGCACTTCAGGGGCTTCATGACTTGACCACTCCATCGAGCCGTTCCCGGAGGAAGAGGCGTCCGCGGTGCAGGCGGGATTTGACCGCGGCTACGGAGAGCTTCATGACCTGGGCGGTCTCTGGCGCGGACAAGCCTTGGATATCGCGCAAAACTACGACTAGGCGGTAGTCCACCGGCAGGTCGGCCAGGGCCTGGGTCACGGCTTCGCGCAGGGTCTTTTTGCGCGCTAATTCTTCCGGCCCGTCCGACCAGTCCCGCCAGAGCGGACTATGGTCCGAGTCTTCGTCCAGTATGGGGACCACGGGTTCGCTCCGCTTTTTGCGAAAGCGCATCCAGCAGAGGTTGGAAGCGATGCGGTAGAGCCAGGTGCCGAGGTTGGCATCCGCGCGGAAGCGCGGCAACTTTTTGAACGCGGTGAGGAAGGTCTCCTGGTATACGTCTTCGGCTTCCGCGGGCAGGCCCGCGCAGACCTTGTGGGCCAGGTTGAATATCTTGTCCTCATACTTGGCGACCAGTGCGGAAAAAGCTTTGGAGTCGCCTTTTTGGCTGCGGCTTATGAGTTCCGTCTCTGAGGCCATGGGGTAATTATATATTTACCAGGTCCGCTGCGTCAGTACGGCCGGCGGCGGCCGCGATGGCGGCGCGCGCCGGCAGGGGAGCCGCCGGGTCTGTGGACCTGCGGCGGGTGCGGCGCGGCATGGCCATGCCGCGGAGGGTGAGCCGCGGGCCGATGCGGCGGATGCCGGTGCGCCGGCTGCGGCTGCGGAGGCGCGGCTTGATCGTAATCGAAGTTCTCGAGCCGTCGTCTCTCGATCGGTCGGCCCAGGCGCCGCTCTATGGTCTTGACCATATCCTTGTCCGCTTCGGTCACCAGGGTGAAGGCGTCTCCGGTGTTGGCGGCGCGGCCCGTGCGCCCGATGCGGTGGGTATAGGCCTCCGGGGTGTTGGGGATATCGAAGTTGATCACATGGCTGATCTCGGATACGTCTATGCCTCGCGCCGCGATGTCGGTGGCCACGAGGATGTTGAAGCGGCCGGCGCGGAAGCCGTCAAGCGCGGCCTTGCGTTGATTCTGAGAGAGATTGCCCTGCAGGGAGGCGGCCTCGAAGCCGGCTGCCTTCAATTTCAGGCCTAGGCGTTTGGCGCGATGCTTGGTGCGCGTGAAGATCAGAACGGTCTCCATGTGCGTGGGGCGTACGAGTTCCAAGAGCAGCGTGGTCTTCAAGTGTTCTTTGACCGGATAGAGGGCATGGGAGACCGTGGTCAGGGGCTGGGTGTGGTTGACCTGTATGGTGACGGGGTCGCGCAGGCATTCATGGGCCAGGCCCCGGATATCGTCGGGCATGGTGGCGGAGAAGAGCAGGGTCTGCCTGCGGCTGGGCAGGCGCTTGAGTATCTTGCGGATGGAGGGCAAAAAGCCCATGTCGAACATCTGATCGGCTTCGTCTAGCACGAGCACTTCCAGGCTGGAGAGGTCCGCGTGGCCCTGTTCGATATGGTCGAGCAGGCGTCCCGGGCAGGCCGCTATGATCTCGGCTCCGCCGCGCAGGGCTTTGATCTGCGGCGCCATGCCTACTCCGCCGTAGACCGTGGCGCTGCGCAGGCTGGTGCGCTGGCCGAATTGGCCGAAGGCTTCATGGATCTGTTCGGCCAGCTCGCGGGTGGGGGCCAGGATCAGGGCGCGCACGCGTCCGCGCGGGCCTTGCAGCAGGCGCTGGAGTATGGGCAAGGCGAAGGCCGCGGTCTTGCCCGTGCCGGTCTGGGCCAGGCCCAGGAGATCGCGGCCCTCCAGGGCTTTGGGTATGGCTTGGTTTTGGATCGGGGTGGGCACGGTGAAGGCCAGGGTCTTCAGGGCCGAGGCCAGGTCCGGATGCAGGCGGAACGATTCAAAACTCATGGGTCAATCTCCAGGTCTGGGCTTGAGTGAAAGGCGGATATGCGTCTTGCTGGCGCCGGTCTCGCCCGCCACTTTTTCTATCAATTCGGACTCGCTTA
>JBAZVY010000261.1:993-3459 GCA_041660645.1 Elusimicrobiota bacterium | reverse complement strand
GCCTGCGCCGCAGGACCTGGCGGTCAATTATAGCGGCACTCCGGCCGCGGCCTGGTCTTTTACGAATACGCCGTCCGTGGGCTTCATGACTTACGGCACGTATTATAAGGTAGAGGCCACGGCCCAGGACCAGGCCGGCAATGTCTCATCCGTGGCCAGCAGTCAGTTCCTGTACGCCCTGCCCAATACCGGGGTGCTGGTTTCCACCGGGGTCGGCGATATCGGGACTGGGGCCGGAGGCCAGCGCCGCATGGTGCGGGCTTCCGACAACGCCCTATATATGGTCTACCTCAAGAAATGGAACGCGAATGTCGTAGGGCAGAAGCGCTTGTTCTTGGCTCGTTCCTCGGACAACGGACTCACTTGGGCCGACACCACCGCGGCTCCGATCGAGACCGTGGGCGATTCCGGCGGCTACTATGGCCAGGAGATGCCGGCCTTGGCCATAGACTCCGATGACGTTCTGCATGTGGTCTGGGGCGGGGTCAGTTCCCTATTGGATGCCGGCGGGGTGGAGCCGAAGATCGTATATTCTTCCGCTAGTATCCCCGGGACCTCTTGGTCGTCGTCCGTGAGCACTATCCCGGTCCATCCGTACATGGGCATCGAGGTCACTCCGGCCCTGGCCGTGGATTCCCAGAACGGCTTGCATGTGGTCTGGGCCGGGCAGGATGACGGCTTGGAGAACGGCCGGATCAGCTATTCTTCCCGGGCCGTGGGCGGCGATTGGACCCCTTACGTGGACGTTTTTTATGAAGGCGTCGACATGGTGGAGCCGGCCCTGGCCATAGACGGACAAGACCGATTGCATGTGGTGGCGCGCAAGCGCCGAGGCAAGAACACGGGCGCTTACGAGCAGATCGTATATTCCTCGCGCGCGGCCAACGGCATGTGGGGCCAGTGGCAGGACATCGCCAACACCCCGGGCTATCTCCAAGGCAGTTGGTATGACCCGCGCAGCAACGGCCCGGCCTTGGCCGTGGACCCCAGCGGCGGCCTGCACGCGGTCTGGAGCGGATTGGACGCGGCTTACTCGCCTTATTCCCAGGTCATGTATTCCTCCCGGGCCGCGGCCGGCGCGGCTTGGATGAATCCGGAAAACGTCGCGCCTCAAGCCGGCCTGGCCATGATCTCGCCCTCGGTCGCGGTGGATAACTCGGGCGCCGTATACGTAGCAGCCGCCAGCTCGAACACGCCCGGCAATATCCGGCTCAACAGCAAGCTGCCTTTTTCCGTGTGGGGCGCCTGGAGCGACGTCTCCAACGGGTCGGATGAGCAGGCCTTGCCCAGCCTGCGCTGGTCCGGCTGGTGGAATAACGGCGGAAAGCTGGATTATACCTGGTTGGACAATGTGGATGGAACCAACTATTCTTTGCGCGCGGATAAGAACGATTCGGTCATCATGCCTTTGGGATTCACGGCCGGAGATACGACCAGGATCTGGATCGGGAACGTCAATGCGACGGCCAGCATCGCCGGCAACTGGTCCAATGGCCAGGTCCCGGTGAACGGCGACTATGTGGTATTCGGCGACACCAACCCCGGCAATGCCTGCAACTGGAATTTGAACATAACCGTGGCGTCCATGACCTTCACTTCCCTGCATACCGGCACGGTGGATTTCGTATCGCCCTTGACCGTGAACGGTCCTTTCGTGGTGAACGGGGGCCAGGCTCGGTTCGGCTTCAATCCCGGCATAGTCCATACCTTCAATGATTATGTGGACGTGAACGGCTTCGGGGTTTTCAGCGTGGCCGGAGGCTCGGTAGCGGTGGCCGGGCCCCTCAACGTCAATCCCTCCAGCTATCTCAACATCCAGAACGGCGCCCTGTTCCGCGGCTCCACGGTGACGGTGTACAACGGCGGACATTTCGACATGTCCGACAGCGGCGGCGGCCCGCCCCTGGTCACCAGCTTATCTCCCGCGACTCGGCTCAGGATCATCTTGAACGGCACCGTGGCGATATCCAGCGGCGCGTTCGGACGGCTGGCTTCGGAGGGACTGCGGATCGGCAACTCCGCCGCCATCGTGGACTTGTCCAGCGTCAGCTTCAACGGCCCGCTCCTGGCCGGCGCTACGGCCATCAATTTCACGGATGCGGGGGGCGTATTCACTTCCACGTTCACCAATATCGGCTTCAATGACCCCAACATCGCGGTCAATGTCAATGCCCGCGAGCTGTCTGCCACCGCCCGTATAACCGTGCGCTATCCCCAAGGCGCGCGCGCCGGCCCGCCTTATGAGGACGACCCCATGAACGTGGTCTGGTGGCCGGAAGCGGGCGGTTCCGGCGGCGTGGACGAAGGCTTCGAGGCCGCGGCTTCGACCGCTATCGTCAGCGTCCTGCCTTGGGCCACCAATGCCGCCAACGGTTGGAGCGTGGACACGGCTACTTGTTCTTCGGGCGCGCGTTCCGTGCGGGCCGGGTCCATAGCCAACAGCCAGGTCAGCTGGCTGGAGACTTC
>JBAZVY010000261.1:0-983 GCA_041660645.1 Elusimicrobiota bacterium | reverse complement strand
CAATGTCACGGCTCCCGGGCCGGTCAAGTTCAATTTCAAGACTTCCAGCGAATATGCGGACATGCTCAAGTTCTACGTGAACAATGTCCAGATAGACGCGTTCTCCGGGGTCATGCCGGGCTGGAGCAGCTTCATGTATAACGTGCCCGCTGCGGGCCAGACCGTGTTCCGCTGGGAATACGTCAAGGACGCCTCCGTGTCTTCGGGCACGGATACGACTTGGATAGACGATGTCCAGTTCCCGCCCTATAATCTGGCGGGCGCTTCCATCCCGACCTTCGTGGCGGATAATTTCGAGCGGGCCTATAACTGCTTCATAGGCAGTTCCGAAGTGGGCGGGTCCTGGATGAAGACGGACGGCGGCAACCTCTGCATAGACAATAATCGCCTGCGCTTCTATATGTCTAGCCCCAATCACGGCTTCATCTCCCAGCAGATGGACGGGGGGCCGGCTTTCCAGGCCCAGGCCGACATGCAGGCCGGCTCGGTGTCGGGCTACGGCTGCCATTATTCGCACTGGCTGTTCCGGAATTTCGACGGTACGGTGAACAGCGGCAGCGACGCGCCCAAAGCGCATGCCGTGCGGGTCTATCGCAACAACTGCACCACTCCCTCCGGCTATACGGATTCTTCCAAAGTCGAGTTGTGGGACAACGGCAGCATCTACGATCTGGTCTACTCCAGCTTCCAATTCTACGGCGCCTTGCGGGTGTCGGCCACGTTCTATGCGGACGGGTCGGTGCGCGGCCGCATCCTGGAATTGGAGAGCCAGAGCCCCTTCGAATTCTCATTCGCGACCAAGACCGTGCTGGCCGCGGGCAATAAGGTCGGCGCCGGCATGTCGCTGATGGATTCCGGCGCGCCCTGGGCCAGCATCGATTCGTTCACGGCTTCCGGCCTGGGCTTCATGTATAATCCGTATTTCGGCGCGGGCGGGGCCGGGATATTCCCGCCGGGCTACTTCACGCAGATATCGTCTACCG
>JBAZVY010000260.1:0-3499 GCA_041660645.1 Elusimicrobiota bacterium | reverse complement strand
CACCCAGAAAGAACGCCACAACCAGCTCAACCCGCCTTGCGCGCTCTGCTTGAACAGGGGTTTAGCCAGATAGCCGAAAGCCTGGCCCACCCAGTGCGCCTTGCGTCCGTTATTGCGGATCTGCCGGACCAAGAGTTGGACCGTCTCGGCCGCAGCCGCCCGCGGGTCGTGGTTCTCGCGCAGGGAATTCTTGACCAGCGCGGACACCAAGAAGGGCAGGCCCACCACGTACATCTCTATGCCGAATATATACACGGCATAACCGGAAAGATAGCGCCAGAAAGACTGATTGCGCTCCGGATCGTTAAGGACCTTGAAAAAAGACTTTTTGGCCGGCGGGGGGACATCCGCCTCCGCTCGGGCAGATACCGCAGCCGCGGCCTGCAGGCGCGTGGGTTGGGCGCCATACTGCGCGGCAGCGGCCACGGGGCCCGCGGCCGAATCCGAACTCGAGATGCGGCGTTCGCCCGTAAGCACGGAAAACTGCGCATCCGCGGCGGCGCGCGAACCGGAATCCGAAGCCTTCTCGATGCCCCGCACCGCTTCGGCCGCGGCCTGGGCTGCGGGCGCGATCTGGCGTTCCAAAATCGTCCGATAGCTCTGAGCTTGGGCCGCAGCCTGCCTGGATACCACGGCCGCCGGGACTGCCGCGGGGACGGAGATGGCCGGCTGAACCGCAGGCGACGTCTGGACGGAGCGCACTACCGACGGGGCAGGCGCGGCGGGAAGGATAGACCCCGAGACCAATTTAAGAGAGGCCCCGAAAAGGGATATGGAACTAGCCGCCGAAGCCGGCAAGGCCGGGACCGCGATCAGAGGCGCGCCGGAGGCTGCGGCGCCGCTCCGGATGGGCATGGCCTGGGCGCCAGCCAAGACCGGCTGGGCGGCCAGCAGATAAGCCAAAATCCCGGCCAGCAAGCGCGCGGCTATCCCAGGAAGTGTTCTCATAGGAAAGATTATATATGCAGGACCGGATACGGATAATGGTCCTTTGGCCCGGCGAGGAGAGTTATTGGTCCCAGACCAATATAGGTCTTTAGACCGTCACGGCTTCACGCGCCAAGGACGATAGTTCTTCTCATCATCGTCAGCGGCCGGGGTTTCCAGAAGGCGTTTGACCTCGACCAGGAGGGCGTCGTACTCGAAAGGCTTGGTGATGTAGGCCGTGGCGCCGCATTCCAAGGCGCGCTTGGCCACGTCCAGATCCATCTCCGCCGTTAGCATGAGCACGGCCAGCGCGGGCAGGGAGGCATGCACGCTCTTGAGCACTTCCAGGCCGCTCATCTTCGGCATGGACACATCCAAGATCAAGAGCTGCGGGCGCTGTTTGGCGAGGATGCTCAAGGCCGCGTCCCCGTCCGAGGCCGCGATGACCGCGTACTCCCGACCCAGCAATATGTCCATGGTCTTGAGTATATCCGGATCGTCGTCTACGACCATCACGGTCTTCCGATTCGCCATAAGACGTCCATTATACCCAAAATTTTGTACAATAGCATCTCGTTTTTAGGAATAAGGGCGGATAGCTCAGTTGGTAGAGCGCCGTGCTGATAACACGGAGGTACCGGGTTCGAATCCCGGTCCGCCCACCACTTTACCACAGCCCGGTAGGATCACGGGCTTTTTCATCAAATGAAAGAAAAAACTCAGATGAAGCCGGCCGCGGCCATGCCGCGCCTGACCGAAATAGACAAGCGCATGCTCCAATTCTGGAAGGAGCATGACTCCTTCGAAAAACTCCGGACCCTGCGCCGGGACCGGCCCCCGTTCCGATTCGTGGACGGTCCCATAACCGCCAACAACCCCATGGGCGTACATCATGCCTGGGGCCGCACGCTCAAGGATGCATTCATACGCTACAAAGCCATGCGCGGCTTCTCCTGCCGCTACCAGAACGGATTCGACTGCC
Organism: Elusimicrobiota bacterium; assembly: GCA_041660645.1. Lineage (GTDB taxonomy): Bacteria > Elusimicrobiota > Elusimicrobia > UBA1565 > UBA9628 > UBA9628. The sequence goes on along the minus strand of JBAZVY010000260.1, from coordinate 1,590 downwards.
AGGGACTTTGGGTGGAAGTCGAAGTAGAGAAGGAGATCGGCTGCAAAGGCAAGCCTGACATCGAGCGCTACGGGATAGACAAGTTCTCGCGGAAGTGCCGGGAGCGCGTGGACCGCTTCTCGCGCATCCAAGCCGAGCAATCCGTGCGCCTGGGCCAATGGATGGACTGGGACAACTCCTACTACACCCACACGGACACCAACATACTCGGCATCTGGCATTTCCTCAAGCTCTGCCATAAGAACGGCTGGCTCACGCAGAAAGCCCTGCCCATGCCTTGGTGCCCGCGCTGCGGCACCAGCCTATCCGAGCACGAGATGTCCGGCTCCCATCAGGATCTGAAGCACCTCTCCGTTTTCGTGCACCTTCCGCTCCAAGACGATCCCAAACGGCGCCTCCTGCTCTGGACCACCACGCCCTGGACCTTGTCCGCCAATACGGCCGCGGCCGTCAACCCCGAACTCCAGTACGCGGAAGTCTCCTCGCCCCAATGGGACCACACCCTCATACTGTGCAAGGACGCGATAGACAAGATCAAAGCCTTCACTCCCAAGGTCCTGCGCGTATTCTCAGGCAGCGAGCTGGTGGGACTGCGCTTCGAGACTTTCTTCCCGGAATTCGAAGCCCAGAAAGACGTGGTCCACAAGGTCGTGGCCTGGTCGCAAGTCGACGCCAAGGAAGGCTCCGGCATCGTGCATATCGCGCCCGGCTGCGGCCGCGAAGACCATGAGCTGGGCCAAGAGCAAGGCCTGCGCCAGATCTGCCCGGTGGACGACAACGGCAATTTCCTGTCCGGATTCGGCTGGCTCACCGGCCGGAACGCATCGAGCGTGGCCGACGACGTGGCGGGAGCCCTGGAGAAGGCGGGCAAGCTCCTCAAATCCGAGATGTACACCCACAGTTATCCCGTGTGCTGGCGCTGCAAGAGCGAGATCATCTTCCGGCTGGTCAACGAATGGTTCATCCGGTCCGAGGAGATCAAACCGCGCCTGATCCAAGCCGCCCAGGCCGTGAACTGGATGCCGGACTATATCGGCAAGCGCATGGAAGACTGGCTCCAGAACATGGGCGACTGGTGCATATCCCGCAAGCGCTTCTGGGGATTGCCGCTACCCTTCTACATCTGCAAGGACTGCGGCGAGTTCACCGTGGTGGGTTCGCGGGAAGAGCTCAAGAAGCTGGCCGTAGACCCAGCCAAAGTGGACGCCCTGCCCGAACTGCACAAGCCCTGGATAGACGGGGTGGATATACGCTGTCCCAAATGCACCCAGCCCGTGACGCGCGTAGTGGAAGTGGGGGACTGCTGGCTGGACGCCGGCATCGTGCCCTACTCCACCACGGGCTATTTCCAAGACCGCGCCGCCTGGGAGAAACAGTACCCCATAGAATGGGTGTGCGAGATGCGCGAGCAGGTCCGGCTCTGGTTCTACTCCATGCTGTTCATGGGCGTGACCATCAGCGGCCGCGCCCCTTACGAAAAGGTGCTGTCCTACGAACGGGTGATATCCGAGGAAGGCACCAAGTTCTCCAAGACCGGCTACATGATCCATTTCGACGAAGCCGTGGAGAAGCTGGGCGGCGACGCCATGC
>JBAZVY010000259.1:2662-3520 GCA_041660645.1 Elusimicrobiota bacterium | reverse complement strand
CATAATCGCGGCCGAATCCGAGTTCTCCAAAGGCGCGATATCCCCGCGCAATGCCCGGGGCCTGATGCAGATCCTGCCGGAGACCGCGGCCGAACTGGGCTTCTCCAAAGGGCAACTGCACGACCCAGCCGCCAACATCCATGCCGGCACCGCTTACCTGGCCGAACTGTATCGCATAGCTTGGAAGAAATACCGGCTCAAGGGCGTAGGCTACCGGGATGCGCCCCTATGGGTGATACAGCGCATCATCGCATCATACAACGCGGGGCCGCGAGCCATGGGGCGCAACAGCTGGATGCGCCAGACCCGCAATTACGTCAGGAAGGTGCTCCTTTTCTACCGATCCGACGTGTCCGAGTTCCGCGGCGACCTATCGCGCTCCGCGCAGAAGAGCTCTCCGGTCCTGCCCCTGCACTCCTACGGCACGCTGCACTGACTAAGGCCACGTCCCGCCGGATCTGTTCCACCAGCTCATCCCGGGAAGCGAAACGCTTCTCATCCCGGAGCTTCTCCCGCAGGCGGACTTCCAAGACCCGGCCGTAGAGGTCGCCGTCGAAATCCAGGACATGGACCTCCACCCAGGGCGAGCCGGCTGAGACCAAGGTCGGGCGCACGCCCACGTTGCAGACCGCGGGGTGGGCCACGCCGTCCCATATCGCATCCGCTCGATAGACTCCGAAAGGGGGCAAGTCCGAGCCCGGCACGCTGACATTGGCGGTGGGAAAGCCCAAGCCCCGGCCCAGGCCTTGGCCGGCCACTACCGGGCCGCGGATCACGGCTGGCCCCGGCGGGTTCATGCCGTCTTAGGCCCGGCGGCGCGGGCCGCGATGGCCGCGCCCAACCGGGGCAGGGATAAGA
>JBAZVY010000259.1:0-2652 GCA_041660645.1 Elusimicrobiota bacterium | reverse complement strand
TCAACATCTGCCGCAAGGCCGCGGCATCGAGATTCTTGAGCTCATCCAAAGTAAGCGCATCCTCTATCCCGAAGTCCGCGATGCGCTCGCGGCGCAGGGTGAGCACCACGGCGCCGCAGCCCAGCCGGCGTCCCACCAACTCAGCCAAGGACCGCACGTAAGTGCCGCTGGAACATAAGAGGCGATGCTCGAAATCCAGGCCGTCCAGAGACAGGGCCTGCCAAGACCGCACCGTGCAGGTCCGGGGCTTGACCGGCACCTCCAGGCCGGCCCGCGCGTACTTATAAAGGGCCTTGCCTTTATGCTTCACCGCGGAATAGGCCGGGGCGGTCATCTCTTGGAATCCGGCGAACGAATCCAGACAGGCCTGGACCTTCTCCCGATCCAACGGCGGCAGGGGCTTGGTCTCCAGCACTTTGCCGGTGATGTCTCCGGTATCGGTGGTCAGGCCCAGCCGGATCTTGCCGGCATAGACCTTATCTAAGCCTTGCATGCGCGCTTGCAGCCGGGTGCAGGGCCCGACCAGCAGGATCAGCAGCCCGGTAGCCAGCGGATCCAAGGTGCCGCAATGCCCGACCTTGGTGCCCTTGGGCAGCATGCGGCGGAAAGCCGCTACCGCGTCGTGCGAAGTCCAGCCTTGGGGCTTATCGAACAAAAGCATCCCGGAAAGGCCGGGCAACAGGCCGGGGCCCGCTCCCGGATAGGGGGAAGTCACTTGTCTTTCTCGTCCTCGAGCTGCCCCAAAAGCTTGTCCACCCGCGCGGCCCGCCGCGGGGTATCATCGAAACTGAACACGATGCGCGGCACGAGCTTGAGTTTGACCCGCTTGATCAAGAGATGATGGATATATGGGGCGCAACGCTCCAAGGCCCGGGCGCAATGGGCCCGGTCCTGAGCGGAACCGAGCACGGAATAGTGCACGGTCACGGTCTTGCGGTCCACGCTGAGCTCGACATCGGTCACCGTCAGCAGACCGCCGGATAAGCCGGGATCCTTGACCTCGCGCAAGGCCTTGGTGATCTCGGCATGGAACAGTTCGCGGAGGCGCTCGTTGCGTTCGAACATGCTGGGCTCGTGATTCGGAAGATCCGGCTATTTGGCCTGGCTCAACCTGCGGGTACGGGTCTCCTTGGCGTAGAACTCCAGTTGGTCGCCCTTCTGGAAATCCTTGAAGCCGTCGAAATCCATGCCGCAGTCCAACCCCTTCTCGACTTCCTTGACGTCGTCCTTAAAGCGCTTGAGGGCGGATACCTTGCCGTCGAACACCACTTTATCCCCGCGCTTGATCCGCACCAAGCCGGCGCGAGCGACCTTGCCGTCCCGGATGGCGCAGCCGGCCACCTTGCCGGACTTGACGCTGAATATCTCCTGGATCTCGCCCTTGCCGACCGTGATGTCCACGATCTCGGGCGCGAGCAGCCCTTCCAAGGCGGCTTTGACATCCTCGATGAGGTCGTATATGATCTCGTACTTGCGCACTTCCACGCCCTCGCGGGCCGCCAGTTCCTCGGCGCGGGAATCGATGGTGGTGTGGAAGAGCATGGTCACGGCATCCGAAGCCGAAGCCAGAAGGATATCGGATTCGTTGGCATTGCCCACGTCGCCCCGGATGATGCGCACGCGGCATTCGGTATTAGTGAGGTTCTCCAAAGAGTCCTTGAGGGCCTGCAAGGAACCCTGGACATCGGCCTTGAGCACGATATTGAGATCCTTGGCCGCGGCCGCGCCGCCGAGCTGGCCTTTCAAGCCCACGAGCGTCATGTGCTTCTGGTGGGCCAGGGACTGCTCGCGGTGGACCAGGGCCCGGCGCTCGGCGATCTCGCGGGCCTGGCGCTCGTCCTTGACCACGGTGAACACGTCGCCGGCCTGCGGGGTGTTCATGATGCCCAGGATCTCCACCGGGGTGGACGGTCCGGCGGCTATGATGCGCTTGCCGGTGTCGTCATGCAGGGCCTTGACCTTTCCGTAAGCCAATCCCGCCACGAAAGCGTCGCCCGGCTTCAAGGTCCCGGCCTGGACCAGCACGGTGGCCACCACGCCCTTCTTGGGGTCGAGCTTGGCTTCCAGCACTGCGCCGTAAGCGGGACGGTCCGGATTAGCCTTAAGGTCGAGCACTTCGGACTGGACGGCCAACATCTCGAGCAGGGTGTCGATGTTGAGCTTCATCTTGGCCGATACGTCCACGAATATGTTCTTGCCGCCCCATTCCTCGGGCTGGATGCCGCGGTTGGCCAAGTCCTGGCGGATCTTCTGGGGATTGGCGCCGGGCAGATCGATCTTATTGACCGCGACCACTATGGGGACGTCGGCGGCCTTGGCGTGGTCTATGGCCTCCACCGTCTGGGGCATGACCCCGTCCGTGGCGGAGACCACGATGACCACGATGTCCGTGACTTTAGCGCCGCGGGCGCGCATGGCCGTGAAGGCTTCATGGCCCGGGGTATCCAGGAAAACGATATCGCCCTTGGGCACATGCACCCGATAGGCGCCGATGTGCTGGGTGATGCCGCCGGACTCGCCCTCGGCCACGCGGGCGGAGCGGATGGCGTCGAGCAGCTTGGTCTTGCCGTGGTCCACGTGGCCCATGACCGTGACCACCGGGGCCCGCGGCTTCAAGGATTCAGGCTTGTCCGTGTCCGGCAGGGTGGTGAT
>JBAZVY010000258.1:0-3524 GCA_041660645.1 Elusimicrobiota bacterium | reverse complement strand
GGAGGTTGCCCAGGCGCAGGTGGAAATCCGCGCTCTGCTGCCAGGCCTGGAAGCGGCGGATGCGTTCTTCGGACTTTTTGACGGATTCCGGGTTCATGTAGGGGCTCAGGCCGGCCTGGAGCAGGGCGGCGCCGTATCCGCTGGACTGCATGACCGATAAGGTCCGCCGCCTTTGCGCCGAGGTCATGCCGCCGGCGATCTCCTTGAGCGCGGCCGCAGTCTCTTGCAAGCGGGGTCCGGGCGAGTCCGTGAGCACGCTGTAGCTCAAGGCGGCGAACAGCTCCTCCGGCTGGTCCCGGGGCACGAACAGGAATATGCGCAGGCTCGGGTCCTGGGCCGCCACCAGGATCAGCCGACCGGGGTCGAAGGCGGTGCGTACGTCCTGTTCGGATACGCCGAAGGCCTGGCGCATGGCTTGGCGGGCGGCGGGATCTTCGACCACGTCGGAAAGCAGGTACATGGGTATGCCGTAGCGGACGTTGCGTCCGATGAATGCGGAGAGTTTGGCCAGGGCTTGGGGCTTGGGGTCGCGGAGAAAGTAGTATTCGAGCGCTTCCCGGCTGCGCTGGGCGAAGTAGGGCAGGTAGACCTTGGCGTTCGGGAAGCCGAATCCGGATATGATCACCCAGCTGGATGCCATGGTATGGTCCCGCACGAAAATACTGCATCTATAGCCGGCGTTGTTCTCAAGCCGGCTTTGCGGCAGTATGCCGGCGCGCAGGTTCCACGCCCCGAGCGCCAGGACCGCGGCCAGCGCGCAGGCTTGGATCGTCCGGTTCCGGGCGCGCGGGCCTGCGGCGAGGGCGGCCGCGGCCAATCCCAGGCCGGCGGCGAGGGGCGGTCCCCAGAAGAAGGCTCCCCCCGCCCAGTAGAAATTCAGGGCGCAGAAGCTCCCCCAGGTCAGCAGGAGCAGCCGGGCGCCGGCTTTGGTCTCGGGGCGGCGGTGGCCAGCCCAAAAGGCCCAGAGCACTAAGCCGCAGAAAGCTATCCCGCATATCAGGGCTGGGATCGTCCCGGGCAGGAACACCCAGGACTGCGCAAATTCCTGGATGGGGATGCTCAGCCTTGGCCACGCCGCGACGCCGTCGGGCAGTAATCTTCCCAATAGGGCTCTGCCCGCGCTCTCGCCTTTGTGCGGAGAGAAGAATTCCGTGGCTTGGCCCAGGAATGCGCGCAAGGAATATGCGTCATAGATGCCGAATACCTTGATGTAGGGCGCGGCGACGGCGCTGGCGGCCAGAGCGGCGCTGGCCCAGAGCGCGGCCCGCGGGCCGCGGCGATAGGCCATGCAGAATGCCGCCGCGGCCATGGGCAGGAGGGCTAGGTTGGCGGCGTGGAACAATATGGCCGCGGCTAGGCAGGCGGCTAGGGCCAGGGCATGGCGCGGTCGCGGGTCCTGGACTAGGGCCAGGGCCGCCCAGAGCGAGGTCAATGCGCCTGCGGTCATGGCCATGTAGACTTGTCCTTCGGTGGCGCGGGACCAATAGCATAAAGACAGGCCTAGTCCCAGCGCGGCGAGGCCCGCGATCCGGCGCTCTCCGCATAGGCGCAGGGTAAGGCGGTATTGGACCAGTATGCCGGCTGCGCCGAGCAATGCGTTGGTCCGCTGGATGAGTTCATATCCGGATATCCGCAGGCCCAGCCCGGATAATGCGTCGCGCAGCAGCAGCATGGCCGGATTGAATAGGAAATGGCGGCGGTTGAAGAGTTCTTGCCGCCATTCATCTATGGCGCGCTCTATGATGGAAGCGAACATTATGCCGTCGAACACATAGACTTTGTCCGGGAATGCCAGGTATAGGCCGGCCAAGGCCAGGGCGCAGGCGGCCAGGGATAGCCCCCAGGCGTCCGGGCGGCGGAATCCCCCGTTATCGGTTCGGGCGGTGTTTTTGTCTGTTGGGCGCATGTCCATGCCCGCGTAGTGTAAAGCCTGATAAAACCTGACACTGGGGAGTCTCTGGGCTCATTGCATCCAGTATCATTCTTTATCAGCTTATAACATTCAAGCGCGTCCAGTCCATGGGCGGTTTGCGAATTTTTTGCGAAACATACTTCCCAATTAGTGTGCAGAGGTTTCGGGATACCCGGACTATCTGGATATACACTCTCAATACGCGCGCGAAAGAAACGAATAGTCAACGAGAGTAAGGAGGACAAGATGACGGGATGCAACCAGACGGTAAAGAGGCTGGCCCTGGCGGTCTGGGTCGCGGCCGTGCCTACGGCGCCGGCCGAGGCGGCCGGACTGCGCACCAAGTTCGGCGAGGTCGTGGTCAAGAACCTCAAGATCGGACAGGTCTACTCTCTCAACAAACTCATCAATCTGCCCTTGCGGGTGATCAACACCGGAGAGGATACCGTTGAACTCAAGGTGGACGTCATCCAAGCCGCTACGGAGGCGGTCAAGGCCGGGTATGCTCCCATCCCGGATCTGGCCTGGGTCACGCTGGAGAATCGTCAGTTCCGCTTGGCGCCCAATCATGAAGCCGTGACCGATGTCACCATCAGCATACCCAACGACCCGAAATACCTGGGCCGCCGGTTCGAGGCCGACATCTGGAGCCGGACTCAGACCAACTCCGGGGTGTTCGGAGTGGGCATGCAGAGCCGGCTTTTGATCCACGTCAACAGCGAGCCTCCGACCGGAGATGAGCTTAAGGCTAAGTACGTGGATAAGCGGCTGGCCAATCTGGATTTCACGCTCTTTCCCACGGCCGGCACCGCGGACAACGTGGCCATGGGGCGCGAGGTGGATCTGCGCAAGGACTATAAAGTCTCGATAAAGATTATCAACCCTAACGAAAAGAAATTGACTTTCCGCATCAAGTCCATGCCGAACTGGGAGAGTCTGCTGGCCGTGCCCAAGGGCTATGAGGACGCCTATGATCCCAGCTGGCTTAAACCGGCGACCGAGCTAGTGGAGATAGAAGGCAACAGCATAAAAGAGATCCCCCTCCTGCTCCACATCCCGGATGATGCGCGCTACCGGGGCAAGGCCTTCTTTTTCAGCGTGTCCACGGATATCCTGGAACAGGAGATATCGGCTCGCGTCTTCTATCGCCTGCTGGTGACCACGCCTAAGGCCGCATCCGAGGCCGGCCGCTAGGACCGAGGGTTAAGGGATGAAAGTGATGCGGCGAATATTGCTGGCAGCCAGCATCCTGGCCGGACTATTGTCCGGCCAGGATGCTGGGGCTTCCAGCTCCGCCACCATCAACATAGACATCACCATCGTTTCCAACCTGTCCGTGTCGGTCAATAGCGCGGCCTCCAGCACCGAGGCTTTCACCTGGAACGCGGCCGTGCCCAATGCCAAGCTGGCCGGTTCCTCGGCCACGGTGACCAATGATTCCGGAGCCCGCACCGAGAAATGGGCGTTGGCTATGGAGCCCGTCAGTCTCGATATCACAGGCGGCAACCAGACCTGGTCCCGGGCCGCGTCTTCCAGCTCCGTGGGCGCGGACCAGTTCGCGCTGCAGGCCGTATTCGGGTCCAGCCGCACCGCGGCTGGGGGCTGCCCCGCG
>JBAZVY010000257.1:0-3535 GCA_041660645.1 Elusimicrobiota bacterium | reverse complement strand
TACGCCTTCCAGGAAATTGACGATGAAATCCTTGGCCGCCATGGTCATGGCCACGCCGCCGATCCCGAAAGTCGCGCCCAAAGCCGCAGCCGGCACGCCCATCAAATGCAGGCCGATGGCGCCGCCCGCCGCCCATATGCCCAGGCTCAGGACCACGCGCATCGCGACCAGCGTGCTGGGCTGCCAGTTCGCGCGCCGGCCCACGGCCGTGACGGCCCGCCGCGCCAAGTTGCTGGCCAGGTAAGCGCCGAACCAGGCCCCGGCGCCGCTAAGATAGGGAGCCGCATGCGTCCATAGCTGCGGCAGCCAGGACGGCAGGCCCACGCGCGCGGCCAAAAGCGCCGCGCCCAGCCCCAAAGACCAGGCCGGCAGGCCGCCTCCCACCGCCGACTTCGCGTCCGCCCGCGGGACCGGGGGGGGCGCCGCGGAGCGCTCCGCGGCAGACTGGTCCGGCGCCGCGGCGAGCGCGGGCCGCAGGCCCCGTCCGGCCGGCCCGGAGCCAGCCGGGCTTGCGCTGTCCTCCGCAGGCGCGCGGGAACTCAGCCAAAAAACGTCCCAGCGGAGCTTATCCGCGGCCGCGGACCGTCCGGACTCAGCCGCGGATCCGGCCGCGGCTTGCGTGAGCCAGACGCCGGCGGCGCGCAATCGGGCTTGCGCCGGCATGGCCGCGGCCGGGGACTGCGGCTCGGCCAAAAGATAGGAGGAAACGAGGGCGACGGACGCCCGCGGAGCGGCCGCGGACACTGCCGGCATCGGCAGCCGACTGCCCGGCAGCGCCGGAGTCTGCAGCCGCATGCCGGATAAAAGGGATCGGTTCAGACCGGACCAGGAGCCGGCCGAGCCGCGCAAAACCATGGCCGGCATGCCGCTGGCCGCGGATCCGCGCACGAGCCCGGAGCGTACGGCCGCAGCGGCCGCGGGCCCCGGTAGGATCAAAACACAGGCCGCCAGCAAGGCCAGCGCCGCGCGGCAGGAGGATCGCATGGAGAGATTATACCTGCTGAAGGCCAAAACCTATCCTGTCCAAAGACCTATACGCAGACGGGTTTTTAGACCTATACGGAATATAGGCCTTGCGTCAGCGGCGCGGAAGGGGGGAATAAAGAAAGCCACCGCAGGAAGTCTCTCGTGATGAGGGGTGGTGGCTTTCGCCGTTAGTATATCAAATCTTCGGCTTTGATGCCATATGGTATAATCGCGCAATGAACGATCACCTCCTGCACCGCCAAGCCCTATCCCGCCGACTGCCCGACGGATTGATCCTGCTCTCCGGCGGCAGTCCGTTGGCCCGCAACGCGGACAACGACTACGATTTCAGACAAGGATCCGACTTCCTATATCTATGCGGAGTGGAAGAGCCGAACTGCCATCTGCTCATCGACCCGCGGCGGGGCCGGCACACCTTGTTCGTGCCCCGCATCGACAATCTGCATCGCGTCTGGCTCGGGCATGTGCCCAGCCCGGCCGAAGCCCGCGGCCGGTTCGGGGTGGCCCACGTGGCCTACGCCGACACCTTGCCCGGACTATTACGGCAGGCCCGGCGCGGCTACCGCAAAGTGTACGCGGACAAGCCCACGCTCCGGACCCACGCCAAAGCCCTGCGCGGCCTCCACGCCGAACCGGCCGCCCTGCAGGACGCCCTGGCCGGATTGCGCGCCTGCAAGACTCCGGGGGAGCTCGCCCTCATCGCGCGCGCCTGCCGGGCCACCGACGCGGCGCATCTGGCGGCCATGCGCGCCGCCCGTCCCGGACAGCGCGAGTACGAGGTCCAAGCCGTGTTCGAAGCCGCTTGCCGCAAGGCCGGGATGCGCAGCCAAGCCTTCTCCACCATCGCAGCCGGAGGGGCCAATTCCGCCGTCCTGCATTATCACCATAACGATGCCCGGCTCAAGAGCGGCGGCCTATTGCTGCTCGACGCGGGGGCGGAATGCCGCGGCTATGCCGCCGACGTCACGCGCACCTTCCCGATCAGCGGACGCTTCACCGGCCGCCAGAAGGACATATATTCCGTGGTGCTGGAGACGCAAAAATCCTGCATCAGCCGCGCGCGGCCCGGACTGCTCTCCGCGGACCTGCACATGCACTCCATGACCATGATCGCCGAGGGCCTGAAATCCCTGCGCCTGCTGCGCGGCGACACCGCGGGCCTGGTGGAGAACGGGGCGGTGCGGCTGTTCTACCCGCACGGCTTGGGACATCTCATGGGCTTGGACGTGCACGACGTTACCGGCGGCAAGAAGCGGCAAGTAAAGAACCCCTACAAGGTCGCCATCCGTTTCGTGGCCCGGCTCGAACCCGGATTCGTCATGACCATAGAACCGGGCATATACTTCATACCGGCGCTCATCAACGACCCGGCCAACCGCCGCAAATACCAGGCCGCCATAGACTTCGCCCGGGTCGAGAAGTTCCTGGACTTCGGAGGCGTGCGCATCGAGGACGACATCGTGATCCGGCCGGGACCGGCGCAAAACCTGACGCGGGTGCCCAAGGAGATCGCGGACGTAGAAGCGGCTTGCCGGCGATGACGGATCAGTCCGTTTTAGGGATGAGCGCGAAGTCCTTATACGCCGTGACGCCGGGCTGGCCGAACAAGGGTTCGGGCATGGGGGCCAGCTTCGAGAACTGTATTCTTTCCTGGTCCGATTTTACGCGTATGGACGCGGGGATAGCTTCGATATACCGATTCTTATAATCGGGGTGTCCGATGAATAGGATGTAGCCGCCCTCCGGCAAGGCATCCAGCTTGATGCGGTAGCGGCCGCCCGCTCCGGTCTCGGCCACGCCGCCCAGCGCTCCCTTGGGCTTCATGAAGGTCAACTTCACGGGATGCACATATTTCAGGTTCCGGATGTCGTATACCCGGCCCGCGAACGACCACGGCCCCACCTGCTCATGCGCCGCCGGCAGGACCGCAGGGCCAGACGCCTGGGCCGGGCTGGCGGGCGCCGAACTCGACGCCGCCTCCGCCGGAACCGGCACGGCGGCCGGGGCAGCTACGGCCACGACCGCGGGCTCAGGGACGGACTGCGGCCGCGCGGCGGAGCCGGCGTCCGGGATCGACTCTCCGGCGGGCACGCGGAGGCCGGCATCGCCCGGTCGCCGCAGCCGGGAACAAGTCCCGGATGCGATAGCCGCGGCCGCGATCAAAACCCCGGCCAGCAGCCAGTTCCCATGCGGCGGCAGGCGGGACTGCAGCTGGTCCCACGACCTCCGTCCGCGGCAATAAGCGGCTGATACGAGATCGGCCGCGGCTTGGCGCACAGCCTGGCCCGCAGCCGGCGATGCCATCGCCTCCCGCTTCGGCCGAGTCCGGACCGGCGCCGTGACCGGCGGGGGACGGAGGGCTAAGTCTTCAGCCCCGCCCACCCGCGACGGCGGCGCGCTGGGCCGCGGGGCGGCCGGCACGGGCGACTTTACCAGGGACGTCGGAGGCGGCAAGGCCGGAGCCGGCAAGACCGGCGGCGCGGCCTCTTTAGCCGAGGATTTATCGGACACAAAACAGCGGCGCTCGAAATCCCAGGAGCACTGCGGG
>JBAZVY010000256.1:0-3589 GCA_041660645.1 Elusimicrobiota bacterium | reverse complement strand
TGAGGATCTGCACCGTCCGCTTGGGGTCGGCGTTCACCGTCGGGAGGCTGGGGTTGACACTGAGCTCGAGGTTGATGCCCTTCTTCATCGCCCAGGGCTTTATGCTGTCGTGCGCCTCCTGGGCGAGGGCCTCCGGGTTGCTCTGCTTGGGGTAGACCGTCATCTGGCCGGACTCGATCTTGGAGAAATCCAATATGCTGTTGATCATATCCGCCAAGCGGTCGGAATTCTTGAGCGCCGTGTTCAAAAGCTTGCCCTCATCTTCCTTGAGCTTGCCCTGGAACTGCCCTTCCAATATTTCCAAGGCGGCGCGGATCGAGGACAACGGAGCCCGCAGCTCATGGGTGACATGGGCCACGAAATCCCGCTGCACCCGCTGGAGTTCCTTATGCTTGGCCACGTCCGATAGGCTCGATACCATGCCTACGACCTTTCCGGCCTCGTTCTGGACCACGGCCCCCGCGGACTTCAAGGTCCGCCGGGTATCCTCCAAGGCCTTGACTTGGACGTCTGGAACGATCTCCCGGTCATTCGGGGCGGTCAACTCCGTGGCCAAGGTGATGAGGTGCTCATCGCCCGCCTTCTCGGTGAGATGCTTGCCCGCGGCCTGGGCCAAGGTCACGCCGTAGACCTGTTCGGCCGCCGGATTCATCATGAGGATCTTGCCCTGCTCGTCTACGACCACCACGCCTTCGACCATATTGCCGATGACGTTCTGGGTCCGCGCCTGCTCATTCTGTAAAACGGTCTTTTCCTGGCGCAGGGTCTTGGTGACCTCCATCACCCGGCGCTGGATATCCTCGCCCACCAACTGCATCACCCGGTCCGTGACCTGGGCCCGCTTAGCCTGCTCCGGGACCGCGCAGGTCACCAAGGACTGGATGGCGCCCTCCAAGGTCTGCCCGTCCAGGCTCAACCCCTCAGGCAAGCCGCCCTCGGACGCGCCCGCTCCGGCGCCGCCGCCGGCCGCAGGCACGGCCCCCGGCTCGGCCGACTCCGCCGGCGCCGCCGCATCCTTGCCCAGCTTGGTGTAAACCGCCTCGTTGAGCAGAATGTTGGCCACGCCCTGTCCGGCCAGAAAAGCTTTGGGATCGGCCGCCTGCGGGGCGTCCGCGCGCATGGCCGCCAACTCGCAGAAAGCGATCAATTCCTGATTGCTGCAGCCGGACTTGAAGGTGATGCTGCTGAGCTTGAAGCGGTTGAACAAGCCGACCACCGAATGCGGGGTCTGGGCCGTGGCGCCGATGATGCAGCCGTTGGCGATCCACTTGCCCTGGTCCATGGAGAAGGTAAGCTCGCCCGCGGTGTTGGCCAAGGCCCCGGTCAGATGCTGTTCCGCCAGCCGCAAGGTGGCGGCCACGGCCGGATGGCCTACTTTATACAGGCTCATCTGGCCCAAAGTCTTAGCCAGCCATTGCAGCACGTCCAGACAGAGCCGGTCGAATTGTTGAGCTGGCGGCGGAGCATCGGCCATGGCTCAGATTCTACTATAAAATCAGCATCGGCTTGCAAGGCGGTACGGATTTTGCAAAAATCTAATATACCTATGAAAAATTTAAACATCTGCGTGATCGGCGCCGGATACGTAGGCCTGGTAACCGGGACCTGCCTGGCGGAGATCGGCCACCATGTCGTATGCGTAGACTCCGACCCGAAAAAACTCAAAGCCCTAAAGGCCAAAAAGATCCCCATCTACGAACCCGGACTGGACAAAGTGTTCTATCGCAACATCAAGGCCGGCCGCTTGAAGTTCGCCGGCTCCATATCCGAAGGCATGTTGTACCAAGGCCGGCGGGCCGACGTGGTATTCATCGCGGTGGGCACACCGCCCCGAGCCGACGGCTCCGCCGACCTCTCGGCCGTGGAGACCGCGGCCGAAGCCGTGGCCAAGGACATGCGCGGTTATACGGTCATCGTGGATAAATCTACGGTCCCGGTAGAGACCGGGGAATGGGTATCCAAGACCGTGGCCCGCTTCAACAAGAAGGGCATCCCCTACGACGTGGTATCCAACCCGGAGTTCCTCGCCGAAGGCACCGCGGTCACCGATTTCCTCAAGCCCGACCGCGTGGTGTTCGGCGTCACCTCCCCGCGCGCTGAAGCCATGATGCGGCGGGTCTACGCCGGCATCCACGCCCCGATCCTGGTCACGGACGTGAAGAGCGCGGAACTCATCAAACACGCGTCCAACTCCTTCCTGGCGACCAAGATATCGTACATAAACGCCGTGGCCGCGATCTGCGAGAAGGTGGGCGCGGACGTGACCCTGGTAGCCAAAGGCATGGGCCTGGACCACCGCATCGGCAACTTATTCCTGCGCCCCGGCATCGGGTTCGGAGGCTTCTGCTTTCCCAAGGACTTGGAAGCCTTCTACTGGATCAGCAAGCAAAAAGGCTATGACTTCCACATGCTCAAGACGGTCAAGGACATCAACGAGTTCGCCAAGACCTGGATCATGCGCAAGGTGGAAGAGAACCTCTGGAACCTGGAAGGCAAGACCGTGGCCCTCATGGGACTGGCCTTCAAGCCCAACACCGACGACATGCGCTTCGCTCCCAGCGTGGACATCGTGCGCATGCTCAAGGAACGCCGGGTCAGCCTGCGCGCCTATGACCCCGTATCCATGGAGATCGCCAAGGCCATGCCCCAGCTAAAGGGCGTCAAATTCTGCCGCGACCCCTACGAATGCCTCAAGGGCGCCGACGCCATGGCTTTGCTTACCGAGTGGCCCGAATTCCGGACCCTGGACTTAAAACGCGTAAAGAAGCTGCTGCGCAATCCCCTGGTCCTAGACGGCCGCAACCTGTACGACCCGGCCGTCATGCGGGCCGCGGGCTTCACCTACTGCAGCGTCGGCCGGCCCTGATGCGCCTGCGGTATCGGAAGTTCCGCAGGTGCCGGCCGGACGGACTTCCTCACGGCCGGCGCATACTGATCACGGGCGGCGCCGGGTTCCTGGGCAGCCATCTGGCTGAGCACTTCCTGGGAAAAGGCCACCAGGTCATAGTCATAGACAATCTGCTGACCGGCAGCCTGGACAACATCGCGCATCTCTTCCCCGACCCCAAGTTCGCCTTCCTCAAAGGGGACGTGACCAATTACATCCACATCCCGGGAAAACTGGACGCGGTGCTGCACTTTGCCAGCCCGGCCAGCCCCATAGACTACGCTCACTTCCCCATCCCCACGCTGAAGGTAGGCGCATTGGGAACGCACAAGGCCTTGGGCCTGGCCAAAGACAAAGGCGCGGTGTTCATGCTGGCCTCCACCTCCGAGGTATACGGCGACCCCTTGGTCAACCCCCAGCCCGAGACCTACTGGGGCAACGTCAACCCCATCGGCCCCCGGGGCGTATACGACGAAGCCAAGCGCTTCGCCGAAGCCATGGCCATGGCCTATCACCGATTCCACGGCATACCGGTGCGCATCATCCGCATATTCAACACCTACGGCCCGCGCATGCGCCGCAATGACGGCCGCGCCGTGCCCAATTTCATAACCCTAGCCCTCCAAGGCCGGCCCCTGACGGTATACGGCAAGGGCCAACAGACCCGCAGCCTGTGCTACGTGTCGGATCTGGTGCGGGGCA
>JBAZVY010000255.1:0-3619 GCA_041660645.1 Elusimicrobiota bacterium | reverse complement strand
GCTCCTGTCGGAACAGGAATCGGTCCGCCCAGCCGCACACATGCACGGGCTTGCCCTGGTAATAGACATGCTCGCCTTTGGGGCATAGGGACCGGCGCAGGCTAAGGTCTAAGTCCAACTGTTCGCGGTGCTGGTCGAAGACTACGATGCGCAGGCCGTCTGCGGACTTCACGATGCCGGTGTCCGGCTCCAGCTCGCCGGTCAGGATCTTGAGCAAGGTGCTCTTGCCGCTGCCGTTGCCTCCCAGCAGTCCCAGCTTGTCGCCCGGCCCGAGCTGGAAGCTCAAGGGCCCGAAGAGTTTGCGGCCGCCCCGGGTCTTCTCTATCTTGACTACTTCCACCAGGCGTTTGGTCTGGCGTGAGCTGCCGGAGAAATCCATGTCCGCGGCCCGGCCTTGGGCGTTGCGGTATTGCAGTTCGCCCAGCTCGCCCATGAGTTCGCCGGCCCGGTCTATGCGGGCCTGCTGCTTGGTGGTGCGGGCCTTGGGCCCTTTGCGCAGCCAGTCGATCTCGTTGCGCACTATGTTGCTCAAAGACTGGGCGCGCGACTGCTGGGAGGCGAAGAGCTCCTCGCGCTTCTCCAGGAACCGGCTGTAGTTGCCCGGACAGCTGAAATGCCCTTCCGGATAGCGCTTGTCCAGCTCGATCATGCGGTTGCAGACCCGTTCCAGGAACCTGCGGTCGTGGGTGACCATGAGCAGGGAGGTCGCCTGGCCCGATAGGAAATCCTCCAGCCAGAGCACGCCTTCTAGGTCGAGATGGTTGGTGGGTTCGTCCAACAGCATCAGATCGGGCTGGCGCAGCATCTGGGTGAGGATGGCCAGGCGTTTGCGCCAGCCGCCGGAGAGCTCGGCCACGGGACGCTCGGGGTCCGGCAAGCCGGCGGCCGCAAGCCCGGCCTCCACCCGGATATCGATCTCGTAATCTTCCAGCCCCAGGTCCTGCAGGGCCGCGGCGCAGTGCGCGCGTACGCCGCCTCCGGAAGCTTGGTCCGGGATCTCGTCCTGCTGGGCCAGATATCCGACCCGTAATCCGCGCCGGGCGGATATCTTTCCGCTGTCCGGAGCGTCCAGGCCGGACAGTATGCGCAGCAGGGTGGACTTGCCCGCGCCGTTAGGGCCGATGAGGCCGGTGCGTTCCCCGGAGAACAGCCCGAAGGCCAGGCGCTCGAACAAGGGCCGGGCTCCGAAGCTCTTGCCCAGGTCCTGGCAGCTCAGCAGTATGGACAAGGTCTTAGAGTCCTTGGTAAAGGGCCATGCGCTCCTGCACGCGCGGCACGTAGGCCTGGGTCTCTTTGGGCGCGGAACTTCGGATGAGCGCGAGCAGTTCCGAGCTGGCCAGGGTATCCACGTCGCGCTGGGAGGTGACGGTCTTGCGCACGTTGCCGGGGCCGCAGTTGTAGGCGGCGATGCTCAAGAGCCGCCGGTTGTCCGGGTCCTTGACCTTGCCGTAGTATCGAGTCTGGAGCATGTGCAGATAGGTGGCGCCCAGCAGGATGTTGTTGTCCGGGTCATAGAGATATTCTGGGAGGATAAGCTTATCCTGCTTATATAGGAACTTATAGGCTTCGTTGCCCGCGGTCTTGGGCACGATCTGCATGAGCCCGAGCGCGCCCACCTGGGACTTGGCTAGGGGGTTGAAATAGGACTCGGTGTGGATGACCGCGTAGATCAGGGCTGGGTCGAGAGCATATCTCTTGGCCGAGGCCGTTACTGGTTCGGAGTAGCGGCCGGCCCGGATCTTGAGATGGTCCGGCGCCAGGGGGATCTTGACTGTGACCTGCAGCCGGGGCTTGCCGTCCTTGGCCACGACCGGAGCCGGCGCGATCTGCATGGCGGGCGCGATCTGTTCCTTCACGAACCGGTCCGTGTCCTTTTCAGCGACGGGCCTGCCTTCCCGGTCGAGGATCTGGTCCTGGAGCACCGGGGCCTGGCTTTCGTCCTGCTTAGCCAATACCGTTTGGGCTTGGCCGCGGATATTCTCTTCGGCTAGGGCCTGGAGGCGGGCTTTTTCCTTGGCCTCCAATGCGATCGGCCCTGCCCCGAGTTTGCGCGCGGTGACTTTATCCACCGGCACCAAGGTGGTGATCTCGACTTCTCCCTTCTCGAAATCCACCCGGCTCATGGCATCGCCCAGGGCGTTATAGTCCACCCAGGACTTATTGCTGGATTCTTGGAACTGGGCCCATTGCTGTTCCACGCGCCGCTTGAGCCACTGCCGCTGCTCGGCCTGCTTGCGGGCGAAATCCCGGTATTGGGCTTCCAGTTCCGCGGACAGCCGTCCCCAGTCCTCGGCCTGCTGTTGGCGGCTGGCCGCTACGTCGGCGCGCATGCGCTCCTCGGCCTGGCGCAACTCTTCCTGCATGCGCTGGCGGGGGTCGAAATCCTCTTGCGCCCCGTCTTGGGCGCCGATCGAAGCCGCCAGGCAGAGCCAGAACGCGCAGGCCGTTGATAAGACACGGGGTCGGGTCCTGATCGGCATGGCGATATCCTATGCGGCGTTGGTTTTGCAATGGAAACGCAAGTGCGCTAGGCGGCGTCCGATGTCGGCCCCCTGGGGGGTGGATGGATCGAAATGCAGCCAGATCTCTTTTTTGATCCCGGTCGGACGCTGGTTCAGCACGACCAGCCGTTTGCGCTCCAGGTCATCCTGGATATTGAAAAGGTTCTGGGTGACTACGCAGCGGCCTCTGAGAGCCAGCAATCTCAGGATGTCCGGATTATCGGTCTCGCCTTTTACTTTTATGCGCAGGCGATGCAGCTTGGCATAAGCCATGACTTGTTGGCGTACTACGTTCTCGATCGGCCGGAAGAACATGGATATGCGCTGGTTGGGGTGCGGGAAGCGCTTGATGCGCCGTGCCAGGCTCGGAGAGGCCACGAAACATATCGGTATGGAAGCGACATGCCGGGCGGTGAATCTTCCATCCAGGTGGTCGGAGAGGTCGGAGTCGGAGATTATCAGGTCGAGTTCGGAGCGGCGGGCTTTGCGGCTGATCTCCGAGGCGGCTCCCGCAGCGAGCGTGGCGCGTGTGTCCTTGTTGATCTGCTGCAAGAATCCGATGGTTTGCGCGTTCACTGCGTCCGATATGGAATGCAGCGACCCTATGCGCATAGGCAGGGACGCGCCGGCCTCGGCGCGCAACTTTCGGATGAGATCGTTGCCTTGGCTGAACATGCGTTCGCAGTATTGGAACACCATGCTGCCGTCTGGGGTGGGGGATACGCCGACGTGTCCGCGGTAGAGCAATTTTTTGCCCACATTCTTTTCCAACTGCATGAGCTGCATGCTGAGCGCGGAATGCGAAAGCAATAGATTGGCTTTGGCGGCCGTGATGCTCCCGGCCTTGACCGTGATCCAGAAATAATACAGGTGATGGAAGTTTATCGGTATCATGCGGGCCCGCCCCGTCGGAAGATGCGGCTGCTCATATTATAGATAGTTTTCACCTATATTATCGAGTTTTTAATCTCCGCCAACAAGCCTAAAATCATTTCCAGACTTTATTTGCATTCTCGATAGTCAAAATCCAAGGAGACAATCATGCGGGATATATATGCCGGCTGTTCACTGGCCCTGGGCGCGCTGATTCTGGCGGCTTCCGTATCGTGGGCGCATGT
>JBAZVY010000254.1:0-3652 GCA_041660645.1 Elusimicrobiota bacterium | reverse complement strand
GGCCGGGCGGTCAAGGTCACCGGGCTTTACCGCAGCACCCATCCCATCGCCGCCGAAGCCATAAAAGAGGTCTATGACCTCGCCGATCTGGCGCTGACCACCGGCGGCCGGGACCGGCTCACGCTTTCTTTCCAGGAAGAACGCTGGCTGTGCAACGATGCCTCCATCCTGGCCGCAAGCCAGGCCCCGGAGAACCTGCAGGCATTCTTCAAAGACCACGGGCTGCGCAGCCTGTCCTTCCTGCACGGCTTGCGCGCCTTCGAGATGGCGGCCATCTGCGAGTTGGCCTCGGCGCCGGCGGGGCGCGCGGAAAAAGGCGCGTTGGATGATTTTTTCGCGCAGAAGGGGATCAAGCACATAAAAAGGGATATCGAGAAGTACGAGCGGACTTCCGGCAAAGCCGTCTCGGCGCGGCCCGCCGAGGTCCCGGCCTTGCCTCCGGAGCCCCAGCGGGCCGCGCCGGCCGCGACGGAAGTGGCTTTCATCCCGGCCGGACCGGGGACCGCTCCGGTTGAAGCCGCGGGCGCGCCCCTGGCCGGCCCCAAAGGCCGGCTGGCCGGCATGAGCTTCGGCGAACTGCTCAAGGTCTTAGTGGAATCTTCGGTCAACGATCCCAAGGAACGCGTGCATTTGTATGAGGACGCGGTGCATTTGGTCAAGGATGCCATGGACCGGCACGTGACCCAGGCCACCTCCTCCTTGGTGCAGGAAAAGGAGCGCATACTATGCGAGCAGGCCCGCACCGAGCGCGTGCTCTCGGCCGTGGCCGAAGGCAAGGTCATCGTGGATAAGGACGGACGCGTGCTCATGATGAACCCCGCGGCCGAGGCCCTGGCGGGCAAGAGCCTTTCCGAGCTGGCCGGCAAGCACATCACGGAGAGCGTCAACACCGGCGAGCACATGGTAGCCCTAGCCAAGGACATCGGCATGGGCCCCGGCGCCCGAGCCGAAGTGGAATTGGTGGCCAACGACGAGATCAGCAGCGCCATGCGCCGGTCCCTGGCCGTGGTGCAAGACGCCGCCGGACGGGTGGTGGGCACTTATTCCGGACTGCCCGCGGCCGCCAAGTTCCGGGAGACCCAGCGCATGCAGGAGGAGTTCCTGTCCCGCGTGACCCATGACCTCCAGGCGCCCTTGTCCTCCATATGCTGCGCCTTGGAATTGCTCTCCGAACGCGCCGGGGCCAAGCTGGGCCCGGAGGAGACCAATTTCGTGGACGTGTGCCTGCGCAACAGCCAGCAGCTCGGGCAGATGATCCGGGACATCCTGGATTTCTCCAAGCTGCAATCCGGCCGCATGGTCCTGCGCCGGGCCCCGGTCTCGGTGGCGGCCATGCTCCAGGAAGCCGTAGGCAGCATGCAGCCCTGGGCCGGCAACAAGGGCGTGTCCCTGAGCTTCCGGGCCCCGGAGCCGGACCTCCTGGCCATGGCCGACCAGCGCCGGGTAGTGCAGATCCTGACCAACCTTATATCCAACGCCATAAAGTTCACGGCCTCAGGCGGCATCATAGTGGCGGGGGCCGGCCTGGAGGTCAAGAAGCAGTCCGGCATCGTGTTCGGAGTCCGGGATACCGGCTGCGGCATAGCCCAGGAAAGCCTGCAGAAGGTGTTCGATAAATTCACCCAAGTCGACAATCCGGCGGGCGCCAAGGATGGCGTGGGCCTGGGTCTGTCCATAGTCAACGAGTTCGTCAAGCTCCACGGCGGCGCGGTCTGGGCGGACAGCGAAGTGGGGAAAGGATCGACTTTCTATTTCACGCTGCCCTTGGCCGAGCGGACATCCGGCGTCCCGTCGTGACCGCTACTCTATGAGCGCGCCGTTCCAATTGCAGGAATATCCGTTGTTCTGATAGCTGTTGAAATACATGTGGGCGCAGACGTCCCGGGATACGCAGCGGGGCTTGGTCTTGAGAAATCCCCGGGAGCATTCGCACCAGCCGTGGAGCCCTACCGGGCAGCGATCCTGGCCTTTGACCGCGTTATAGTCCGCGGTCTCCTGCGGCCGGGGTTTCGGCGCCTGGACCTTCACGGGGCGCGAGAGCGCGCGCCACGCATCCTGGGCGGCTTGGCGCACCGCGGCCGCCGGGTCTTTCTCCGAGGCGGTCTTGAGCGCGCCCAGGGCCACGCGGTCGCCCCGGGCCAGCAGGCTTGCCGCCGCGGCCAGGCGCACGGCTGGCGACGGGTCCAGGGCCAAGCGGGCGGTCAGGATGCCGGTGGCGCCGGGATTGGAGCGCTGCGCCGGGGCCGAGGCCAGTTCCGCGCATACGGCCCGGCGCGCGTCCTCGCCCTGTTCCGTGTCCATGAACGCCTCGATGCGCTCGATGGTGGGATTGCCTTCGTAATCCAAGAGCGCGGCGGCCGCGGCCTGGCGCACCTCGTTGTTGAGGTCGTCGCGCATGCTCCGGGACAACTCTTCGAATACGGAGCGGTCGCGGTAGCGGATTTGGCGCAACGCGGCGATGGCGGCGGTGCGCTCCGCCGGGGACGGCGCCGTCTTCATGGCGGCGAGCAGGCTTTCGGATGCAGGCGCGGAGGCGGCGCTGGAGACCGCGACCGATGCGGCTGCGGGCGGCGGCAGGGTCTGGCCCGCGCATAGGCCTGCGGCCGAGAGCGCTGCGGCCAGAGCCCAGCTTATGGCCGCTCCCGGACGCCGGAACCCGGTCGGCCCCACGCGGGACGGGCGGGAGGTCACGGGGCCAGGTCTCCGGTCTTGACCGCCGTGGCCGTTACTCCGGGCAGGGGCGCGCCGTCCTGGTCCGTGAGCTGGTCGGATAGCCAGGTCACGGGCTGGGGCTTATAGGCGACTTCCAGGAAATCCCGGCAGCCGCGTTCGTAGGCGGCCCAGACCGCGTCGAAATGCCGTTCCAGGTGGTCGACCTGCGCCAGGAGCAGCTCCTTGATGCGCACGGGGTTGAACTCGGCCAAGCCGGAGGTGCCCATGAACACCGGGACCTTGGGCGCTTGCACGGATAGCTTGTCCAAGGCGGCCTGCATCGCCTCCCGGCAAGGGGTGAAGGCCGCGGTATGGTAAGGCCCTTCGACCTTGAGCACCAGGACCTTGAGCGGCCAGCCCTCTTTCTTGGCGTGGGCGGCAAAGGCCTCGATGTCGGCGAGCTTGCCGCCGATGCTGCCCTTGCCCTGGGTGTTGTGCAGGGCCAGGGTGACGCCCGGGAAAGCCTCGATCCGGGGTTTAAGCTCGCGCAGGTTCTGGGTTATGACCGCGGCCATGCCTTGGGGCTGGGTGAAAGTCTTGCACACGTCCGAGAAAGCCCGGGCCCGGGCCTGCATGAATGCCCCGGAATCCTCCACGCTCATGGCCTCGGCCGCGACCAGGGCCGCGGCCACGCCCATGGAATGCCCGATGGCGCCGCAGAGCTCCGTATCCGGATGCGCGGCTTTATACGCGAACCAGTGGCCGAGATGCTGGGCATGGATGGCGCGTTGGGCGTTGTAGGTCAGGGCCAGCTCGGGGCCGGGCATCTCGGTGGTGACGCTTTCCAGGTCTGCGCCCAAAGACGGGCGCAGCCGGTCCAGTATCCCTCTGGCGGCCGGCAGCTTCCAAAGATCCTTGCCCATGCCTTGGGCCTGCACGGACTGGCCGGCGAACATAAGGCAATAGCGCTTGTTCATAGGACCTCCAGCAGGCCGGAGCC
>JBAZVY010000253.1:1789-3655 GCA_041660645.1 Elusimicrobiota bacterium | reverse complement strand
AAGAAAAAGCCTCGAAGCGCTTGCTGAGCAGGCCCAGGTTGGCCGGGTTGGTGCCGATGGCCTGGGCTCCGGTGGGCGCTACATTGGTCTTGCCCAAGGCATAAGCGCGCGGGGATGCAGGGATGAGCAGGAAAGCGGCCCCGGTGGTCTCAGCTGCTACGAGTTGGGAGGCGGGCAGGAGGGCGATTGCGACCGTCATCGCGACTGCTTTGATCTTGTCCATATGCACTCATAGTATTGAGCGCGGATGGACAAGTAGCAACAAAAACTCGGTAAGTAAAGTTAAGGCTTGGTAAAGTATCGTTCAGGCCTGTTTGTTATTGATGAATTGTTTTAGGAAATCTACCAGTGCGTTCTGGGCCGCAGGCTGCTGGCTCGGCTGGATCGGCGGCGGCACGACCTCCGGGAGTTGGGCCGGCTCATCCGTGGTGAAGGTCAGGGGTTTGGCTCTTAATTCCTCGGTCGGCTGCTTTGATTGAGCCTTGGGCGCAGTCTCTTTGGCTTTGTCCTGCGCCGGCGCGGACAGCGATTCTATCTGCTGGCGCGCGGCCTCGGAGATGCTCTCGGGGCAGATCCGATTCAAGTCTTCCTCCAGCCGGCGGATGATGCCTAGGGCTTTGGCCAGATTGACTTCTTTTTCGGTCAGGTCGCGGCTGAGCTTGTCCACCAGACGGTTGCGTATGGCTAGGTCGTTGGCGGTCTCGCTGAGACGGCGCTTGGCGTTCTCGAGATCGGTCTTGGCCTTCTCCAACTGGACCCGCTGTTCGGCCACGGCTTTGTCGCGGCCCTTGAGCGAGGCTTCCAGGGCATGGATATGGTCGTCGCTCTGGCGCTGGGCCTGCTCCAGTTCCAGGATGCGCGGCATGCGGCTCTCCATCTGGGCGCAGCTTTCCCGAGCCTCCTGCAGCTGTCCCTTGAGGTCCAGGATCTGGCGCTGCAGGGACAAGACCAGGGCTTTTTCCTCGCGGCGGCCTTCGAGTTCCTTCATCAGGTCCGCGACATGGCTGAAGAGCCGATGGCTGGCGGAGTCGAGCAGTTTGTCCACGTCGGCCGGAGCCGGCGCCTCGGGCGGCGGGGGCGGCTGCTGTTTGCGGGCCAGTTCTTGGAGCGCGGGCATTATGTCCGGGAATTCCCCGGCCCGCCGCCAGTTCTTCTCCAAGATCTCCCCCTCGGCCGGGCAGACCAGGGTGGTGCTGGAAAATCCCGGTATGGCGGCCAGCTCGGAGACGGTGAAGCAGCCCGGCACTTCGCCGTTGACATATATCCAGAATTTCATGGTTGCCTTCCTTCGGATCGGTTTTGGGATATCTGCCGGCGCAGCTCCGCGGCCGTGGCGGCGTTGGCGGCGTCCGAGAGCTTTAGGCGCTCCAACTCTTTATCGTATTGTTCCAGGCGGCGGCGCGCTTCCGTGAGTTCGCCGTTGGATCGGGCCTCCCGCTGGCGCGCCGACAGGGCGTCTTCTTCCAGACGGGAGCAGGTCTTCTCCAGGAAAGCCTTGTCTTGCTGCAGGCCGCGGAGATGTTCTTCGAGCAGGCGGACTTGGCCTTCCAGGCGGCTTATGGCCGACTCATAGCCTTCCCGGGCGCGGGAAATCTTGGTGTCGAGCTCCGCGGTCACGCCGCGGAAGGATTCTTGGCGCTTGCGCAGCAGCGCGTTCTCTTGGGCTAATCGGGACAGTTCCGATTCCAAGGCGGATTTCTCGCGGGACAGCTTTTCGATCTTCTCGGAGAATTCCCGGCTGGGATCCGGCGGGCGGGGTTCGGCCCCGGCCGAACGCAGGGGCACGCCCCGGGTAGGGGCCAGTTCGGGACGGGAGTCGAGTATGGATTCCTGCTCGGACTGCCACCAAGCCGCGAACGCGTCTTG
>JBAZVY010000253.1:0-1779 GCA_041660645.1 Elusimicrobiota bacterium | reverse complement strand
TCCGCTAACCAAGCTTTATACGGGTCCTCTTCTGCCATCAGGTAGAAGGATAGCCCGGAGATATTACATTTTCAAGTCTAGAATAGGACGTCTATCAAGGCAGGGCTGTGCCGTTGGGGAACAGGCCGGATATATATAGTTCCAGGTTCGTATATCCATGCGCATTGGCTCGGATGGTGTTGCGGTCTGCGGCATCGTTCTGGTTGAGTCCGTGGGAGTCTTCCCATAAGTCGGGCATGCCGTCACCGTCGGCGTCGGCGCAAGGCGTCCCCGCGGCCAACGTGGGATAGGTCCCTTCGGTGCTGACCAGGGCCGTCGGGCTGAGGGCTGGATTCATGATATAGTCAACGATCATGGTATCCGCGGAATCCCGGTTCAGCACCCAGGAGCCGTCGCAAGCCAGCCGCCGATAGGCGCCCGCGGTCGGGGTCAATAAGCTCCTCAAATCATTCCTCGCGGCCAGGTTCGATATGGTTATGGGCCAATCGTTGAGCCCAGCCGGCAGGGCCACGGCCCCGGCGGATTTATATTGAGGATCCACCACGCCTATGTCGCTGGCCACGCAAACCCCGCCTACCGCGTTGCATTGGCTGTTCTCGCTGGCCGCGATCCGGAGCATGTTCGTGTAGTCGTCCAGCGCCCCGTTCGGATTATGATGGCCGAAATTATTGCTCATGTAGAACTGGGCTGCGCTGCCGCCCGGAACCAGCCCGCCCTCGTTATGCGCCGGATCGTAGGCCCACCGGACTTCTTGCCGGTTGGGGTCGGCCACAAGGCCGGAACTGACCCCATCCCAGACATTGCCTATGATATCGGACTGAGCGTTGCCGCGCACCAGCATGGCGTAGGCAAAGCCGAATACTAGATTGTTTATCCAGCGCAGATATTTGGAATTAGTATAGGGCAGACGATGGTCGATGGTGGCGAAAACGTTATGGTGTCCGTCGAAAGAGGATCCATCCAGTCCGGCTTGATTCGTGGTCACGGCGTTGAGCAGAAGGCCGGTGCTGTGCGGGGACATGCCTTCAGCCCATAGATTCCAAGATAAAGTGGTCCGGGTCACGATACCGCCCCAGGCGCAGGCCTTGTTGCCATCCCACTCGAACGAGCAATGGTCCACGATGCGCAGATCCGCATGGATCCCGTCTCCGCCGGACAAGGCGCTCAAGCCCTGCAGGCTGGCATTGATGGGCGCATTGCCGGGCCTCAGCCGCAGATATCGGAGTACGACGTTATCCGCGTTGTTGGTGAAATGAATCATGGCCCCGCCGGTTCCGAAAGTGCCGTCGCCCCGGACCTGGATGCCGCCCCCGGGCGCGGTCTGGCCGGCCACGGTCAGATTGCCGGGCGGAGGATAGATAGGCGAGCCGAGCGTGATGGTCCCGCCCACGGAGAATACCACGGTCCGTGCCCCGCTCTTCATCAAGGCGTCGCGCAGCGAACAAGTCGGTCCGCTGGGCCCGTTCTGCGCCGCACAGCCGGCATTGGTGGTATCGGCCAAGGTGTTCACGGTATACACCGTACCGCCCCGACCGCCCGTAGCCGCGCAGCCCATGCCTTCGCATCCCGGGTAGGCGGCTAATGACCCCAGATCCGGGCCGCTGCCGCTGTTCCTGGTCGTGGTGGAGAGCGTTGAACTCAAAGCGGTCTGGACGGAATCCCCGTTCAAGGCCCGGACCGCCAGGTAGTAGGTGGCGCCTTGGTTGAGCCCGGTCATGGCCGTGCTGATCGAGGTCATGCTCATGGTCGTAGTGGAGCCGCCCGCGGTCCAGATCAAGG
>JBAZVY010000252.1:0-3655 GCA_041660645.1 Elusimicrobiota bacterium | reverse complement strand
TACAACGCCCCGGAGTGCCTGGCGTGCTCCGTTTTGCCTATCTGCGGAGGCGGTTGCGCCAACAAGCGGCTGCGGCGCAAACAGTTCGGCGAGGCGGATGTGGAATTCTGTTCACCTTACAAGGACAATTTGATCAGTTACCTTGAGGGTTATATCGACAATTTCCTGAGTCGGGAAATCTGCGCCGCGTTGCTCGATCCGGCCAGTCAAAAAACGGATAGCAAAGGGTATCGCGTGGTCTCACCGGCTAAAAACAAGGCCGGGGAAGTCTTGAATCAGGCGGCTGATCTTAGCTGATGGGCGAGATACGTCCGGCCTCGGCTAAAAGCAAAATCCGTAATATATGCCGTTGCAGCCTTTTTTGTCCGTTAATATGAGCATCTGCTTGCCGTCTTTGCCAGTATAATCTTCCAAGTAGAGTTGGATGTCGTCCACTTTGCAGTCAAACCCTTCTTTTTTTATCAATGCCATCCGCGCATCCAGCCCTTCTACCGCCAGTATCCGTTTCCGGAATGCAGTGTCGGATTTCATCTTCTCAATGAATGCTTTTACCTGGTCTTTGGACATGATCCCTCCCCTCTTCTGGTATCGAACACTATTGTCGGGCGTACTGTCTAGTGCGCTGATAAGACTCGGCCTACAATTGGCCGCCAAATACATGATATTATTAAGAAGTCGCCACTTAATTTTAAGGAGATAGCCATGCAAAAGCCCTCCCAAAAGACCCGATGCCCCAATTTCTCTTCCGGCCCCTGCGCCAAACGGCCGGGCTGGACCGTGGATGCCTTGAAGAACGCCTTGGTGGGCCGGTCGCATCGGTCCAAGGAAGGCAAGGCCCGCCTCAACGAAGTCTCCGACCGCATGAAGAAGGTCCTGGGCCTGCCCGCGGATTACCGCATCGGCGTGGTCGCGGGCTCGGACACGGGCGCGGTGGAACTGGCCATGTGGACCCTGCTGGGCCCCCGGCCCGTGGACATATTCGGCTGGGAATCCTTCGGCAAGGGCTGGATCACGGACGCGGTCAAGTATTTGAAGCTGCCCAACGTGCGCGAGTTCAAGGCCGACTACGGCAAGATCCCGGACCTGAGCCAGGCCGACCCCAAGCACGACGTCATCTTCACCGCCAACGGGACCACCTCGGGCGTGAAGGTCCCGAACCTGAACTGGATAGCCGACAACCGGGAGGGCCTCACCATCTGCGACGCCACCTCCGGCATATTCGCCATGGAGCTGGATTACAAGAAGCTCGACGTCATCACCTTCTCTTGGCAGAAGGTGCTGGGCGGAGAAGCCGCGCACGGCGTCATCATCCTCTCGCCCCGCGCGGTGGCGCGCATGGAGGAGAACGCACCCAAGATCACCTGGCCCTTACCCAAGATATTCCGGCTCGCGGCCGAAGGCAAGCTCAAGCCCGGAGAGTTGGAGTACAGCACCATCAACACCCCGTCCATGCTGTGCGTGGAAGACACCATAGACGCCTTGAAGTGGGCCGAGTCCATCGGCGGGTGTAAGGCTTTGGTGGCCCGTTCCACCGCCAATCTGGCGGCCCTGGAGAAATGGGTAGCCAAGTCCCAGTGGGTGGCTTTCCTGGCCGAGACCAAGGAGATCCGCTCCAACACCTCGGTCTGCCTTAAGATCACCGCGGATTGGTTCACCAAGCTCTCAGACGAGGACAAGACCAAGGCCGCCAAGAAGATCACCGGCATGCTGGACAAGGAAGGGGTGGCCTACGACATCAATTCCTACGGCAAGGCTCCGGCCGGCATCCGCATCTGGTGCGGGGCCACGGTGGAGGCCTCGGACGTGGAGATCCTCGCCCAGTGGCTGGACTGGGCTTACGACGCCGTTTCTAAGGAATACGCCAAGGAGACCGTGAAATGAAAAAAGTCCTGATCGCCGACAAGTCCGATTCTATCTGCACCCGGGTCCTGCAGGAGCGGGGTCTGGAGCCCGTGGTCAAGACCGGGATGAAGCCCGAGGAGCTCAAGGCCTGCATCGCCGAGTACGACGCCATAATCGTGCGCTCCGCCACCACCCTTACGCCCGACCTGATCCAGGCCGCGACCAAGCTCAAGGCCGTGGCTCGGGCCGGCAGCGGCGTGGACAATATCGACGTGCCGGCCTGCACCGAGAAGAAGGTCTTGGTCATGAATACGCCTTTCGGCAACACCGTGTCCACCGGCGAGCATGCCATAGCCATGATGATGGCTTTGGCCCGTCTGATCCCTCAGGCCAACGCTTCCACCCACGCGGGCAAATGGGAGAAGAAGAAGTTCGAGGGCGTGGAGCTCACGGGCAAGACCCTGGGCGTCATCGGCTGCGGCAATATCGGCGGGGTCGTGGCGGACCGGGCCATGGGCCTGAAGATGAAAGTCGTGGTCTACGATCCGGTCATGACCGCGGAACGGGCCCGGGAACTGGGCGTGCACATGGTCGGACTGGACGAGCTTTATCAGAAATCCGACTTCATCACTTACCATGTGGTGATCCGGGATACCACCAAGGGCATGCTCAATCGCGAAGCCATCGCCAAGATGAAGAAGGGCGTGCGCATAATCAATTGCGCGCGCGGCGGCATCATGGTGGAGGCCGACGTGAAGGAAGCCCTCTTGAGCGGTCAGATCGCGGGCCTGGCCTGCGACGTGTTCGTCAAGGAGCCGGCCACGGAGCATATCTTCTTCGGGATGGAGAACGTAATCGCCACGCCCCATATCGCGGCTTCCACCAAGGACGCGCAGATCACCGTGGCCCGGCAGGCCGCGGAACAGATCGCGGACTACCTGTTGACCGGAAAGAAGACGCACGCCATCAACGGGGATAAGTTCTAACCGCGGAAAATATCATGGCAAAACTACCGCTATTCAACCCGCTTTACGGCATACTGCCGGCTTCCGGCCGGGCCCAGGAAGTGGTCGCGCCGCCTTACGACGTGCTGGATTCCAAGGAGGCTCGGGAGTCGGCCAAGGGCAAGCCCTGGAGCTTCCTGCACGTGTCCAAGGCGGAGATAGATTTCCCGGAAGGGGCCGACGCTTATGCGGACGCGGTCTACCAGAAGGCGGCGGATAATTTCAGGAAGATGTTGGATTCGGGCGTGCTGGCCCGGGCCCAGAAACCCTGTTTTTATATCTACCGCCTGCAGATGGGCGCGCATATCCAGACCGGCCTGGTAGTGGGCGCGTGCCTGGAAGATTACGACGCCAACCGCATCCGCAAGCACGAGTTCACCCGGCCGGTCAAGGAAGAGGACCGGGCCAAGCAGATCCGGTTCGTGCAGGCCCAGACCGGTCCCGGGCTCATCGCCTACAAGCAGATCCCGGAAGTAGCCATCATCATCCAAGATCAGGTCCAGAAGGATCCTGAATTCTCAGTGACCGGGCAAGGCGGGGTCGTGCACACGCTCTGGATACTAGACGACGCGGCAGCTATAAAGACGATCACGGACGCCTTCGAGAGACAGAAGGCGGTCTACATCGCCGACGGCCATCACCGTTCCGCGGCCGCCTCCCGGGTGCGCAAGTACATGATGGAAAAGCGCGGGGCCGCGCATACCGGTACGGAACCGTACAACTATTACCTGGCCGTGGCTTATCCCGTCAACGAGATGCGGATCTGGGACTATAACCGGGTGGTCAAGGACCTCAACGGCATGACCGCG
>JBAZVY010000251.1:0-3656 GCA_041660645.1 Elusimicrobiota bacterium | reverse complement strand
TCTTGTATACGGCGTCTCCGAGCCGGACTTTGTCCGCGATCTCGATGGCCGCGGTCTCGCCGGGCGAGGCGCTCTGCACGGGCAGACGGTCCACCTGCATGCGCTCTACCTTCTGGGTCAAGTCCGTGGTATGGCCTTTTATGCGGATGGTGTCGCCCACGGCCAGGGGTTTTTCCAGTGGTATGGCCGCCACTTGGAGATGGGAATAGTAATTCGCGACCTTGCCCAGGAACACGGCGCCTATGATCTGCTGCTCCAGGGTTATGTCTCCTACCGGAGTCTGGGGCACGGCCGGCGCCGGGTTCGATTTGGGCTTGTTCTTCTTGGATTGCATTGCGTCCTCCTTCATTTACCTAGACAAAATCTGGAGAAGATCTCTTGCAGCAGCTCGTCCGGCGCCGCGGGACCGGTGACCTCGTCCAGGGCGGCCAAGGCGTCGCGCAGGTGCCGGGCCGCGAGTTCTTCCCAGCAGCCGGGCTGGCGGTCTGCGGCCGCGGCCGCGGCGCGCAATTCCCGGCCGCAGCGCCGTAAGGCGTCGTGATGGCGCTGGGAGGTGACGGCCGTATCGGAAGCCGACGGGCGTCCGTGATCCGGGGCCAGCCGGGTCCTGAGCAGGCGCCGCAGTTCGGGCAAGCCGCAGCCGTCCCGGGATGAGACCGTGCAATCCGCCCCGAGGCCGGGTTGGGGCCGCGGCCCTAAGTCCGACTTGCTTAAAACGGTCAGTACTTGCCGGCCGTGGCGGGCGGAGGATTCCAGGATGCTGCGGTGGACCGCCGCGTCGCCCTCGGTCTGGGGGCGGGCGCCGTCTATGAGCAGCAGCGTGAGGTCGCTGGTGTTCAAGGCTTGATCGGTGCGGAGCAGGCTGGCGGCGTCGGCCGGGCTGCGGGGGTCCAGGCCTAGGCCGGCGGTGTCTATGAGCAGGGCGGGCAGTCCGCCCAGGTCGCAGGGCTCTTCTATGGTGTCCCGGGTGGTGCCGGGTTCTTCGCATACGATGGCGCGGTCGCAGCCGAGGAGCGCGTTGAGCAGGCTGGATTTTCCGGCATTGGGCCGGCCCACTATGCATATGCGGGCGCCTTCGCGCAGCAGCCGGCCGCTGCGGAACGTATCGGCCAGCAGGCCTATCGGTTCCGCCAGGCGCAAGAATCTGACCGCGGCTTCATGCGCTGGACAGGCCGGGATGTCTTCTTCCGGATGGTCGAGTCCGGCTTCCAGCTCCACTAGCGAGTCGAGTATGGGCCGGCGCAGGCGGGCGATCTCGCGCGAAAGCCCCCCCTGGAGCTGGCGCAGGGCGGTGCGATGCGCCGCCTCCGTGCCCGCGGCTATGAGGTCGCACACCGCTTCGGCTTGGGCCAGGTCTAGGCGTCCGTTCAGGAACGCGCGCTGGGTGAATTCTCCCGGACGCGCCGGCTGGGCGCCGGACTCCATGAGCGCGGATAAGATCTTCTTCTGTATATAGGGAGAGCCGTGGCAGCAGATCTCCACTAAGTCTTCGCCCGTGGCGCTGCGCGGCCCGGGGAAGTACACGGCCACGACTTGGTCCAGGGGGCCGGACTGGTCGTGGACCGAGGCCACCACGGCTTGGCGCGGCGTCCAGGCCCCGGCGTCCAGATGCAATGCCGCGGCCGCGGTCCGGAGCGCTTCCGGACCGCTCAAACGCAGCACTGCCAGGGCGCCGGAGCCCGGCGGCGTGGCTATGGCGGCTATGGTGTCAGTCAATCCGAGCCGTCATCCTTATTTTTTGGGCCGCAATACGATCTTGCGCCAGGCCCCGTCGCCTTCGGAGGCGGTCATGATGTCGGGGTGGTTGGCCAGGCTCTTGTGGATGAGACGGCGCATGGGCGCGTCCATGGGCTGCAGACGGAACGGCTTGCCCGTGTTGCGCACGATCTCGATGCCCTTGAGGGCCTGGGACAGTATCTCGTTCTCCTTCTTCTGCCAGTAATCATTGGTGTCTACTTGCACGGCCACGGGCGAGCCGGCTCGGCGGCTGACCAGCAGGGTTATTAGGAATTGCAGGGACTCCAGGGTCTTGCCGCCGGGCCCTATGAGACGTTCGGATTCCGCGGTCTTGACGTTGGCCTTGACCCGTTCCTGTTCCGCATCCCAGCGCGTGGCTACGCCGACTTCGGAGAATTGCATCAGCCCGAGGAGCTCCTTGAGCGTGGATTCGGCCACGGAGCAGGCGTTGCCCGTGTCCGCGGGTACGGGGGCCAGACGCGGCTGGGCCGGCTCCGGACGCGGTTGCTGGTATTGGGGCCGGGGGCGGCTGGCAGGCGGGTCCGATTCCGGACGGGTGCGGGGCCGGGACTCCGGTCGGGACTCCGGCCGGGACTCGGGCCGGGATTCGGGCCGGGGCGGGCTGGCGCGGCGGCTGCGCTCCCGGGGTTCCCGGGCTGGGCCGCGCTCCTGGCGTGGACGGCTCTGGCTGCCGCGTGAGCGCTCGCGCGGGGCGGGCTTCTCGGTCTGCGGCTCCGATTGGGACAGCGTGCCCCAATGTTTGCGGGTTATCTTGACGCGGGCGAGTTTGCTCCCGAATCCCAGTATCCCGGATGCGGCTTCCTGCAGTATCTGGACTTCGACTTGGTCCCGGTTCAGGCCCATCTTTTTTAGGGCGCTTTCCACCGCTTCGGATACGCTCTTTCCTTCACTTTCGGTCTCTTCGATCATTTTGGTATTCCTCCTTGCGACAAATCCTCAGGCTTGCGCGAAATGGTCCTTGAGGGCCAGCTGTATGCCGGCGCTGATGATGCTGCTGGTCAGCCAGTACAATACCAAGCCGGCCGGGGTGGATATGAAGATGAAGGTGAATATCACCGGCATCCAGGTCATCATGGTCTTTTGCGTCGGGTCGCTGGTCGCGGCCGGGTTCATGCGGTTCTGCAGGAACATGACCGCTCCCATGATTATGGGCAGTACGTAATAGGGGTCCTTGGCCGAGAGGTCGCGGACCCAGAACATCCAGGACGCGCCGTGCAGTTCCCAGGAGTTGCGCAGGGAGTTGAACAGGGCTATGAACACGGGCATCTGCAAGAGCATGGGCAGGCAGCCCCCCATCGGGTTGGCGCCGGATTTCTTGTAGAGCTCCATGGTCTCGGCGTTGAGCCGGCTGGGGTCCTTGGCGTATTTTTGTTGGAGCCGAGCTATGTCGGGCTGCAGCTTCTTCATGGCCGCCATGGCCTTCATGCTCTTGTAGGTGAGCGGAAAGAGCACGGTCTGGATCAAGACCGTCAGTATCACTATGGACCAGCCCCAATTGCCGATGAAGCCGTGCAGCCAATACAGTATGCGGAGCACGAAGCGGCCTAATTGGGCGAAGAAGCCGAAATCGATGGAGCGTTCCAGGCCGAGCTGGTAGCGGCTCAGCCGGATATGGCTCTTGGCGCCCAGGAAATATGGGATCTCCCAGACTCGTTCGCCTCCGGGAGCGATCTCCACGCTGCGGGCCTTGAGCAGTATCTGCGGCGGGGCGGCGCTCGTTGCCGGTCCGAATTCTTCTCCGGCCGGCAAGGCCGCGGCCAGGAAGTAGCGGTTGTCGATGCCTACCCAGCGGTAGGGACCGGCATGTTCTCCGGGCTTGAACACGTCGATCTTGCCCTTGAGCCCCGGGCCGGCGAACATCAGCCCGAGGGCCCGGGCTACCCCGGCGTTCTCCTTCT
>JBAZVY010000250.1:0-3660 GCA_041660645.1 Elusimicrobiota bacterium | reverse complement strand
GGGAAGATCTTAAGCACCGAGCCGGAACTGCCCAGCACGTTGCCGAAGCGCACGGACATGAAGCGGGTCTTGGAGCGCCGGGCGAAATCCGAGATCACCATCTCGGCGGCGCGCTTGGTGGCGCCCATCACGCAACTGGGGCGCACGGCCTTATCGGTCGATATAAAAAGGAAGGATTCCACGCCGTGCTTGTCGGCCTGCGCGGCCAGATGATACGTGCCCACCGCGTTATTGTTCACGCCTTCCTGAACGTTGGACTCGAGCTGGACCACATGCTTATGCGCGGCCGCATGGAAAACGGTCTGGGGCTTGTGCTCGCGGAACACCCGGTCCAACAGGCTCTGGTCGCGGATATCGCCGAGTACGCCGACCACCTTGACTCCGGGCATCTTCTCTCGGACTTCAGCCTCGCGATAGAAAAGCGCGGTGGCATGCTGCTCCAGCAATAGGATGGTCTTGGGCTTATAGCCCACGATCTGACGGCACAGTTCGCCCCCGATGGTGCCGCCCGCGCCGGTGACCAGCACGGTCTTGCCCTCTATGGAGCGCGCGATGCGCACGGCATCCAGGCGGACCTCTTTACGATTGAGCAGATCGGCGGGTTGGACCTGGCGCGGATTGCCGCCAGCCCCGGAAGAACGGAGCATGCCCTCGATGCCCGGCGCGACCTTGACGTTGGGCCGCTTATCGAGCTGGCGCAGGGTCTCGGCCACGGCCGACACGGCCTGCCCGCGGGCATGAGAGACCGCGACGATGACTTCGTGCACCGGCCGGCGGCGGAGGAACTCGGCCAAGCCGGATATCGGCCCGGCCACCGGCACGCCGTGCAGTCGCATGCCCCACTTATGAGGATCCTCATCAAAGAAAGCCACGATACGATAATTGACATGGTCGTCCGTGCGCATCTGCCGATAGACCAGTTCTCCGAAATCGCCGGCTCCGATGATGACCGCGGTGCGCATCTGGCCCGACTCGACCTCGCGGGTGCGCCAGTATGACTTGAAATAACGCACGAAGGCATGGCTACCGCAGCTCATCAGGAAGGAGATCATGGGGGTCAGGAGCAGGACCGAGCGCGGGAATCGGCCCTGGGTCACGAACAGCACGAGCGCGCCCTGGATCACCGCGGTCAAGGCTATGGCCTTGGCGATATTGACGATATCTCCAAAACTCGCAAAATGCCGCAATCCGCGATGCACTCCAAAATAGTAAGCCGCGCAGGAATAGGTCAGGATGATGTACGGCGAAGTGGTCAAGAGGATATGGGCATGGTAGCCATCCAAAACGAAATCGAAACGCAACAGGAAGGCCAAGATGTACGCGGCCAGGACTCCGGTCAGATCCATGAGCATCATGAGTATCCGGCGCTGGGAGACCGAACTGGACTCGCTTATGTCGGGTACGTCATAGCCTTTCAAGGATGGTTGGTGGGTCATACTCCTAGTGTAGCCGGAGCCGGAGTATCGCGTCAGGGCCATTAGGGGCCGACACTCGGCCCAATAGGCCTATCCGAGGATTAGGCCTTCAGTCATGGACATCTTCATCCTTTGGTCTATACTCATTGACGACATATTTCCGCTTGCCCGAACTCAAGACCGGTATTCCATCGACATAATCGATGTTTATCAGAGCATCCGGTCCTAATATCCCCTTCAGATCCTCCACCACGGAGCGCTCCTGCGCGAACGCACTGTCTACACAGAGACGCAGGCGATAGCTGGCCTTGGCTTCCTGGATGAATTGGAACTGCCGGACCGAGCCGCCTAGACTCTCGAATATCACATCCGTCACAAAGGAGCCCAGCCGCCGTCCCGCCGTATCATATATGCTGTCCAAGCGCCGTCCTTCCAAGGACTTGAGGATGGGCGTCCGGAACCGGGCGCAATCGCTGGGGATGACCGAGCCGATATCGCCGGTATCATACCGGATCATGGGCAGGGCATAGTTATAGAGGTCGGTGACCACGATGCGCCCGGGCGCGCCGGGGGCCGCCGGCCGGTCCCCATCCAATTCCAGTATCTCGAAGAAATAGCTGGCCGTATCCAGATGGAAGCGCTGGCAGCTAGGGCACTCGGCCGCCAGAACACCGCACTCCTGATTGGAGTAGCGGGACAAGACCAGGCAGTCAAAAGCCTGTCGGATGGCCGCGCGCATTTTCGGATAAAGGGGCTCGGACAGACAGAGTACGCCCTTGATCCCGAACGAGGCCGGAGTATCGCCGCGCGCAATGACGTGGCGGGCCAGGTCGTACATGACGCTGGAATATCCGATGAGTATCCCGATGTCCCGGTCTCCGCGCAGGACCTGGCGTTGACGCTCGAAGACCTCGGCGTCCAAAGCCCGGACATCGAACTCGACCTCGTTCTGCATGAATAGCTTGACCGCGTTTTTGCGGGAACTAGGCTCCAGGGTGCGGAAGAACGCATGCCGGTCGCCCACCTGATATCCCACGAGCGCATTGAAATAGATGAGTTCCGCCAGCACCCGCTGACGCTTGCCGGCATCCTGGACCACTTTAAAAGGGGTCCCGGTCGAGCCGCTGGTCTCCATGGTCTTCAATTTTTTACCTGCGAACGCGGAAGAGCGGAACCTCGGGAATGAATCCCGGATGAGGTTCTTATCCACGACCGGGAAAGCGGCCAGCCCGCCCCGGACGTCGCGTCCCTGGTAATACTGCGTGGTCTTGACCGCATGGGCCAGGAGCGCACGCAGCCGGGCATTTTGATGTCCCGCCAAAAGGGACATGTCTTCCGTCACCTGCCGGATACTGCGCAGATGGCTCCGTATCGGTCCGCCGGATATCGCATCCAGAACCCAGAACAACGCCTTGCGCGCGATCGCGGCCATCATGATGCCGCCTGGGACGCCCCGGTCTGGCGATCCAGCTGCTTTTTCAAGAACGACTTCAACCAGCGCAGGCGCAGCGCCGCCCATTCGGCCCAAACGATCAGCGGGCCGACCAGACGGTTCGAGCAGACCCGGAATTCGGCATAATCCACGATATCCCCGCCCATGCCGGACTTGAATTGCGAGACCCCGGGGAATCGCTCGGGATGGTAGCCGCGCAAATCGTAGCGCGCATAGCCCTTATCCTTGAGCCACTGGATGCACGCCCACTGCAGCAGATAAGCGGCATAGAGATTATCCCGGACCCCTTTTTCTCCCGTAGCGCCGAACAGATACATCCCGGTATTGCCCATGGCGCAGAGCACGTTGGCTGCCACCGGCTCGCCCTCAGACTCGCAGATCACGACCGCCATCTTAAGGTCTTCAGGCAGGCGGTCCTGGATCGCCCAGTATTTTTCAAAATCCGGATCGAACCATTTCTCGGGATGTTTGCGGTCGAACATCTGGTCGCTCAAGGCCCGGAACACTCCGTAATGCTCCGAACCCATTCCCCAACGCACCGTAAGATTGTTCTTCTCGGCCTTCACCAGGTTACGCCGCCACCGCGGCAGCAGGTTTTTCCGCAAGGTCTCCAGGCTGGGAGAAATATCCATGAGTATGGTCATGTAGTAGGGCTTATCTTGGGCCTGGAACCCGGCCGCGATGAAAGCAGCATGCACCGGCGTATCTTGGGGGTAGGCGCTGGGGTCGAAACACCGCACCCGGACAAAAAGCCCGCGCTTATCGGCATATTCCCGCTTCAGGGCCTGCAAT
>JBAZVY010000249.1:0-3670 GCA_041660645.1 Elusimicrobiota bacterium | reverse complement strand
GGAGAACGGCCGGGCCAGACCGCGGTCAGCACCCTGATCATGATCGGCACGGCCAACCGCATGTATGCCCTGGATCACAACGGGACCTACCTTACCGGGATCTTCTCCAACGCGAGCAATTCCACGACCTGTTCCAGCGGCTCCCACCCGCTCAGCAACCTGGTGGGCTGCAAATACATAGCCAGCGACGATTGGAACAACAAGGACTACATATTCACGGCGGCCGATGACGCCGCCGCCACCAACTATGTGGCCCGGGCCTCGCGCCGAAGCGGAGCCTATTCCAGTTGGGCATATACCATGAACAAAAACAGTGCGGTGACCTGCTCTCCTGCGTGCGGCGGGACGAACGGACCGCCGGCTCCGAGCAACTGACGCCGTCGGGTCGAGTCCGTATCTGGAGGCATGATGAAGTCGCGCCCAGGCTACACGCTGGTGGAAGTGGTGATAGCCATACTGCTGACCGCGGTCATGGTCTCGGCCGTATTCTCCATCGCGCTCACCAGCAAAGAGGCCAGCCCCAAGCTCGACCGCAAGATGGCCGCCACCCAAGCCGCCAACGCGGTGGCGCAAAAAATGCGCAACTACATAACCAGCGACGTGAGCAACACGCTGATCGCCGGCCCCTCCGGGGGACTACCCGGCGCCGCGAGCTGGCAGATCGGCGGCCTCTACGCGCTGACTGCCGGAGTGCACAATCTGCCGCTTTCCTATCTGCCGCCCGAGATCGCGGGCATGTCGGGCGCCAGCATCTCATACGAAGTGGCCTGGCTGCCGTCCGCGGCCGCCTGCCCGATGAACCCGGTGACCGGCCCGACTTCCCTGCCCGGGGACTGCTACCCCAGCATCAAAGTCCGGGTGGATTGGACGGAATAGCCATGAACTCCAAACACCGCGGCGTCACCTTGCTGGAACTGCTGATCGCGCTGGCTCTTTCCAGCCTGATACTGATGGCGGTCATGGAAGTGTCGACCAACATGATCCGCCAACATATGGAGGGTTCGGCCAAAGGCAGCGTGACCGGCGAGAATCTTTATGGGTTGATGCTCATGAACCGGCAGCTCCAGGACGCCAGCAGCCTGGCCGTGCCCGCGGCCGGGACCTCGGACGTGCTCAACGGCTGCGAGAACTATTCCCGGCAAGGCGGCGTGGTCATAGATCCCAGCCGAGGCGTGAAAGCTTTCCATTATTGCATGGCCAGCATCGGCGGGGTCCCGTTCCTGCTGCGCTACGCGCGCAACGGGCTCTGCCCCATGCCCGCGCCGGCCTGCGGGTCCGCGGGCTACGAAGTCATAGCCCGGGGCTTCTACCGCTACCCGCCCGCCGGCTACGCCGCCAATAAGAGCAACTGCACTCCGGGCCTGTCTTTCTTCGCGCGCGCCGACGACTTCGGGGGGGTGGAATTGCGCTATGCCGTAGGCGACCCCTGCCCCACGGTTAGAGCGCCCATACCCAGGACGGTATTGGTCCGGACCTCTATCAAGATGAACAAACCCTACAATTCGCCGGCGGATTGAGCATGAATAAAAAAGGCTATGTTCTGATCCATGTCCTGGTGATCTCGATGGTGGTGGCGGTCATCGCGGCCGGGATCATGCGCATGCTCATGCTGCGCCAGACCATGATACTGCGCAACACCGAAGGCGTCAGCGCCCGCAAGAACGCGGAAGGACATTTCAACGCCATCATGTCGGCCTGGAATTCCGCCCCGTCGCCGAACGCCGGGCTGTCTTGCAGCGCGGGCGCGGCGATCGCGGCCCTGGGGTATTCTATAGTCACCCCGGGCACTTTGGGCGGCTGCAACTGCAAATACTCCAAAACGGATTACACGGCCACCGCCGTGCCCTACCTCACCACCATCGTGGCGCGAGGCGGGACCCCCTGCCGGCTCGACATGATATCCGCGCCCGTACCCGCACAGTGATCCCCCGCCAACTCATAGTCAATGCCGACGATTTCGGCGCCAGCCTGGCGGTCAACGACGCGGTGGTGTCCGCGTTCCAGACCGGCATCCTGCGTTTCGCCAGCCTCATGGTAGACGGCCCGGCCGCGGCCGACGCCGCGGCCCAGGCCCAGGCCAATCCCGGCTTGGGGGTCGGCGTGCATCTGGTGCTGTGCGCCGAGGCGCCGGCGGCCTGGGGCCTGCGCCTGCTCTGGGACCGGGAAGAACGCCGCCGCCTGGAAGACTCGCTGTCCGGCCAGTTGGAACGCTTTTTGGCCTGGGGCCTCAAGCCCAGCCATGTGGACAGCCACATGAATGTGCACGTCCATCCCGCAGTGTTCCCGATCCTGGTCCGGGTCGCCAAGCGTTTCGGGGTCAGCCGCCTGCGCTGGCCGGGCGGGGAGCTGCCGGCCAGCCTGGGCTATCAGGCCGAAGCCGGCGGGGCGGCCGCGCCTGCCATATTGCCGCAATTGGCCGTGTCCGCGGCTTATTGGGCCCTGGGTTTGGCCCTGAAGGGCTCGGCCCGGGACCTGGAGTTGACGCGCTCCTTCGGCATGCTGCATTCCGGGATGATGACCGAGGACTATCTGCTGTGGCTGCTGCGCCGCTTGCCGGAAGGCCGGACCGAGATATACTTCCATCCCACTACGGAGCCGGGGTCGGAGATGTCGGGCCGGCCTACCCGCACGCACCGCACCGTGACCGAATTGCGCAGCCTGCTCAGTCCGCGGGTACGGCAGGCGATCCGGGAAGCGGGCATAGAGCTTCTAAGCGCGCGGCCCTAGCCCGGCGGCGGCGATCC
Organism: Elusimicrobiota bacterium; assembly: GCA_041660645.1. Classification (GTDB taxonomy): domain Bacteria; phylum Elusimicrobiota; class Elusimicrobia; order UBA1565; family UBA9628; genus UBA9628. Next base: position 926 of record JBAZVY010000249.1, on the reverse strand, counting down.
CAGGCATAGATCAAAAATCCGGCCCCGGCCCATATCAATTCCCGCATGTGGCGCACCACCCCGAAAGCCAGCCCCTGGGCCGCGGGCATGCCCAAGCCTGCGAAGATGGCGGTCTTGCCCGCTTCCTGGGTGCCCACCTTGGCCGGCACCATGAACATGACGGAATCTATCACCACGGATAAGACTTCGATGGAAAGCGCGGTCACCCAGTCCACGCGCAGGCCCAAAAACCAGCATATGACGAAGACCTCTACCGCGCCGGTGGCGAAACCGATCATGAACAGAAAAGTCGACATGCCGAAGCGGCCGGGATAGACCCGCAGGTATCGGCTCATCTGCCCGCGGATGCGGCCCCGGTCGCCCCGCCAACGCCAGAAATAACTGCCGTCGCCGCGGCGCGACACGAGCAGGACTATGGCCGCCACCACGCCCAGCAGGATGAACAGGGCGCCGCCTAGGCCCGCGTAGATCTGGCGTCCGGGCAAGAATCCCAGGCGCACGGGCAGGAGCACGAGCATGCCGATAAGGGCGAACAGGGCCTGGCCCAAGGATTGCGAGAACTTGGCCACCACCACGCTGGAGTTGCGCACTTCCGCGGGCAAGGTCGGCCCCAGCATGGCCGGACGCACGATCTCGCCCGCTATGGTGCCGCTGGGGGTGAGATAGTTGACGCCGTCTCCGGCCACGCGCACCCAAAGCAGGCGTCCGAAGGACATGACCCGGGCATGCTCCGGAGCGAAAGCGAAGCGCCAGCCCCAGACGTTGAAGGCGTGGTCCAAGAACTGCAGGGGCAGGACGATCAGAAAGCCCCAACCCACCATGCTCACATGGGACCAGACCACGGCCGGGTCGAACTTCCAAAACAGGACGGCTAGGGTGATCAGGCCGGCGACGACTACGATGCGCTCGAATATCTTCAAGGCTCT
>JBAZVY010000248.1:0-3698 GCA_041660645.1 Elusimicrobiota bacterium | reverse complement strand
GCGCAAAGCCCGGCGATGTAGCCCAGCGGCAGGTCATTGCCGAAGACCGCGCCGGAGACGTCCACGTGCACGCTGCGGACGGGTCTAGCGGCCATGGGCGGCACGCTCCTGGGACTGCGCGGCGCGGCGGACCAGGGCCGCGGCCACGAAATCGCGGAACAAGGGATGGGGCTGGTCCGGCCGGCTCTTGAACTCGGGATGGAATTGCACGGCCAAGAACCAGGGATGGCCGCTGAGTTCCACGATCTCGGCCAGGTCCTGGGCCGGATGCGTGCCCGTGACCCGCAGTCCGGCTGCCTCGATCTGCTTGCGGAACTTGTTATTGACCTCGAATCTATGCCGGTGGCGCTCCGATACCTTGGCCGCTCCGTAGGCCTTGTAGGCCAGGCTGCCCTTCTTGACCGCGCATTCGTAGGTGCCCAGGCGCATGCTCGCGCCCATGGCCTGGACCGACTTCTGCTCGGGCAATAGGTCTATGACGGGATAGCGGGTAGCCGGTTCGAACTCGGTGGAGTTGGCGCCGGCCAGGCCCAACACGTTGCGGGCGAACTCGATGACCGCCACCTGCAGTCCCAGGCACAGGCCGAAATAGGGGATGCGTTCCTCCCGGGCCAACTGCACCACTCCGATCTTGCCTTCCACGCCCCGGTCCCCGAACCCGCCGGGCACCAGTATCCCGTCCACGTCGGCGAGCTTGGCGCGGAGGTCCGAGTCCGTGGTGTCCACGAAACGGACGTTGATGCGCGCGCCGTTGGCTATGCCGGCATGGATCAGGGATTCGTTCACGGACTTATAGGCGTCCTTATAATCGGTGTACTTGCCGGCCAGGCCGATGGTCACCTCATGCTTGGGCTGGCGCAGCTTCTCCACCATGGCCACCCAGGAGTCCATGTCCTTGGCCTGCGTGCGCAGGCGCAAAAGCATGGTGATCTGGTCGTCTAAGCCCTGCTTGTGGAACAACAAGGGCACCTCGTATATGCTGGACACGTCGTTGGCCTCGAACACGGATTCCTTAGGCACGTTGCAGAACAGGCTGATCTTGGCCTTGATGTCCGAGTTCAGCGGCCGCTCGGTGCGGCAGATGATGATATCCGGGTTGATGCCGATCTCCCGCAGCTTGCCCACGCTGTGCTGGGTGGGCTTGGTCTTGAGTTCCTCGGAGGCGCGGATGTAGGGGATGAGGGTCACGTGCACGTAGAGCACATTGTCCTTGCCGGCTTCCAAGCCCATCTGCCGGGCGGCCTCCAGGAAGGGCAGGCTCTCGATGTCGCCCACCGTGCCGCCGATCTCGATGATGACGATGTCCTCGCTCTTGGATACGGCCCGGAAGCGGTTCTTGATCTCATCGGTGATGTGGGGGATGACTTGGACCGTGGCGCCCAAAAAATCGCCCTTGCGTTCGCGGGAGATGACCGTCTCGTAGACCTTGCCCGCGGTGAAATTATTGGTCTTGTGCATATCCCGGCCCAGGAAGCGCTCGTAATGCCCCAGGTCTAGGTCGGCCTCGGCCCCGTCCTCGGTCACGAACACCTCGCCATGCTGGAACGGATTCATGGTCCCGGGGTCCACGTTGATGTAGGGATCGCACTTGAGCATGGTCACGGACAAGCCCCGATCCTGGAGCAGGCGGGCTATGGAAGCGGCGGATATGCCCTTGCCCAACGAGCTCACTACTCCGCCGGTCACGAATATATACTTGGTCATCGGCTTCCTCTTGGGCGCAGCCGGAGGATGCGCTCGGCGCGCTTGAGATCCGCGGGCGTGTCTATGGCCACGGGCGTCTCGGACACCACGGCCGCGTATATGGACATGCCGTCTTCCATGGCCCGGAGCTGTTCCAAGCATTCGCAGCGCTCCAGAGGGCTGGGCCGCAGGCCCACGAAGCGCTCCAGGGTCTTGCGCCGGAAGCCGTATATGCCCATGTGCTCGTAGCGCAGGACCGGGCCGCCGTCGCGGGGATAGGGGATGGGGGACCGGGAGAAATACAGGGCCCGGCCCTCGCGGGTCAGCACCGCCTTGACCACGTTGGGATCGGCGCTGCGCTTATCGTCGCGCAGGGCCATGACCGCGGTGGCGATGTCGGCCGAAGGCCGGCGCTTCAATATCTCAGCCACCCGGCGCAGAGTGGCGGGCTTCACGAAAGGAGTGTCGCCCTGAAGGTTCATCACCAGGGGTTCGCGCCGGCCGCGCGCGGCCAGATGCACGCGGTCGCTGCCCGAGGCGCAGGACGCCGGGGTCATGACCGCTCGACCGCCGAAAGCCGCCACCACCCGGCAGACTTCGGGATGGTCGGTGGCCACGAGCACGGGCCCGACCTTGGCCGCGACCGCGGCCCGCCAGCACCACTCCACCACCGGCCGGCCGCCCAAGCGGGCCAGGACCTTGGCCGGAAAGCGCGTGGAGCCGAAGCGCGCCGGGATGACGATGAGGCAGTCCGCGCTCACTTGAGCGCCTCGAGTATTTCCGCCGGGCTGGTCGAGGCGGTGCCCAGCTTGCCCACCACTATGCCGGCCGCGTAATTGGAGATGGCGGCCGCGTCGCGGATCGGGGCGCCGCAGGCCAAGGCCAAGGTGAGCACGGATATGACGGTATCTCCGGCGCCGGTGACGTCGTAGACCTCGCGGGCCCGGGTGGGGATATGGGTAAGCCGTCCCTTGGGCTCGAACAGGCTCATGCCTTCCGGGCCCCGGGTGATGAGCACGGAGCGGGCTTTAAGACGAGATTGGATGTCCCAGCCCAGCTCCTCCAGGGCTTGCGCGCCGGGACGGGCCGGCCGCCGCATGCCCGCCCAAGCCTCCAAGGTGTTGGGCGTGATGCAGTCTACGCCGCGATACAGGTTGAAATGCTCGATCTTGGGGTCCACGGTCACGGGGATGCCGCGGCGATGGGCGCCGGCTATGGCGGCGCGCAGGACCCGGCGGGTTATTACGCCCTTGCCGTAGTCGGACAGGATCACGGCCCCGGTCTGGGGCAGGGCCGCGTTTATGCCGGCGATGACGCGGTCCTCCACCTCGGGCGCCAGGGGACGGACCGTCTCCCGGTCGAAACGCACCACCTGCTGATGCTCGGCTATGACCCGGCATTTCTGGGAAGTCACGCGCTGCGGGTCCGAGACCAGCCGGCCGGTCTCGATGCCTCCGGCCGCGAAATCGTCCTGAAGCATGCCGCCGGCGTGGTCGTCGCCGATCACGCCTAGGATCTCCACCCGGGCGGCCAGGGCGGCCAGGTTCAAAGCCACGTTGCCGGCGCCGCCGGGCACGAAGGTCTCGGCCTTGACCTGGACCACGGGCACGGGCGCCTCGGGAGATATGCGCGAGACTCCGCCGCGGATGAACTGGTCGAGCATAAGGTCGCCCACGACCAGGATGCGGGTGCGGGGGAAGCGGGCTACTATGCGGCGCAGACGGGCAGACTCGGATTTCGAGCTCATAAGAGTCCTATACGCGATTATAACATTTTGGCCAAACGGGCCGTCACATGCCCGAAAAATACCTCGACCTGCATGAGCACCGGGACCTTGCGGTCGTCGTCCGTTAGCCACAACTGCAGCTTGCGGCCTTTCTGGATGAATATGCCCTCTTCGCGCATGCCCGGCTCCACCACCAGGCAGGAGAAGCGCCCGGCCTTGGTCTTGACCTTCTCCCGGCGCAGCACGCGCACCACCAAGGGCCAAGTGCGCTTGGTGTTGACGTCTATGA
>JBAZVY010000247.1:0-3741 GCA_041660645.1 Elusimicrobiota bacterium | reverse complement strand
GGGGGTCCAAAGCCAAGACCGTGCTCATCTCCTGGCGCAACGGCCCGATCAGAAACAGCGACCGCAGTATCCCCCGCGCCTGCCCGCGCCTGCCCATGGCCAGCCCCAGCCAAAAATGCGCCTGGGCGTCGCTCGGGCTCAAGGCCACGGCTTGGCGCAAGAGGCCCTCCGCGCGGCCATATAAAACCAATCTTTCTTTCTTGCCGGCTTGGCGCTCGCCCTGCCGGACCAGGCTGCGCCCCAAACGCCACAGCCACGCCGGGTCTGACGGGGCGGCCCGCAGCTGAGCCTCCAACAAAGATATCGCTGCCTCCAGATTGGCGCCTTGGTGCCGGTATAAATAAAGCCGATCCGCCTCCGCCGAAGCCGTACTGACTGCGGGCAGGCCCAGCGCCGCGGTGTTATCCTGAGCCCGGAGCACGGGCGCCGCCGACACCAGCACGGCCAAGGCGCAGCCCAAGCATCGCATGTTCAGACTATACCCCATTGTTACAATCCGCGCAAAGTAATAATATGGAGCCATGGACGTATTATTCCTGCGCCATAAACTTGCTTTCTGGGGTTTCGCATCGCTGCTCATAGCCATAACCGCCGTGCCCTCCGCCGTCCTCATGCGGGCCGCGCGACGCTACCACAGCTTCCTGACCGGTTCAGCCCCCGGAACGATACGCCCCACTAAGGTGGATTTTCTGGACCGGCGCAACGACACCGGGCCGACGCCGGACAAAAACCTGGCCTTTGAGGAATTCCGCATCCCCGCTCCCAAGGCCAAGACCGTGGAATTGATCGGGGACTTCAACGGCTGGAAGACCGGGACCATAGCCATGCGCCGCTCGGGCAAGAATTGGGAAGTCATCCTGCCGCTGCCGCCCGGCCGCTATCGATATCTCTTCCTGGTAGACGGGCAGGCCCAGTTCGATCCCAAGGCCCCGTCCGAGACGGGATCGGACGGCAAGCAGACCTCGCTGCGGAGCGTGCCTTGAGGGCGGGGCTGCTGGCCCTGCTGCTGCTGGGCCCGGCCCGGCTCCTGGCCTGGGGCGGCGACCGCCGCGTGGCCTTGCTGGCCGTGCCGGCCGAGGATTTCAGCGCCTGGCCGGCCTTGGCCGGACTTATGGAATCCTATGGGGACCTGCGTCTGACCCTAGCCCTGACCCCGGAAATGCTGACCCCGACGACCCAAGACGCCCTAGCCGGGATGCTGCGTTCCGGGCGCCTGGAATTGGCCATGCGCATGCCCGGAGACCCGGTATTGGTCTCGGTCCACGGCCGTTATCCGACCCTCAAACCCCAAGACAGCCTCAACCGCCTGGCCCTATGCCAAGAAAGATTCAACTCCCTGCCGGGAGCCGTTGCGGCCGGTTTCGTACCCAGCGGCGGGGCCGCGGATGGGGATATGGCCCCCATATTCCAGGCCATGTCCGTGCCTTGGGTCGCGGTCGGCCCCGGCCCCATGTCTCCGGAGGGGACCGCCGGCCCTGCGTCCGCCAGTCCTCCCTTCTTGCCCTTCCTCGCGCTCAAGACCGAAGGCCGCATCCCGGAGATACCCGATATGCCGGCAGCTTCCGGTACCGCCACGACGCGCATCGTGCTGGATGAAGCCCAAGGCCTGGTGCCGGCCGGTTCGCTGCTGGCCCTGCTGCGCGAACTGAAGCAACAACCTCCGCCCTGGATATGGGAGACGGTAGCGGCCAGCCTGAGCCCGGACCCGGCCGCTCCGCTCCCCGGCGCGGACACCCCGTCCGAGGCGCCCGCCGCGGCCTCCGGATCGCTCCCCAGCTGGCCGGGCTGGGGCGAAGGGTCTTGGTCGGGGTCTCCGGCGCAGGAAGCGGCTTGGAAGGCTTTCGGGACCACGGCCGCCGCGTTCAAGAACTACCAGAACTCCGGAGCCGCCGACCTCAGAGCCTTGGAAGAAGCGCTGGACGCCCTATATGCCGCGCAATCCAGCCGCTACTATCGCAGGCTGGCGGCCGGTGGAAGCGAAGCGGCGCGGGCGGACCGGGAACTGCGCCAGCAGCTGATGACCGCATATCGCAAGCTGAAACAGCCGGTCCCGGGAGGACTCTTCGTCTCTCTGCTCGACGGCCCGGACCAGGCCGGCTCGGTTCCCGGCGCGGAGGACGTGCCCACCGCCGTGCTCACCGGGCAGGGCGCCGATTGGCTGTATTTCCAGAACCCCGCCGGCAGTTTGAGCCGGGCGCCGGAAGGCGAGCCCAAAGAGGCGGCCGAGGCCTGGAAGATCGCCGGCCTGCGCGTGCAGTGGGACGCGGCTTCGGTCGTGTTCTCATACAAAATGGCCGCCCTCGACATATCCACGGCCGCGGCGCCGGCTGCCGGCCGCTACGGCAACCCCGAACTGGGCCGCGTGGTCTTGGATACCTACATAGACATCAACCAGGTCCCGGGCGCGGGAAGCTGCACTCTGCTGGAAGGCCGCGGCGCATTCGTATTCAACCGCGATTGCTGGGAGTTCGCCTTGAGCGTGAGCCCCGCCGGGGGCATACTGCTGCGTTCCGCATCCGGTGCGGCTCCGGCATTCCTGGCCTCAGCCAAAGTATCCGTGGACCCGCAGCAGCGCTCGATCCGCGCCTCGGTGCCGCGCTCCTGGCTGCGCGGCAATCCCGCCCGCTGGGGCTATATCTCCGCCGCCTTCGCGGCGCGTCCCTCGGCCACGCCGCCCGCGCCCGCATCTCCCGCGGCGGTGCTGCCCGGAGGGCCGCTGGGCATACTGGCTCCTCTGGAGAGCCAAAAGACCGGCGCGGTCGGCCGGCGCCTGAGCGCGTTGCGCGCCCAGCCCTGACCTAAAGGCTAGGCCTTTTTCCGGCAGACGTAGAGGATGTGCGGAAAAGGACGTCCCGACTCCATCGGGACCACATCACAGTCCAGGCCCAGGCGTCCAAAAAGCCCGAGGTAAGCGGCTCTATTGCGGAAATAGATGCCGTCTCCCGGATAAAGTCCGTGGTCCACGATATGCGCCACGATGAATTTCCACCACGGCCGGTCGTCGACTTCCAGGACCAAGAGGCGGCCTTCGGGCGCCAGATTTTCCACGCACCACCGCAGCAAACGCTCCTGCTCGGAGTAAGAGCCGAGATGGTGCAAAACATGGAGCAGCACGATCCCGTCGTAATGGCCGCCGGCCAACTCCAGGGCGCTGCCCTGCTTAAAGGCCACGCGCGGCAGATCCTTGTCGGCATAGCGCAGTTTCCGGACGTTGAGCTCGATGCCCGTGACTTCCCGCTCCGGGGACATCAGCGCCGCGAAATTGGAAAAGTGCCCGTAGCCGCAGCCCAAGTCCAGGATCCGGCCCGCGCGCGGCAGATGCCCTTCTACGATATCGTATCCGGAATGGCCTAGGCGGATAGCCGTGAACCAACGCAGATAAAGCGGACTCCGGTAGAATGATCTAAGACGGCTAAGCGCCGCTTCAGCGGCCGGAGTCATCGGGGATCTTCCGGCGCACCAGGGAGTGCGGCCGGCCGCGGACCTCGTCGTATATGCGCGCGAGGTATTCGCCCAGCACGCCCATGCCGATGAGCTGGATGCCGCCCAAGAATATGACCATCAGGATGGTGGAGGCCCAACCCAGAGGCACCTTATCGCTGACGAACAGGCGCATCGCGAGGATGACCACGGCGCAGCTCAAGCTCACCAAGAAGGAGACGAAGCCCAATAGGGAGAGCGCCAGCAGCGGCGCCGTAGAGAAAGAGAATATGGCGTCGAAAGCGTGCAGGAAGAGGCGGC
>JBAZVY010000246.1:0-3749 GCA_041660645.1 Elusimicrobiota bacterium | reverse complement strand
GACTCCATTGACAGAAACTACAGGGTTTGCTGTGGTTTTGTAATTTTTCCTTGACAGACCCGGAGGCATTTGCTAGAGTCGGTGACAATGGCCTGGACAACCATAGAGTTTAACCGCGCCCCGTCGCCTACCCAGGTCGTCCAGGCCAGGAGCAGCACGACGGGGCGCGGCCTATTTGCATAGAGGGAGGGATGATGGGCACTTGTTACTTCTGCGTTTACTGCGATCCGGACCAGGGTATTTGCTCGAAGGTTAAGAACACAGTCCAGGACAAGTTTTGGTCTTGCCCGTTATTCTTTGCCATAAAAGAGGCCAGAGTAATAGTAGACATGCATCGGCAAGGGACGCGAATTATTAGGGAAATCAACGCGCGCGATATTAAAAGATTCTGAGGAGGCGGCATGAGCAATACTCTTTCCTATCTTAAGCACTCGAATAATTTCCACAATGACCCATGGATTCGAGAGCAAATTCGCATCCATGGGCGCGGCTTTGCATGGCTCTGGTGGACCCTATTAGAGGTGCTCCATAAGGAGGGTGTGGGTGACGTGCTGAGGATCCACAGACTCGACTTGGCGTCCAAAATGATCACGAAGACGGGTCTACTGATTGACTTCCTTGCCATCCTGGCGTCCAAAAACGACGGAAAAACAAAACTTACATACAAGTTAGTTGGAGATGAACTCGAAATAGAACTTTCTGGATTCAGGAATTTCCAGCATAATTTCGGGTCCAAATGCGGATCAAAACTCTTACCAAATGCGGACCAGAAGATTCCAAAGTCCGCCCCAAGAAGAGAAGAGAAGAGAAGAGAAGATGTGCGCGCGCCCGCGCCCGATAATAATATAGGGCTTTCGACCGACCCCAAAAACCCCGATCCGCTAGACCCTTCGACCAAGCAGCCGATCCCATGGGACCCATTTACCCCAATGGAGGGCCAGCACCCCCGCACATTCCTGCGCGGCTACTGGTCCCGCAGAGCTATCCGGGCAATCAAGGATCGCATTGCCCTCAAAGCTCCTCTATCGTTCGAGGAGCGCGCGGAGCTTGAGGCCAAGGCCAAGCAATGGGACGAGGATTTCTGTTTCCAGATGGGACAGCCGGTATGATAGCGTACTGGCTGCGCCTGCTGCTGCGCATCACTCCACCGCCTCCCTGCGAGTCGTCCATGAGCTGGCCGTGGTGCTGCGTCGGTTGCCCGGGCTGTCCCAGGCCCTAGGGCTCCATTAGCCGTTTTCGGCGTGTCCGGGCAGCGGCCCCTACCCCAATCGCCCAGCCAGCGCGGGCCCAGGCAGCGGCGCGGACATAATAGATACCTATTGACAGTCTCTGGACAGTCCTGTATTATCCCATAGATGCCGCAACAGCCCAGGAGGCTCTATGCTCAGATGCAGATTGCAGGTGGTATTCGCGCTGCTCATGCTGTCGGTCCAGGCGTCCGCGGGCCCGTATTTCAGGCTCATCGATCCCAAGGCGCCCAAGGTCGTGGCCGGGGTCTACGCCGATCCCACGGGCTCGCTGGGACCGGATAGCGGAGCGGCGGTCCCGCTCGTTACGCACTCTACCCGGGATGGCGCGCTATTCCGCTCGATCCAGGCCGACTGGTCGCCGCTGGCGTTGGGTGGCGGGCGCAGCGCTGGTGGCTCGGCGTTCCTGGCGGTCGGTCCGGTCGCCAACCTGGCCCCGGTGGTCAAGGGCGCGGCGGTTTCGGTGCTGGACCTGCTGGCGCCGGGGCAGTACGCCAACCTGCGGCAACTACTGGCCCCGGTACCGGGCGATGGCCGCGACGTGTCGATCTCGTTCGGCCCGGCCTGGCAGTTCAAGCCGGTCGATGGCGGGCGCTGGGTCGATCCCAAGAGCTGGCGCGGTCAGTTCAGGCTGTTCGCCGGCGCGGCCCTGCAATTCTGATGCCCTGGCACGTGCGTCAAGAGGGGCGGCGATGGGCGATAGTCAAGAGCGATACGGGCGAGGTCGTTGGTCACTCCGACTCGCACGCCCAGGCATTGGCATCGGTCCGGGCTCGCTACGCTGCCGAGCCGGGGCTAGGTGGCCGCCTGGCCCGCAGGCGGCGCCGATGACATCAATGGTCCTGGGCCTGCCCGCTCAGTGCCTGGGCCAGCGGCCCGCGTCGATCCGTCGCCCGGCGGGGCGGTGCTACTCCACCAGTCGGCTACGCGGCGGATACTGCCCGGACTGCCGTCGGCGCTTGACTCATCGGCGTCGGTTGATGTAGATTATCCGCGCGGGGTAGCTCAGTAGTAGAGCACTCGGCTCATAACCGATAGGTCGCCGGTGCGATTCCGGCCCCCGCACCCAGGCGGCTCCTCCACTCGGCGGGAGGGGCCGCCTTGATTTTTTGGGGCTTGACGTTCTCGCGCTATTCGGCTATCCTTTCCGTGGCTGCGGTTGACGACCCGGCCGGATCGTTAGCCCGCCAGGGCTCGGCTTGCGCTCATCAGGCCGACGGGGCCGCCCAGGCTCCGCCTCCTCCCTGGCGGGCTTCCCATTGACATCTAGCCCTGGAGAGCGGTACATTCTCCATGCATGCCCAAGCGCAAGGGGGCGAGGAAAAAATGGCCACGCTCGACGAGGAGACAGACATGCCGGGACAGCCTGCCCGAGTGGGTTCTGAGCCAAGCGGGGTCGTGGCTGGATGCCAGCCGTCCGGAGTATTGCCGCCTGGGGCTCTGGCACCTGGGCCCGCATCAGGGCCAGTATTGGCGGTGGGTAGCCCGTCGGGCGGTGAGGATTCGGGACGGCCAAGAGTTCAGCCCGCGTACCAACCGCTCGAACCGGGGCAAGGCAACCAGGTCCTGTTCGGTGAGCCGCCGGCTCAATCATCCACTGGTGGCGATTCGCCCATCACCGCTACCCAGCGAGCCATTGCCGACGCGCATCTGAGAGACACCACGGTCCCCAAGTCGCACCTGGCCCGGGAGCTGGGGGTCAGCCCCAACACGGTCTACGGGGCGCTGGCCAAGCCTGCTGTGCGCATGTACATCAGCCAGCACCTCGACGCGGCCGGTGCCTCGTTGGAGAAGGCGGCGCGGGTCATCAGCGAGGCCCAGGACGCCCACGTTACCGAGAAGCATGTCGACCCAGAGACCGGCGCCACCGAAGTGGCCGAGTCATCGGTCCCGGATCATGAGGTCCGCCTGAAAGGCGCCAAGCTGTCCCTCGAAGCCCATGGCGCCCTGGAGAACGTCGGCGCGCAGGTGAACATCTACCAGAACATGACCGACGAGCAATTGGCCGCGGTGGCTTGCGGTCAGGCGAAGATGTCCGACTTCATCGACCTGAGGCCGTGCGCTTGAGCCTGGAAGCCGAGCAAGCCAAGGCCGAGGTAGCCCGTCGACAGGATCAGGAGCGTGGCCGGTATTACATTCCCTGCGGGCGCATCGAACAGTTCCTGTTGGAGATCGGCCGCCGCTTCGAGGCGGGTACCAATCGCACGTTCAAGTGCATCCTGCGCGCCGGCAACTCGAGCGGCAAGTCCTGCCTGGCGGCCAATATCGCGTCTTACCTGAGCGACAGCTACCGCAACCCATGGTTCGACGCGGTCCCGATCCTGCGCAATTTCAAGCGCCCCAATCGGGGGAGAATCCTGACCACCGCCAACGCGGCCAAGCGCAATTACGACGAGGAGTTCTCCAAGTGGCTGCGCCGAGGTCAGTACAAGACGGCCCGGGAAGGCCGATTTTTCAACAACAAGTATTCGTTCAAGAACGGCAGCGAGTTCGACATCTTCA
>JBAZVY010000245.1:0-3760 GCA_041660645.1 Elusimicrobiota bacterium | reverse complement strand
ATGCACCTCGTCAAAGACTATCAGTTCCCGGCCGCAATTTCGGTAGAACAGGGCCGGATCGTTGACCATGTCCCCAACGGTTGGGAGGTCGCAGTTGAGATACAGCGCTCGTCCTTCTCCCAGGGATTTGGCGATGGTGGTTTTGCCGCAGCGCCTGACCCCGGAAAGCCATATGATAGGGGCTTCGCGCCAGCCGGCTTCGATGCGCTGCGTCCAGAATGGCCTTGGCAACATGTATTCATAATTAGCATTTAATCGGCTTAAATGCAAAGTATGATGTGCTATATTTAGAGCTTTAATGGCCGGGGACGCTCAAAATCTCGCCGAGACCGAGAATCGGTTGGTTATGCCGAGGCCACCATAGGGCACGAAGGCGTAATCGAAGCTGAGGCCGCGGGTGCCGAAGCCCGCGCCCACGCACAGGCCGGTCATGCCGGTCACGTCGTTTAAAGTCTGCGAGTTGTAGCCCATTCTGCCGGCCACGTTCCAGGCGCCGGTAAGCGGCATCTGATACTCGGTGCCGGCCGCGAAATAGGGGTTGTTGTCCCGGGGCGCAGCTAGGTCCGCGCTGGCCAGCCAGCGACTAGTTATGTGATAGGCTCCCCCGGCCTTGAAGGTCAGGGGCAGGTTCTCGGACGTGTCCCGGTATTTGAGCGTACCGCCTAGGTTGAGCACTGTGGCCGCCATTCGCAGCTTGCGGTCGAAGTACTCCGGGCTCATCAAGCCGAAATCCAGAGCCGAGGTCTGGGCCGTGGTCAGAATGTGCGAGCGGATATATTTTATTGATACGCCCAATGCCCCGCCTTCCAGGAGCGAGCCCAGGCCGTAGAGCTTGCGCGCATAACCAGCTGATACGGACAAATCGTAGGGCGTGAACTTTCCGGTCTCGTTGTAGCCGGCGTCGGTCTGGGTTATCTCACCGGCATTAAGATATTGGAATCCCGCACCAAAAGAGCCGTACGCTCCCAGATTCTGCGCATAAGCCGCATAGTCGTAAAAACTCGACTCAAGATATGCGGCATGCATGAAAGTCGCGGCCCGCTTCTCGACCTGCGCCAGACCGGCCGGGTTCCAATATAGAGCGTCCGCATCATCCGTGACCGCGGTATAAGCTCCCCCCATGCTCATGGCCCGGCCGCCCACGCCCAATTGCAGGAATTGGCCAGCAGCCGTGCCCTTGGCCGCAGAGCTGAAGCCCCCGGCAATAACCTGCCCGCTCAGCAAGCTGAGGGCGAAGGCCGCTGCTAGAATCCTCTTTAGGGTAATCATCTTTCGACCGCTATCTTTAGCGTCTTCTTGGTTCCATTGCCTTGCGCGAAAATGAAATACACGCCGCTGGCCACGGAGGCTCCGCTCTGATTGGTCCCGTCCCAGCTAGCCTGCCCCGCGGCATCGGCGTTGAGATCCTTCACCAGAGCCCCGGTCAAAGTGTAGATGCGCAGACGTGCATTGGCCGGCAAGTTCTTGAACTGCATGGGCCTGCAGTTCGGCCGCAATGGATTGCAGGCGATCTGGGCCAAAGCCACATTATCCGAGGCCGCGGCCAGAGAAGTCCCCCCGCCCATGACCTGATACACTGAGAAGTGCTCGGTCCGGGCGCTCACGGTCTTGGCGGATTTATCCACTATCGAGTCCAAAGCTTCCCAACCGGACGTGGCCGGGTTCCAATAATGGACCTTGAGCTTGTCTTCGTCCAGGTTGTTGGCCGTTATCTGGGCCGGGTCATAACTGAGCGTGAGCTGTACCGGCGCGCTGAAAAGCGTGCCTTCCGGGCCGTAAGCGATTTCGTCGGAAGCCGGGGCCAGGTTAAGGACCTTGCGGGCAGCAGACTGCGCAGCGCCGGTATCTTCGCTGCTTGCCACCGTGATCCGGATCTCAGCGCTCAAGGCTCCGGCAGGTATGCGCACGGATGTGCCGTCGTCGCGCTCGACCTTGCCCCCGCTTTCCGGATCCACCGTCCGCGCGGCCGGCTCTTTGCTGGCCACGGGCATGGGCGCGGCTGTCTCATCGCTAGAAGCTTCGGCTACGCCCATCACGCCTCTGCGCGCTTCAGGCACGGCTGCCGGCGGCAGGACGTAGCGCACTATCCGGTCATGCCCGGAATCCGCCACCCACAGGGCGCCGTCCGGGCTTATGGCCGCATCCGCCGGGTCGCTCAAGTACGGCAGCCAGTAGCCGGCTGCAGGTCTAAATCCCATGCCCCACGGGGCCTGGCGCCAAGAACACAGGCAAGAACCGGGCCAGAAATCCATGCGCGGGCAATCCTCGCCTCTGCCCCAGCCGCGCGGGCCTATGGTCAAAAGCAGGGAGCCATTAGGATCGAATTTATCTATGCGGTCATGGTCCCGGTCCGCCACGTAAAGCGCCTGGCCGCGATCTACGGCCGCACCGCGTACTCGGCCCACGTTATTGAGCTTCCTGACCAATGTCCCGCTGCGCGTAAACAGCGAGACCGCGCGCTGGGCCCGGTCCGACACCCAGAGCCCGGCTGTGGAAAGAGCCACGCCCCAGGGTTTGCTTTGGCCGTGCGGAGACGCTATGCGGATGTCGCGCAGCACCGTGCCATCAGCCGCGAACACCCGCACTCGGCCGTGGCCCGTGTCAGCCACATAGACCGAGCCGTCCGCGTCTACGGCCGCGTCATGGGGCCCCTGGAGGCCGCTGGCAAACGCATATAGCAACTGCGAACCATCCGGCGAGAGCTTGGCTATGCGGTCATTATCCCGGTCCGCCACGTATAGATTGTTGGCCGCGTCCAAGGCCAGGCCCGTGGGATGCTTGAACTTGAAGGGCCCGGCCGCATCCGTGCCCACGGTAGCGGCCACAGCGCCGGTGGAGCTGACCAGGATGATCCGGCGCGAATCATCAGCCGTGACCCATATCCAGCCGTCCGGCCGCACCACCAGGCCTTCGGGATCGTCCATGGTCCGAACTACCGCGTTGGCATTGCGCCGGCCTATGGCGAAGTCCATGACCGGCCTGCCCACGAATACAGCGGCTGAGGCTGAGACCGTGCGGCTTGAGGCATCCACTGCCGCCAGCTTGATCGTGAAGTAACCGGATAGGGTCTTGGTATCCCAGAACGCCAAGCGGCCGGAAGCGTTAGCCGCGCCAGAGGCGATAGTCCTAAAGCCGGATACCGCGGCTGAACCCACCGCTACCGCTAGCGTCCAAGACTTCAATTGCGCGCCCGAGGCCTCTCCCCGGATATCCACTACGCCGCCTACGGCTTGTTCCACGCCCTGGGCCAGGGGCGAGGGATAGTCTAGGCGCGCGATGATGCTGACTGCGGCCGTGCTCAGTACGGTCAGGGATATCTGCCGGGACGCTTCGACATTGCCCGCATTATCCTCGCCGTGATAAACGAGCGAATGGACGCCGGCGGACAAACTGAAGGTCGATATAAAGACTTGCTGGCCGCCGTTGTCTAGAGCGTAGAAGGTCTGGGCTGGGCCGGCGCCCGAATCGGCTGCGGCAAAACCCAGCGTGTCGGTAGAGATGATGATCAAGTTCGCAGCCGAGGCCGACGATCCATTCACCAACAAGTCCGTGGCCGGCGGCACGGAATCCACCAGGAAGGTTGCAGCTGCGATGGAGATGTTGCCAGCCAGGTCCGCAACCTGAGCGGTCACGGTATGCGTGCCCTGGGCCAAGGCCGCGAGCGGCCCGAAACTGGCCGAGGAGACGGTCACGGCGGCTTGCGTGGTAACGTCTACCCCGTCCAAGGCCAGCCGCGCCGAAGCCAGGGCTATGCCGGAGC
>JBAZVY010000244.1:0-3819 GCA_041660645.1 Elusimicrobiota bacterium | reverse complement strand
CCACGAAATCCAGCACCGGCGCGGCTTTCAAGGACTGCTCCGCCAGCACGGCCACATGCGCGCCCACGAAGCCCACGCGCATGTCCGGATAAGCCTTCTTAAGGGCCTCGGCCACCTTGACGTCGTTGTCGAAAGAAGGGGTGGAGGTATGGATCATGCACAGGTCGAAACCCTTGGCCATCTGCAGGACCTGCTCCAGGCTCAAGTCATCGGCCGGCGCGTCTATAAGCTTGGAATTATCGATCATGGCCGCGGGCTGGGCCAGCCAGGTGGGAAACCAAAAGGAACGGATCTCCCGGGAGGCTTGATAGCGGGCGCCGGCTCCTCCGTCAAAACCTGCGAAAGACGGGGGATTCAGGAAAAGCGTCCTCAATGTGGCCATGATGCTCCTTGGGGGTGGAAATATCGGATTTCACGTATTTTATCAAAATCCGCCATGGGAAACAACGAGCATATCTGATAAACTGATGCCTATGTCCGCCTTTTGCGCCGCTTTATGGCTGTTTTTAGCCCCAGCCCGGGCTCAAGAAGCCCAAGGCTGGCAGTGGCATGAGACCTTGACCCCGCATTTCGCCATAGCCCATGAGATGCCCTGGCCGCCCTCCGGCCTGGTCATGGACTTAGAGAAGATGCACAACCGCCTGCGCATGGACCTGGGCATGTTCTCGCCCTGGATGGCCAAGGAACGCATAAAGCTCTACCTTTACCGGGACGCCAAATCCTACCTGAGCGGGGAGTTCCATCCCCCGATCTGGTCCAACGGCTTGGCCTTATTCGAAAAGAAGGCCGTAGCGGTACCCGACAACCCGGACCGCAAGGCCCTGCTGCGGGTGGTGGGGCATGAGACCTCGCATCTGCTCTTCAACGGGTTCTGGCGGGAAGCCGGCAAAGAGCCTCCGGCCTGGATCAACGAAGGCCTGGCCATGCTGGAGGAATCCGATTATTCCGACCACCCGGAGCGCTCGCTCTGGTATCAAGCCATGGTCGCGGCCCAACCCAAGGCCTTTCTGCCCACGGAGCAATTCTTCGCCTTGAGCCCGGCCAAGGACCTGCGCGACCAGGACACCATCGGCGAGTGGTACGTGCAGGCCTACTCTTTGGTCCATTTCCTGTACCGCAAGCATCAGCGCCTGCAATTCAAGGATTTCTGCGAACGCCTGCGCGCCGGGGATACTTTAGACCACAGCCTTTGGCTGGCTTATCGATACAAGGACCGGGAGACGCTGGAGAAGGCCTGGAAGCGCTGGCTGGCCCTGCCTGAGCACGGCAAGCGCGCCGCCTCCGCCCAAATCGCGGCCGCAGCCGCGGCTCCGCCGGCAAAGCCCAAGGGCAGCTTCGCGCCCTCCACCATAACCCCCATGAAAGACTTCAAATCCCTGCGGGATTAGCGGTGCCTGTCTTTCGCGAATTTCGGCTTTTTGCTCAGGCCGCCTGCAGGTATTTGCCAGTATAAGAAGCCGAGACCGCGGCCACGTCGTCAGGCCGGCCGCAAGCCACCACCTCGCCGCCCCGGTCGCCGCCGTCCGGGCCTAGGTCGATGATCCAATCCGACTGGCGGATGACTTCCAGGTTATGCTCTATGACCAGCACGGTGTTGCCCCCGGAGGTCAGGCGGTGCAGGACTTCCAAAAGCTGGTCTACGTCGGCGAAATGCAGGCCCGTGGTGGGCTCGTCCAATATGTAGATGGTCTTGCCCGTGCCCCGGCGGCTGAGTTCGGAGGCGAGCTTGACGCGCTGGGCCTCGCCGCCGGACAAGGTGGTGGCGCTCTGGCCCAAGGCCATGTAGCCCAGGCCTACGTCGGATAAAGTCTGCAGGATGCGGCAGATGGGAGGATGCGCGTCCAAGAAGCCCAAGGCCTCTTCCACGCTCATGGCCAGAAGCTCGGCGATGTTCTTGCCCTTGTAGCGCACGGTCAAAGTCTCGTCGTTGAACCGGGCGCCGTGGCACTCATCGCACTGCACGTATACGTCGGACAGGAATTGCATGGATATGCACAGGGTGCCGTCTCCCTGGCAGTGCTCGCAGCGTCCGCCCTTGACGTTGAAGGAGAAGCGTCCGGGCTTGTATCCCCGGGCCTTGGACTGGGGCAGCATGGCGTAGAGCTCCCGGATGGGGCCCCAGAGTCCGGTATAGGTGGCGGGATTGGAGCGCGGGGTGCGGCCGATGGGGGATTGGTCAACCACGATGACCTTGTCCAGCTGCTCCGCGCCGGTGATGGCCCGGTGCAAGCCCGGCTCATCCTTGGCGCCGTGGAACTTGCGGGCCAAGGCCTTGTAGAGCACCTCGTGCACCAAGGTGGACTTGCCCGAGCCAGACACCCCGGTCACGCAGACCATCATGCCCAAGGGGATGTCCACGTCGATATTTTTGAGATTGAACTGCTTGGCGCCCTTGATCTTGATATGCCCGCGCGCCTCGCGCAAGGGGGGGCGGGCCGCGGGTTTAGCCCGGCCGCTGAGATAGGCCCCGGTCAAAGACTTGGGCGCGGCCAAGATATTGGCCAGCGGGCCTTGGGCCACGATATGGCCGCCGTGCACGCCAGCGCCCGGGCCCAGGTCCACGATCCAATCCGCGGTGCGGATAGTCTCCTCGTCATGCTCCACTACCACCAAGGTGTTGCCCAGGTCGCGCAAGCGCCTCAAAGTGTTCAAAAGCCGAGTGTTGTCGCGCGGGTGCAGGCCGATGGAAGGCTCATCGAGTACGTAGAGCACGCCGGTGAGCCCCGAGCCGATCTGGGTGGCCAGATGGATGCGCTGGGCCTCGCCCCCGGCCAAGGTCTCGGAAGCCCGGTCCAAAGTCAAGTATTCCAAGCCCACGCTGCTCAAGAACTCCAAGCGCGACACGATCTCCTTGAGCACCTGCCGGGCCACGATCTTCTGGGTGTCTTCCCAGACCAAGGCCTTGAAGAAAGTCTCGGCCTTGGCCACGGAAAGATGCGTGAATTCGGATATGCTCAAGCCCCCGACCTTGATGGCCAGGGCCTCGGTCTTAAGCCGCAAGCCCCGGCATTGCGGGCAGATCTTCTTGCGCATGAAGCGCTCGCTTATGGAGGCTTTGACAAAATCCGACTCGCTCTCCTGGATGCGGCGCTCCAGATTATGGATGACGCCCTCGAACTCCTGATCCTTTTTGGCCCAATACGGCCGGTAGCTGCCCCCGCCGCGCAGGATGATCTCGCGCTGCTCCGGGCTCAGGTCCTTCCAGGGCCGGCTCTGGGGTATGCCGTGCTGCTTGCAGATCTGCTCGATGATCTCGGCGTAATAGCCGGACCAGGATTTCTTCCAGCGATTGGTGCGCGTGGTCACCGGGTCGGCCCAGGCCGTGATCGCGCCTTCGGACAAAGATAATGAGGGGTCGGCAATGACCAGCTTCTCGTCCACCTCGCTCTTGTGCCCCAGGCCATCGCAGCCCGGGCAGGCCCCGTAAGGGGAATTGAAGGAGAACAGACGCGGCTCAAGTTCGGGCAGGCTGACCCCGCAATCCGGGCAAGCGTGGTGTTCGCTCATGAGCGCGCCGGCCTTAGGGTCGCCTGCGGGCTCGACCCGGACCAAGCCCTTGGATTCCTTGAGCGCCAATTCCACGGAGTCAGCCAGGCGCTGGCGTTCGTCGCCCGAGACCTTGAGCTTATCCACGAACAGCTCGATGGTGTGCTTCTGATAACGAGACAGGGCCGGGATGGCGTCGAGCTCGTGGGGCTTGTTGTCCACGCGCACGCTCACGAACCCGGAGCGCTTGAGGCGCTTGAAGAGTTCCTCGTAGGTGCCGGTGCGGCCGCGCACCAGGGGGGAATAGATCACGGCGGAGCGGCCGTCCAAGTC
>JBAZVY010000243.1:0-3839 GCA_041660645.1 Elusimicrobiota bacterium | reverse complement strand
TGAACCTCAGGCAGAAGATGGTGACTTTGACCGCACCGGAAGGGGATGTGCAGGTTTTCCGCCTGGGCGAAGAAGACAAGGAAGGAGCGGGAGAATCAAGATGATGAGAGAGATTTTTAGGCGGTCCCTGGCTTTGACGATATCCTTCTGCCTGGTTTGTCCGCAGGGATTTTTGGTCCGCGTCCAGGCCGCTGAGACCGTGGCCACGCTGGATGGTTTGAGCATCGGCGCCGATATCGTGACCATAACCCTCAGCGCTCCCGCCCAGCACAATGGATTCCTCACCGCCAATCCGCCCCGTCTGGTGGTGGAACTCATGGATACCGAGAACCAGGTCGGGGTCAAAGAGGTCGCGGGCAAGGGTAAATATCTAAAACGCGTACGCGCCGCTCAGTTCCAGCGCACCCCGCGCATGGTCTCGCGCATCGTGATGGATCTTACGGAGATGGCGGGTTATCGGCTGGCGCAGTCCGGGAATAAATTGGTCGTGCAGTTGGTCGGCGAGGGCAGCGCGGCGGCGTCGGCTTCGGATGCCAAGCCCGCTTTGCCGATAGCCGCGTCCGCGCCGGTAGCGTCTTCGGATGCCGCCCCCATTGCGGCCGCGCCGGCTGCGGTTAAGCCCGCGGTGCGTAAAGCCAAGCGCAAGCCCGCGGCCCCGGTGGCGGCTTCCGGGCCCATAGATAGCACGACTTTAGCCGTGGAGTCGGGCCAGCCCGCGGTCGCGGCGTCCCGGCCCAGCCCCAAGGTCTCCTTGGAGGAGGCGGATCTTTCAGCCGTGGCCCCGTCCCCATCGATCCCGGCGGATAAGCCCGTCATGGCGGCAGCGGCGGCTCCGGTGGAAGCCGCGGCCCCGGCCGCGTACCGGCGGCCTGCGATCGTTGCCAAGTCCGAGGCGGCGGCAGTCGAGGCTACGGTTAAGGAGATGAAGACCGAGGTATCTCCGGAGCTGGCGAGCATGGCCAAGTCCAAGTCTACCGAAGACGCGGTGCCTGCGGCCAAGCCGGAAGCGGTCCGGGAACCGGAATCGGAATCGGCTCCCGCCAAGCCTGCGCTGCGCAGGTCCGCATACCGTTCCGATATAATGAGCCGGCTGGCCCGGGACCTGGTGACCTTGGATTTCGATAATACCGATATTAAGGACGTGTTCAAGCTCCTGGCGGCCAAGGCTAAAGTCAATATCATATACGGCGACGATGTCGCGGTGGTGCGGCCGCTCACGCTGCATCTTTCCGAGGTGCCTTTCAACGAGGCCATGCAGACCATCTTGTCCATGACCGGGCTGGTGACCAATCAGGTGGGAGACAACATACTGCGCGTGCTCACTCCGGTGCAGATGGCCAAGGACCGCACCGTAGCCACGACCCAGACCAAGGTCATCCCGCTTAATTACAGCAAGGCCGCGGATATCTTGGCCGCGGTCAATGCCGTGCGTACCGCCGAGGGCCGGCCGGGCACGGCTTCGGCCGATACTAAGACCAATTCCTTGATCATCACCGAGTCCATGGACGGGCTGGTGGCCACGGAGCGGCTCATATCGCAGTTGGACCAGCGGCCGAGGCAGGTGCTCATCGAGGCCAAGCTGGTGGAAGTCAGTTTGTCTAATTCCTTGAACTACGGCATACAGTGGGACTATTTCTCCCGTGATACCGGCAAGTTCATGGGCAAGGACGGCACTAGTTATAATGGCACGAGCGTCTACCCCGTGCCTGCGGTCGGAGCCAGCGCCGTGAATTTAACCGATCTTAATAACGGCAATATGCATAATTTGAACGGGCTCCTGGGACCGGGGGCCGGAGCGCTGGGCCGCGGCACGGGCGTGAATCTGCCCGCGAGTTCAGTGTTCGGAGCTTTGACCTTGGGCCGCATCACCAATAATTACTTCCTGAATATGACCCTGACCGCGGCCGCTGCCCAGGGCAAGGTCAAGGTGCTCTCCGATCCCAAGATCGCGACCTTGAACAACCAGCCGGCCAATATAAACGTGACCACTTCATATCCTTACGTCACGTCCAACGTGGCTTCCACGGGCGTGTCCACCCAGAAGGTGGAATATGTGATCACGGGCATCAAGCTCTCGGTCACGCCGACCATAAATGCGGATGGGCGCATAACCCTGGACATCAATCCCGACGTCAGCCAGCCTTCGGCCAGCGCGGCCGCCAGCATCACCGGAGCTCCGGCCTATGACGTGCGTTCCGCCAAGACCACGGTGCTGGTCAAGGACGGGGAGACCATCGTGATCGGCGGGCTAATCAGCGACACGGTCAGCGACCAGATCGCGAAGATCCCGCTCTTGGGGGATATCCCGATATTGGGCTGGCTGTTCCGCAAGAAGTCCAAGACGCGCTCCCGCTCGGAGCTTCTCATATTCGTGACGCCCAAGATCATGCCGGATTGACGTCAGCGTCGATCCCGTGCTAGGCCTTCCTGCGTCCCGGGCTCCGGCCCGGATCCCGAGCGAAGCTCGCGCCGCGGCGCTATTATCCATAGCCGTAGCCTGCTTGTTCGCGCCTATCTGGCTGCGCGGGCTCACCCCTTTTTGGGGCGACATGACTTACATACATCATCCCTGGCAGGCGACCCTGGCGCAGTCCCTGCAGTCCGGCCGCCTGCCGCTCTGGGACCCCTATTTGTATTTTGGCATGCCCGGGCTGGCCAAGATGCAGAATGCCGTGTTCTATCCCGGCCAACTGCCTTGTTTCATATTCGGATTCGCCACGGCGGCGGCCGTCTTTCAGGGTCTGCATTTCTGGCTAGCCGGTTGGTTGACTTTCCTCTGGCTGCGTTCTTTGCGGCTCTCCGCGGGCCCGGCCCTGGCCGGCGGCCTGGTATTCGGATTGGGCGGGGCCATGACCGGGCACATGCCGTTTTTGAATCATATCGCGGTTATGAGCTTGGTCCCGGGGCTGTTGTTGTGTTTCCGGAGGCCGGTGCTGCTCGGCTTGGCTTTGGCTTTGACCTTCTTGGCCGGCTATCCTCCGTTTTTGTTGGGAGTCGTGGCCATGGTCTGGGGGCTGGGCCTGATCCTGGCGGCTCCTAGCGGGTCTTGGACCGGGCTAGCGGCATCCTGGGCGCGAGTCTGGCTGGCGGCCGGGCTGCTGGCCGCGGCTTTGACCGCATGCCAGCTCTGGCCCGGAGTGGAACTCATGGCCCTGTCGCGACGCAGCGGCGGCATGCCCTTGGACGAAACCCTCCAGTTCGGCTATGCCTGGCGCGACCTGGTCCAATGGATCAGTCCTTGGCTCGTGACCGGCAAGCGCTTCGATCCGGCCGTGGAATGGTATCAATGCAGTTATGTCGGGTTCGTGGGCGCCCTGGCCGCGGCTTGGGGGTTGGACCGGATGCGACTGAGGCGAGCGGCCGGATCGGTCGGGCTGGCGGCTCTGGTTTTGATCCTTATATTAGGCGCCACCAATCCCTTGTCCCGCGCGGTCTGGGCGCATTTTCCGCCTCTGCGATTCATCCGCTACCCCGGCAACGTCGCGTATTTGGGCTGGCCTTTGATCGCCTTATTGGCGGCCGCGGGCTTCGCGCGGCTGCGCCCGCAGCTGCGCGGCGCCGCGATCCTGGCGCTGATCGCGGAACTCGGGCTTTACGCCCAAGGCAATATCCCGGTCATGCCGAGGTCCGTGTTCACGGAAGCCGGGCCCTTGGTCCGTTATCTGCAATCCCATGCCGTCGGGGGAAGATACCTGATCTCGCCTTTGGCCTTAGAGAGCCATTCCGGCGCCGGCGTGCGGGACTGGAAGTGGCGGCTCTACGGCATGACCAATGGGCCTTTCCGGCTGCGGGCGGCCGCTAATTTCGGGGAACCCTTGGTGCCGCGGACCAACTACGCG
>JBAZVY010000242.1:0-3853 GCA_041660645.1 Elusimicrobiota bacterium | reverse complement strand
GATACAGGACCTCTCCCCTGCCGCAGCCTATATCCAAGGCCCGCATGCCCGGCTTCAGGGCCGCCTTGCGCAGGGCATAGGCTTGTACCGGCTTGACCACGCGCGGACCATACAGCCGATAGAACTCAGCCCCGCCCACCTCCTGCAGGAAGTATTCCTTGGTATAGAGCCCAGGATCCACGGCCCGAGGCGCTTGGCTCATGCCGCCGCCTTCTTGAACCCGGCCAACAAGTCTCCGGCCGAGTGGAATCGCTTATCCCGATTCGGATGCAAGGCCTGATTGAAGAACCCTTCCCAGCCCGGCGCCTTCCCCGCCAACTCCGGAGCCGGGCTCACGTGACCCGAGATCTTGTCCCTCTGCATGGCAGGGCCGCTGAACGGGTACCTGCCGGTCAGCATCTCATACAAGCATACGCCCAGCGCATAGGTGTCCGCTTCCCGGCTGACATCTCCGAACTCCTGCTCCGGCGCCATATAATAGGGCGTGCCCATGCCCACATCCGTGCGGGTGCGGCAGTCCGGATTACGGGTGCGCCGGGCGATGCCGAAATCCATGACCTTTACGCTGTCGCCTTCCAGCATTATATTGGCGGGCTTGATGTCGCGATGCACCACGGATTGGCCGTGCGCATAGTCCAAAGCCACGCAGACCGGCGCCAATATGCGCAGGCATTCCCGCGGCGGCAGCGGACCGCGGCGCGCCAACACCTGATGCAGGTTCTCGCCCTGCACCAACTCGAACACCAGATACAGGTCCGCGCCGTCCCGATGCAGTCCGTATATATCCACTATGCCCGGATGCTTCAGCGCGGCCACGGTGCGCGCCTCGGCCAAGAACCGCTCCAACTCCAAGGGCGCGTCCCGGAACAAGTCGTTCATGCGCTTAGCCGCCACCCATCTCTGCAGGACTTCATCGTAAGCCTTGTACACCGTGCCCATCCCGCCCGAGCCTATGGGTTCGCCTATGCGCAGAGCCGACACCTCGGGCGCCCCCGAGCCGGCCGGCTCCTCGCGCAGGCGGCGCCAGGAGACATATATCAGGACCACGGCCAACAACGCCGCTATCCCAACCAGACTCGCTGCCCGCGACCGGCCGCCGCGCGGCCGCGCCCCGCGCAGTTCGCGCCGCAGCCTTTTGACATCGCCGGCATACCGGGCCGCATTGAGCTTGGCGGCCTGCTCCATGTCCGCCAATGCGCCGGCCGGATCGCCGCTCTGCCGGCGCAGATCCGCGCGCATATAGAACGCCGCGGCCGCTCCGGGCCCCGGTCCGGAACCCTGGCCCAAGGCTATGGCCGCATCCAGCTCCCGGACGGCGGCCTCCGCATCCTGCAGCAGCAAATAGGCCGCCGCCATCTGGATATGCGGCTCCACCGAGCGAGGATCCAGGTCCCGGGCGCGCTGCGCATAGCCCAGAGCCCCGCGCGGGTCATCGCCCTGCATGCTCCGGGCCGCCTGCTGCACCAGGTCCCGCGCCTCCCCCGCCGCCGTCTCCGGCCGCGCCTGCGCGGCCGGAGACAGCAGCCCGGACATGCCGATCAATAGGAGCGCCGTCCACCTATATCTCATCGCGCACCAGATCCGCCAAGCTCTCGCGCCGGCGCGCCAGGCTGGCCCGCCCGTCCGACACCAATACCTCCGCGGCCCGGGGCCGGGAATTGTACTGAGAACTCATGGCAAAGCCGTAGGCCCCGGCCTTATGCACGGCCAAGATATCGCCCGGCCGCACCGGCGGCAGCAGCCTCTGGCGCGCCAAGAAATCGCCGGATTCGCATACCGGTCCCACCACGTCCACCCGCCGGCGCGGCCCCCGCCGCGGCTGAGTCGGCGACACGGGATGATAAGCCCCGTACAATGCGGGCCGGGCCAGGTCGTTCATGGCGGCGTCTACGACCACGAACCGGCGCTGGGAAGTATGCTTGCGATACAACACGCGCGTGAGCAAGATCCCGGCGTCCGCCACCAGATAGCGCCCCGGCTCCAGGAGCAGCCGGGCCTGCGGCCAAGGCGAGAAAACGCGCGTAAAATAGCGCGCCAGCCGGCCGCAGTCCAGTTCCGCTTCTCCAGCGTAGCTTATGCCTATGCCGCCGCCCATGTCTATGAGCGAGATGGTCAAGCCCGCGGCCTGCAGGCGGCGCAGGGCGCCGGACATGGCCTGGGCGGCCCGGCACAAGGGCGCGAGTTCGTGGATCTGGGAGCCGATATGGCATTGCAGGCCCTGAAACCGCAGCCAGCGGTCGCGCCGGCTGCGGCGGGCCATAGCCACGGCCGCGGCCTCGTCCACCCCGAACTTATTCTCGGCCCGGCCCGTGCTCACATGGGGATGGGTATGGGCCTTCACGTCGGGATTGAGCCGAATCGAGAACGGAGCCGGCCGGCGCAAACGCCGGGCCACGCGGCCCAATGCCGCCAATTCCTCCTCCGACTCCACGTTCATGGTCAAGATGCCGGCGCGCAGCGCCGCGGCCATCTCCGCCTCGGTCTTGCCCACGCCCGAGAACACGATCCGCCCCGGAGCGAAGCCGGCCGCCCGGGCCCGGGCCAATTCGCCGCCGGACACGACCTCCGCGCCGGCCCCGGCTCGCGCCAGGATGCGGCACACGGACCGGTTGGGATTGGCCTTGAGCGCGTAGCAGGCCAAGGTCCCGGGCCGGCGGAACTCCGCGGCCAAGCGCTCCCAGCGGGCGAGTATAGCGGCGCGGGAATATACGTAGAGCGGGGTGCCGAACTCACGCGCCAGCTTATCAGCCGAGATCCGTTCTATACGCATCAGAATATGCTGCCCAGATAGAAATAAAATATGCCGCCGTTCTGCGTGGTGCGGTGCGCGTAGTCAAATGAGAAGAACAGCGGGAATTCCTGCAGCACGAAAGTATATATCCGCAGGCCCAGGCCCACGGAATTGCGCAGCTTGTGCATATCGCTGTGGCCCGCCTCCCCCTCCGATCGCCAGGCGCTGCCCACGTCGGTGAAGATGGTTCCGAATATGGCCTTGAAATACAGGTCCGGGAACATATACCACATATAATAGTTCAGATCGGGAAATATGGGGAAGCGCCATTCCGCGTTGGCCACGGCGATCCGATTGCCGAAATCCCGGGTCGTGCTGCGGCCATACCCGCGCACCCCGCCCAGTCCGCCCAATATCAGGTCCGGATGGTCCCGGCCCAAAGCCTGCATGCCCACGGCCCGGAAAGCCAGCGCGCTCTGTCCTCCGGTGGGAAAAAACTGATGCCCTTCCACTCCGGCGATATGATAGCGCCGGTTGCCCCCCAGCACCTCCGCGGCCTCGGACACGGACAGCCGCAAGCGGTTGCCGGCGGTGGCCACGAGATAGCGGCCGCGCACGGCGTCGCGCACCACGGCCGCGTAGCCCATGCGCGCCTGCCGGTCGTCCCGGAACTCCTCGTCCGGATAGTAGACCCGCTCGGACGCGCCCGAGAGCCCGAGCTCCAGACGATGGTACCGGTCCAGAGGATAACTCGCGGCCGCGTATTGCCCATGCAGGGTATCGTCGAAGCGCTGGCCCGTGTCCTGATCCACAAGGTCCTTGCGCCCCATACCGTAAGCGCCGAGCGCGAGCTGGGGCCGGTAGCGGCGATATTGATAGTCGGCCTGATAATCATAGCTCTGGCCGGAATGGAAGGCGAGTATGGCCGCGGCCTGATGGTCGCCCAGCAGGTCGGAGCCTTGCCAATAGCTGGTCCAGAAGAAGCCGCCGGGAGAAGAATAGAAGAAGGCGGGCAAGAATAGGTCGGTGGACGCCGAGAACCGGTAGGGCCGCTCGGGCGACAGCGCGACCGCGGAGCTGGAGACCGCCACCCCGCCGCCCATTCCGGGCAGGCGGAACTTC
>JBAZVY010000241.1:0-3885 GCA_041660645.1 Elusimicrobiota bacterium | reverse complement strand
ACACCTCGCGCACGCCCGAGGCCAAGGGTCCGGTATCCGAAACCGTGCCCGAGGCCAATTCCAAACGCAAAATGGAGGCCGGATTGTTCGAATAGAACGGAGGGTCCGCGGGATTTGCGGCCGGACGGTGCAAATTCATCGTAGCGAGCGTCTGGTCGACTATGAAATAGAAGGACGACGCCGCCCCGGAGTTGCCCGCATTGTCATTAGCCCGGACCATAACATAATAACCCTGATGATCAGAGAAAGCTCCGGCCAAGCTGTCGTTGCGGCTGCCCGGGAACTCCCAAGTCCCAGATATGCTGCCCGTGATCGTGGCCGTGCTCCAGATCGGCACGCCCGTGAAAGTATACTTGGTCCCGTCCCAGTCCGGGCCCGTGGCCGGATTCGTGGTCAAGCGGACCTGCACCCCGCCCTGGGCCTCGGGTTTGATCCCGGACAACGCGGCGTCAAAAGTGCCGGTGAACGAAGTCACGGAATTGACGTAGCGGCCGTCGAACGGCCAAGTGACCGTGGACAGCGCGGGCGTGCCGTCTACGATGTAGGCGAACTTGGGGGTCCAGGGGCTCACGTTTCCGGAAGACACGGAAACCTTGCCTTCGAGCAATGTGGCCCGGTCGTGAGACCGGGATTCCACGTAGAAGGTCTTGTCGCCCGGCCAGCCGTACTTGGTCTGATCCGGGACCAAGGGCAGGCTCCAGACCGTGCTGGCGCTGAAGCTGACCGTGGTCACGGTGGCGGTGAAGGTGCTGCCGTCCCAATAATAGCTGGTGTTCCCGACCAGGTACCAAAGGTGCACGTCCAAGCCCAGGTTGCCCGCGGTCAAAAGCCCGGCCGAGGTCCCGTTGATCAAGGGATCGTCGGCCAAGCCCTGCACCCCGGCCGCGGCCGCGGCCGCGGGCGTATAGTACGGCTGGCTGGGCTGGGTACGGCTGATCGTGGGCGGCTTTTTGTCTATCGTGATCGAGATCGAAGAGGCATTGACTTCGAAAACGGTCTGATAATTACCGGCATTATCCTTGGCCCGGGCCACCACCGTGTATATGCCGCCCTCATCCTCGCTCATGCTGTTGAGATTGGCGTTGGTATATGTCCAAGTTCCGGAAATAGCGTAGTATTCAGCGTCCAGCCAGTAAGGGCAGCTCTGGCCGAAATTCAGTCCGCTGAAGCAGTAGCCGCTGTATTTCTGGACCGAGACCTGCACCCCGCCCAATCCCGAAGCCGCGGAATACGTATTATTCTTATTGGGGTTGGGATCGCTGGCCGTGCCGCTCAAAGTGACGATCTCATTAGCGGTCACGCCCAAGACCGGGACTTTCACCGTAGCGGTCGGAGGAGTCACGTCCCAGCGGAAAGCCGAGCTGGTCAGGTTATCCGAATTGCCGGCTCGATCCGCGCCCACGACTTGCACCGCGTATTCAAAACCGTCCTCGAATATCAAATGGCTGGTCAAATAGGTGGTGGTATAAGAGAACAGGTTGGCGCCCATGGACTCGGCGGGCAGGTCATCTCCCGGCGCGGCCACGAAGGTCGAAGCCAGGATGCTCCATTCTTTATTAGGCGAGTCCTTGAGCCGGATGATCCGGTAATAGGCCCCGTTGGGATTCATGCTCGCGCTCTGCCCGGGAGCCGAGACGTCGGTGATGAGCGCGGTCAAAGCATCCAGTTCGCCGGTCTTGTGGGCCGCGGCGCTGGGCGCGGTGATGCTGAGCACCGGGGCCGTGGAATCGATCACGAAATTCTGTATCCAAGATGCCGCTGCATGAAATCAGTCCCACGTCGCAGGCGCGCAAGGATATGGTGTAGTTGTGATTGACCCGCCAAGGCCCGGGGAAAACATAGGTCCAGGTGGTGTCTCCGGCTACGGCCTGAGGCGTAGGATTGGGCACCCAGGCGCTGGTGCCCGTCCAATAGGGGCTGACGTTGTCATAATAGAGGTTAGCATCCGTATCCTTGATATTGACCTGGATATGGGTCTTGCCGCTGGCGGTGCCGGATATGCTCATGAGGTTCGTCGGCTTATAGAAGGGATACGTGGCGTTGATCGAAGACGGGGTCTTTATCCGTCCCGAAGCCTCGGCGCTCACGATGCGGAACATGACGTGATTGGAGCTGTTGGCGGGCGCGACCACGGTCCCTTCCTGGTTATTGACCATGTCCGTGGAACGCACCAGGACATGATAATACTCGCCGTTGGTCCAATTGACTACGTTGGTCAGGTCCAAAGTCCAGGCCGAGACGCTGGCCTCGAAATAGTGCAGCGGCTGGTCGAACTGGGCGGCCGCGTCCGTGGCCGCAAGACAGGCGCTGGTATTGGGCACTCCGGAGCCGCCGCCCTGGTCGCGACAGACCGCGATGAATACCTTGCCTAGGCCGGAGTGCGGATCCGAGGTGTTGCCCGTGACGCTGATAGGCGCGGACGCGTCCGAACCATTGGCGGGATAGGTGACGATGGAAGCCGGAGCCGCTTTATCCACCCGGAAACAGCGCACATTGTACTCCCCATAAGACAGGGCCGCGCAGTCCGCGACATTGGGAGGAGCTTCGGTGTTGGGCTTCCAGACATTGCCCGAGGTCACGCCGTTATCCTTGCCGCGCACGCGGATGCGGTAGGCCACTCCGGGGACCAGTTTGTCCCAGAACCCATTGGTCTGGATCGTGGGCACGCTCTGGGTATCGAAACTATAAGTCGAATTCGCCACGGTGCTCATGGTCCGGAACACGGGCGGCGTATCGCAGACCCCGAAGAAATCCGTGCCGTTCCAACAGCCCCCGTTGGAAGTCTGCTGGACCTCGATCTCCTCGGCGCACACGTTGCGGGCCCGGCCGGCCAGCGGTCCGGGGGCGCCGGTCATGGTGCAGTTCGTGTCATCGCCCGCGCCCGGCCCCGTGGCCGGCTGATCGAATACGTACGCCTTGATCGCGGGCAGATTGTAGCCGGGATTGGTCGAGTACCACACCATGTTGCTGGCCGTGGTAGGCGAGATCAAAGTCGAACTGGGCGCCTGCACCTCCCAATGGAAGACCGCCTTGAGCGCCGCGGCGCCGACCGTGGAAGTCCGGTTCTGGTACCAGTCCTCGTTCGGGAATTTATAGGCCACGTTGTCCTGGGCCCATACATATAGGTAATAAGTATCAGTGGAACGGCTATCCCAGAAACTGCCGGCCGAACTGCCCAAAGGATCCAGACTCCAGTTATTGCCCGAGAAGGAGGTTATGAACGGGTCAGCCCGCTCCGTGCTCCAATTGGGCGACATGATCTGGAACCATTTGCCGTCGCTCTGCCGCCACACGCCCACGCCCACGCGCTTGACCCCGACCGGGGACTTCCCGACTTGGTTGAGCTCGTCGACGACCGCGCCGCTTATGGCATTGGGCAGGTCCGAAGAATCGCTGTACGTGGTCATGGAGGCGATGCTCACGTTGCTTATGGTGGGCGGGGCTGAGTCGTATTTGAAAGACCAGGGATAACAAGGGTCCTGGGTCTTGTTTCCGGCCGAGTCGGTCACCTCGAAGCATATGTAATAGTCCTGGGAATCGAACCAAGGCACGCTGGAGGCGATGGCCACCGCGAAAGGCACGGTAGTGGTGCTGCGCGCCTGCACCCAGGTGATGGTGGGCGGATCCGCGTAAGTCCAGGATGACAAGGTCAAAGGCGTGAATTGATAATTGCCGCTGGCCCCGTTGAAGCGCAGGTAATAGCGCACATTGCTTATGCCGGAACCGGTGTTGCCCAGATAGTCGCGGTCATGCAGATAGAGCCGGATGGTGCGCAAAGGCTCGGTGGAGCCCAATAAACCCACGGTCGCGGTGGTGGAAAGGTTGAGGCTGCCGTTGTCATACGGCCCGCCCGTGCTGATCTGTATGGTCTGGATGGTAGGCGGC
>JBAZVY010000240.1:0-3900 GCA_041660645.1 Elusimicrobiota bacterium | reverse complement strand
TCTATCATCGCAGGCTGCGCTGTCTGGTCCTCGTGGACCTAAAAATCGGGAGCTTTACCCACTCCGACGCCGGCCAGATGCACCTCTACCTCAACTATGCCCGCGAGCATTGGACACATGCGGATGAAAATCCCCCGGTAGGCATCATCTTGTGCACCAAGAAGGATGAATCTGTGGCGCACTATGCATTGGAAGGATTGCCAAATAAGGTCTTGGCTGCCGAGTACAAGACCTCTCTGCCGAACGAGAAGAAACTGGCGGAGGAACTGCAGCGCACCCGCGCCAAACTGGATGCGCGCGAAAGTTAAAAGTTAATCCCCGGCACCGAGGCCGAAGACCTTGAACAAGAAGGCCCAGATCGTAGCCACGCGCATGCGGGCCGCGCTGATGGAGCCGTTGCCGCCATGCCCCTCGCCCCGGGCCACGCGTAAAAGTACCGGAGCCTTGCCGACTTGGGCGGCTTGCAGGGCGGCCGTGAACTTGTAGGAGTGCGCGGGCACCACCCGGTCGTCATGGTCGCCGGTCATGACCAAGGTGGCGGGATAGATCGAGCCCGGCTTGAGATTGTGCAGGGGCGAGTACTTGATCAGTTCCTTGAACCCGGCCTTGAAAGCGGAACTGCCATAATCATATATCCCGCCCGCGCCCACGGTGAAGAGGTGGAAGCGCAGCATGTCCATGACCCCCACTTCCGGCACGGCCGCGGCAAAAAGCTCCGGCCGCTGGGCTATGGCCGCGCCCACCAGCAAGCCGCCGTTGGAGCCCCCGCCCGCGGCCAAGCGCTGGGGATTGGTGTAGCCTTGGTCTATGAGCCACTGGGCCGCGGCGTGGAAGTCATCGAACACGTTCTGCTTATTCTCGCGTCTGCCCGCATCGTGCCAGGGCCGGCCGAACTCACCGCCCCCGCGCAGGTTGGCCACGGCGTAGATGCCTCCTAACTCCGCCCAGGTTATGACCGTGTTGCTGTATTCCGGGGTCAGGGCATTGTTGAAGCCGCCGTAGCCATACAGATAGGTGGGGTTCTTGCCGTAGAGCTTAAGGCCTTTCTTATAGATGAGCGTCATGGGGATCAAAGTCCCGTCCGCGGAAGGGTAGAGCACCTGCTTGGTCTCGATATGCTTGAGCCAGTCCGGCGGCACGGAGCGCTTCAGGGCCCGGATCTTGCCGGTATTGAGATCCGCCGCAAAGTCGGTGCGGGGATGGGTATAAGAACTATAGGTCAACCGGCCTTTGCCATGGCCTAGGCCATAGAGCGTATCCACGGTGCCGGGACCAGGCAGCTGGAGCTTGCGCAAAAAGCCCCCCCGCGGGCCATGCACCCAGACCTCATCATGCGCGTCCACGCGCCAGACCGCGGCAAAGCCTTTATCCAGGTGCGATACCGATACCAATACCGCGCCGGTCTTGGACTCGGGTATGATGTCCTTCCAATTGCGCGGGTCCTTGAGGTCTATGGCCACGTAGCGGCCCAGCGGCGCGCCTTGGTCCGTGTGCGCGTAAAACCGGCCGCCCGCATACTCATCGAGTTCAAAGCTTTCGCCCTGGCCCTCGAACACTTTCACGAACTCAGCGTCCTGGTCTGATTGATCCTGGACCCATACCTGCTTGAAATCGTTCTCCAGGCGCCGCTGTTCCACCACCAAGAAGCGGTTGCCGCTCATCAGATAATTACTCATCGCCCAGCCCGGTTTTCCCGCGGCCGCATAGAACTTCTCGTCCCGGCTCTGGGGTGTCCCCAACTTGTGATAATAAATCGTGGAAGGACCGGTGACCGCGGTATATTCCTGGCCAGGCGGGGGCCGGGCAAAACGATTGTAGTAGAAGCCGTCCCCTTGCGCGGACCAGGATATAGGGAAGAACTTGTTCCACTTGATGGTATCCGGCAGATCCTGTCCCGTGGCCACATCCCGGATGCGCCAGGTCTTCCAGTCCGAACCATAGGAAGACTGGCTGTAAGCCAGGTATTTCCCGTCCGGGGAAAAACTCTTTACAGCTACCTCGACCTTGCCCCGAGGCGAACGGATATTGGGGTCGAGCAGCACCTGCCAGGGGCCGCTGATATGCTTGGCCTTATATGTGACCGGCTGTTCCCGGCCTTCCTCGCGGCGGTCCACGATGAAGTAGTCGCCATGTTTTTGCGCAGCCGCCTGATAGCCGGACTGGGCCATGCGCTCGAACATGGCCATAACGCGCGCGCGCACCGGGTTGGCTCTTAAAAACGCGGCGCTGGCGCGGTTCTGGCTGGCCACCCAAGATTTGGTCCGCTGGGAGTTAGGGTCTTCCAGCTTGCGATAAGGGTCCCGTACCTTTTGCCCGAAATAATCATCGACCTGGCCGCTGACCGGAGGAGGCTGAGTCCTAAACCCGGAGCCGTCGAACGCGGCCGGAGCAGCCAGCGCGGCCTGGACCTGCTCAAGCTGGGCGCTGGCGGACCGGGCGCTTTGCGGCTGCGCGGCTGAGACCGGCCAAGCCGATATGGCGGCTGGGCCGAGCTGGGCCGCGGCCTTGGGGGCCGGAGCCAGGATAATTGGTTGGAGCGTTGCCGGAGTCTTAAGGACTGAAGCCGGAACCAATCCCTGGGAGATAGTCCGGGTCGGAAGCGGCAGGGAGATGATCTGAGCGGCGCGCCGGCTTATGATATTGGCCGCAGCCCAGCCGCGGGCCGCGGCCGCGGCGCTGGCCGGACCGGGACAAACTAGGAGTAAGGCCAATACGGCTGCGGCGCAACGCTTAAGCATTGCAGAATACTAGCTTCTATGGAACGATCGCGAGAGAGTCCTAAGACCCCCATATCCAAAAACAAAAGACCTATAAAACCATGGGAATGTAGACCTGGACGTATGCAAAAGTTAAAAGTTAACCCCCGGCACCAAATAGATATAATCGCATCCATGGCGCAAGAGCATCGCCTGACCGGGGAAGCCTGGGGCGGACTGGCCGCATCTTTGGTGGCGTTGCCCCAGTCCATAGCTTTCGGCGTGGCCATTTATGCCGCGCTGGGCCCGGCTTACGCGGCTTACGGGGCCTTGGCCGGGTTTTTAGGCGCGGCCGCCATCGGCCTGACCACGGCTTCATTCGGCGGAGCGCCGCGCTTGATCTCCTCGCCTTGCGCGCCCGCGGCCGCGCTCATGGCGCCCTTGGTGGCCGACCTCTTGACCCGCACCGGCAGTCCGGAACGGGTCATGGTGCTCATGGTGTTCACGGGCCTGCTGGTGGGAATATTGCAGATGGCTTACGGGCTCTTGGGCGGAGGCCGGCTCATAAAGTACATCCCCTATCCCGTGGTCACCGGCTACATGAGCGGCGTGGCCATATTGATACTCTTGGGCCAAGGCCCGCGTTTGTTCGGCCTGCCCAAAGGCTTGGGCTTGGCCGCCGGACTGATCCAACCCGGGCTGTGGCGCTGGCCAGCCCTGTTCGTGGGCGCGGCCACCATGCTGGCCATGGTGCTCGGACCCCGCTGGACCAAGAAAGTGCCGGCTACGCTTTTAGGCGTAGGCGCGGGCGTGCTGGCTTACCTATGGCTAGGCGCGTTCGAGCATAAACTCTACGACCTGACGGCCAATCCCTTGGTGGTGGGCCCCATCGGCGGACAAGGCGCGGGCTTCGGGGCCTGGACCGGCCGCTGGGCCGCGGTCATGAACGGCGGCTGGGCCGACCTCAAGCTCTTATTCTTCCCGGCTCTGACCCTGTCCGTGCTGCTTTCTATAGACACCTTGAAGACCGGAGTAGTGCTCGACGCCCTGACCCAGTCGCGGCATTCCTCCAACCGGGAGCTGTTCGGGCAGGGCTTGGGCAACCTGGTCTCGGGCTTGGCCGGAGGCGTGCCGGGGTCGGCCACCATGGCCGGGACCTTGGTCAACCTGTCCAGCGGGGGCTCGGGCCGGGCCTCGGGCGTGT
>JBAZVY010000239.1:0-3909 GCA_041660645.1 Elusimicrobiota bacterium | reverse complement strand
GAAGGCCAAGAACTCGCCCATCCCGGGCATCGGGCACCGGGTCAAGAGTCTGAGCAATCCGGACATGCGCGTCACCCTGCTCAAGAGCTTCGTGCGCAAGCACTTCAAGAAGACCGAGACTTTGGATTACGCCCTGGCCGTGGAGCAGCTCACTACGGCCAAGAAAGGCAATCTTATCCTGAACG
Source organism: Elusimicrobiota bacterium (assembly GCA_041660645.1). Lineage (GTDB taxonomy): Bacteria > Elusimicrobiota > Elusimicrobia > UBA1565 > UBA9628 > UBA9628. Next base: position 3,724 of record JBAZVY010000239.1, on the reverse strand, counting down.
TGGATGGGTGCATCGGGGTGTGCTTCGTGGACCTGCTCAAGAGCTGCGGCTGTTTCTCCAAGGATGAGATCGACGAGATCGTCGGCATGGGCTGCCTCAACGCCCTGTTCGTGGTGGGCCGCTCCATCGGCTTGTTCGGGCACATCTTCGACCAGAAGCGCCTCAAGCAGGGCCTGTACCGGGTCCCCTACGAAGACCTGGCCTACATGACCGAGCTTTAGGCCGTACGGCCGTGCCGTATGGGCCGATTGGACCGGCCCGGGCGCGCGCGGGGCCTAAAAGGCCTGGGACTTCTTCCGAGCCCGGGGTGGGCCGTTCGCTTCTATAGCCAGCCGCGACATCGCGGCTATAATCTATCCGTGCCTATGCTGGATGTGACCATGCTGCCCCGTCCCCGTTTCATAGAGGTGGGGCCGCGCGACGGCTTGCAGAACGAGGTCGCGGTCGTGCCGACCGAGGCCAAGGTGGCGTTCATCGACGCGCTGGCGCAGAGCGGCATCCGGGAGATATCGGCCGGCGCCTTCGCCGCCCGGCCGGTGTCGCCGCAGATGGCGGACTCCGCCGAGGTCTTCGACAACATCACGCGGCGCAGCGGCGTGACCTATTCCGCCCTGGTGCTGGACGAGACTGGGCTGGATGCGGCTTTGAACGCCGAGGCGGATAAGATCGAGATCATCTGCGCCGCCACCGAGACTTTTTCCAAACTCATGTCGGGCGCGTCCATCGCCTACAGCTTGGAGCGCTTGCGGCCTATCGTGGGCCGGGCCCGGAGAGAGAAGCTGCCGGTGCGGGCCTGCGTGGCTACGGTGTTCCATTGCCCGTATGAGGGGCAAGTGCGGCCGGAAACGGCCGTAGCCGTGGTGGACCGGCTGCGGGCCATGGGCGTAGCCGAGATATCCTTGGCCGACACTATCGGGCGGGCTTCGCCCCAGGACGTGCGGGCTTTGGCGGACCGGCTGCTCAAGCGGGTGCCCGCGGCCCAGGTGGTCATGCATTTCCACGACACCTACGGCATGGCCGTGGCCAATGCCATGACCGCATGGGGCGAATACGGGATAGCCGGGTTCGACGCTTCCTGCGGAGGCGTGGGCGGCTGTCCGTACGCTCCCGGAGTGGGGGGCAACGTAGCCACCGAGGACCTGGCCTTCGCTTTTCTGGCCTGCGGCGCGCCCGGGCAGTTGGATTTCCGGATATTGCGGTCGGCCGGCCAGGCCCTGGCCGCGCATCTCGGCCACACTTTACCTTCGCATTTAAGTAAAATAGAATTCAAGTAGGACGCGCCCGTGGTGAAATGGATATCACAGCAGCCTCCGAAGCTGCGGGTAGAGGTTCGATTCCTCTCGGGCGCAAGGATTTGTTGTAATACGTAAGAGAGGAATCGAACCTCGATATGAAAGGCGTTCTGAGCGCGGACGTTAAAGGCGCTGAAAGCGCCTGCGCTCAGGACGATTCCTCTCGGGCGCAAATCTTTTCCGTTGACGGCCCTGTGCCGGCCGTAGGCCGGCGCGGGCGCTGCACATGATGCAGGAGGATTAACCGTGAATAAGCTCAAGACCCACCTTTATATGATCGTGTTCCCGAACAACGCCCTGGTCGCGTCCCAGTTGGACCCGGATCAGTTCGCCGAGCACTATACCATCGGCAGCGCCAAGCACCATGAGGGCAAGGTCATATTCGTGGAGATCGACCCGGCGTTCCGGGACCACCATTTCGACATCGACCATTATCTATCCTTGACCGTGCCCCACAACGACGGCATGCCCAAGAAGACGAAGTACATATCCTCTTATGCCGTGCTGGAGCATATGAAGCTGGCCGCGCTCAAGAGCATGTACCTGGTCACGGTCAACGGCAAAGCCCTGGAGATCAAGGCCAAGCCCTATACCGCGCAGAATGAACCCGGTTTGGTGCGTTTGTACCAGGAGATCTGCCCCTTGTCCAATCTGGTGGCTTCCACTTTAGACCAGCGCGCGTTCGGCAAATACATAACCACCGGCACCCGTTCCAAGGGCGCGCCCAAGATATGCTTCACGCAGTACGAGCTCGACATCAAGGCCTTCCTGCACACGACCAAGAATGGGCACATAAAACATTCGCCCATACCGGATACCAATTTGAACCGGCTCTTGGAGTATATCGAGGACATCAAGGAGCAGCCCAACAAGAAGACCAAGACCTTGAATCTGATATCTACCTTGTCCAAGGTCTCCTACAAGGTGATCCGGCACGGGTTCTGGTTCGCGGGACCGGATGAATTCGTGTTCTATCCCATGCCTACGATATCCAAGCTGGAGCGGGACCACTATGATTGGTGGCGCTTTGCGCATTAAGTTCCCGTATAGTATCATCTGACCATGGCCCACATACTCATAGTAGACGATGACCCCGTCAGCGTGGAGTTGATGACCACGATCCTCCGGGAGGCCGGGCACCGCGTATCCACGGGCGATTCCGGATTGGAGGCGCTCAAGATCCTGGGCATCCAGCCGGAGGACAACTCCGTGGAACTGCCCGATATGGTCATCCTGGACCTTATGATGCCCAAGTCCGACGGCTACACCGTGGGCACGCTGATCCGCGACCACACCCGGACCAAGAACCTGCCCATACTGATCTCGTCCTCGCTCAGCGAGCCGAGCCGGCTGTTCTCGGCTACGGTCGAGGTCGACGGCTTCCTGAATAAGACCAAGGTCGTGGAATCCTTGGCCAGCACCGTCGGCAGCATACTGGCGACGAAGCGCTAGGCCGAAGTGGAGCGGTCCATGAGCCTGCTGTCCTGCGCTTCCATATTGTTCCTGGTCATGGACCCGTTGGGCAACATCCCGTTGTTCGTGACCCTGCTCAAGGACGTGCCGCCGGCGCGCAGCCGGCGCATCATCCTGCGGGAGCATCTTTTCGCCTTGGGCCTGTTCGTGTTCTTCCTGCTCTGCGGCCGGTTCTTGCTCGACATGCTGGGCATCAAGGACCCGTCCTTGTCCATATCCGGCGGCATCGTGCTCTTCCTCATCGCCATCAAGATGGTATTCCCCATGAAGGAGGGCGTGTTCGGGGATATGCCCGGAGGCGAGCCCTTCTTCGTGCCCTTGGCCACGCCCTTGATCTGCGGCCCTTCAGCCCTGACCACGGTGCTCATCTTGGCGTCCAAGAACGACGTGAGCGCGGGCATGCTGTCTGCGGCCGTGCTCCTGGCTTGGGGCGGGTCTTTGGCCATACTCTTCAACGCCGCGGCTATCGCCAAGCTCATGGGGGAACGGGTCGTGACCGCCATGGAGCGGCTCATGGGCATGATCCTCATCACTATCGCGGTGCAGATGCTGCTCAACGGCCTGGCCCAGTTCTTCGGGCGCTAGTCCTGCGGGCGAGATAGTATCTCCAGCCTCGCTGCTTTAAAGACACAGGCCCCTTAAGGAGAGCGCTTTATTTCGTCTGTTAAGACTTAAAGGCAGCGAGGCGGGAACGGGTTATGGGTGCCTTAGGTGGAAATGCCAAGAAGTAGTCATCCCCGGGCTCGAGTCGGAATTTTGTGGTAGTTCTGTCGCCGTCCTGAACTTTCGGTTGGCTGTGGGCCCCATAGTCCATTAGAGCCATCTGCCGATTTGTTGTTCGCAATTGAACTGTGGGCGACCAAGGCATATCCCGTTAAGCGAAGTAAATGAGTAGAATGTCTTTGTGGCGAAAGAATTTCCGGGAACGTTGCTTGAATTTGAGCGATGGTTCCAAACTG
>JBAZVY010000238.1:0-3944 GCA_041660645.1 Elusimicrobiota bacterium | reverse complement strand
TCGCCGGCCGCGCCGTCCTGCCGATGCCGCGCAGCAGGTCCGCGGTCTGCGGCGATCCGCTCGCGGCTATACTGTCCACGGCGCGGCGGCGTTGGGCCAGCGGTCGGGACTGGTCCTCGGCTAGGCCGCGCAGACTGGGAAGGTCGGCTTGCGTGACCGTCCGGCCGAGGCCCAGCCGGGCTTGCAGCCCTTGCCAGGCCAGGGTCCAAGGGCCTTCGGCCGGCAGTACGTTGGAGCCGGTGGCGGCGGAGAAGAAACGATCCAGCCGCGCATTCGTATCCAGAGGTGCGGACATGGTTTCCGGCCGGGCGGATACATCTTCGGCCAAGACGGCCAGCTGCGCGTGCACGCTCTCGGCTTGCCCCGGCAGGCTGGGGGCGGCGGCGGCCGGTGCGTCGACTGAGGTCTCTGACCGGGTCGGCAGGGAGTTAGTCACGGGCGAGAGCGGGCGCAGATCCGCGAGCTTGGGGATGGCAGTGCGCGGCGCGGCTAGGGCATCGGTCCGGATAGGGCTAAGACCTATCCCGGCATTGGGTATGTCGAGGCGGACCCCGGCCGGATGCGGTGCGGCGGCTCCGACTGACCGGATGGGCGCCGCTTTAGGCGCCGCGGCCTGGGCTGCGACGACCTGCCCGCCCGGCAGGGAGCCGAGCATGGATATGATCAACGTATACGATAACAACGCGTGCAAGCGTTTGACCAAGTATCAAAAGCATACCATCATAAGGCTTAAAGGCATGAGAGCCAACGGGGTAATATGCGGTCGACTAATGGGCCTAGGCGGCCGTGGGCCCTATGCCCGGACCGGGCACACTCAACGGGCCAGGCGTTTTATGTAGGCGTTGGCGGCTTTTAGGGTCGCGAACTTGCGGGCGTCCGATTCCGGGTCTTGGAATACTCGGCCATAGGGGTAGCTGTGCACCACGTATCCGTTGCCGGCTTTCTCGATGTGCAGGTCCAATCCCGAGGCTTCCAACTGCAGGACCTGGCCTTTGTGGGCCGGGTCCAGCTCGCAGGGGCCGGCGACTTGCGCTTCGGATATCCGCGGTACTCGGCCTCGGGGCCGGGCCAGCTGCAGTATGGTCGATTCCGGATATACTACCGGCAGCCCCGGCAACCGGGCCGCGAACTCAGTCATGATGTTCTGCAAGGCTTGGTTCGAGGTCACGCCGTAGCTCTGGGGGTCCGGGCCTTTGCGCAGGACATGGTAGCCCTGGGGTTCGTCGCCCACGGGCAAGGCGATGACTGGCTGGGCCGGGTCGTAGTCCGGGATGTAGCGGCCGCTGACTGGGTCGATCAGCATCCAGCGGCCGCCTACCAGCGTCTCCACGAACACGTGCCCGATGAATGCGTCTTTCGGATCGGGCGCGGCCGCCCATTTCAGGCCGGCGGTGTCCACCATTATGGCCGGAGCGCCCAGCAGCCGGAGCACCGCGGCCAGGACCAGGGCCCAGTCGTGGCAACCGGCCAGGCGGCGGCTGCGCACCAGGCCGTTGACCTCGGACTTGCCGACCGTGGAGCCGCCCTCGGCCGCGGATTGGAAGGTGTCCCGCATCCAGAAATGTACGGCCGCGACCGCGGCCAGGCCGCGGGTCTTTTGGGGCAGGTCCAATTCATCCTCTATCTGGAGCGCCAGGGCCGGGGCCAGGCGGGATTGCGGACCGGCGGCCAGATAGCGTTGGGGATGTTTATAGTCCGGGCCCGGATCCGCAGCCGAGAGGGCTCGGGGCAGGGTCAGGGCTAAGGCGAATAAGAGCCGGCAGCGTAGCGGGCGCGATATCCATCCGACCATGCCTTTATTCTATGAAATCGGGGGGATAGAAATAACGCCCGGGGGCGGACGGGTGGGCCGCCCCCGGGCGTTCTGCCACGTAGACTGCTGCCTTATCGCGCGAGGCCGCCGGCTTCAGCCGACCGGGACGGTTTCGCGTACGGCGACTTCTCCGGACATGGTGCGGCGTGGTTCGGGTGCGAACAGAGTGTAGGGGTCCGTGCCCGCCGGCCGGCTGACCGCGTCGAGGCGCCGCGCGTGCTCGGGCGGGATATCGAACTCCAGCGCGCCCAGGATGTCGCCCATCTGCGCGAACTGCGTGGCGCCGATGATGGTCGAGCCGATCTGGGGCTGCCGGGTGACCCAGTTTATGGCGATCTGGGCGGCGGGGCGCTGAAGGTCGCGGGCGATGTCCTCCACGGTGGCCAGCACCCGCCAATCGTCAGCCGAGAACCGGGGGCAGAATTTATTGCCGTGGTCCTGGATGGTCTTGAGCCGGCCCGAGCCGGCCAGGCGCCGGCCGTCCGGGTTGTATTTTCCGGATAGGAAGCCTCCGGCCAAAGGGCTCCAGGCGCAGATGCTCATGCCCAGTTCCCGGGCCGCCGGCACATGCTCGCGCTCCAGGTTGCGTTCTATGAGGGAATACTCCAACTGCAGGGCGCAAAGCTTGTTCCAGCCGCGCCATTGGGCCAGGGTCTGGGCGCGCGCGGAATACCAGGCCGGGACGTTGCTCAAGCCTACGTAGCGGACCTTGCCCGACTGCACCAAGGAGTCGAGGACCGACATCACTTCTTGCGCCGGGGCCAAAGTGTCGTAGGAGTGCAGCCAGTAGATGTCTATATGGCCGGTCCGCAGCCGGCGCAAGGAGCCTTCCAGGGAGCGCGTTATGCGCTCGCGGAGGCTGCCGCGGTTGTCGGCTTCTCCGGCCGCGGCGTGCAGCGAGAACTTGGTGGCCAGCACCACGCGCTGGCGTTTGCCGTCCTCGGCCAGGAAGCGGCCCAGCATCTCCTCGCTGGCGCCGTCGGTGTATACCTCGGCCGTGTCTATGAAGTTGCCGCCGGCGTCCAGGTAGCGGCCCAGGATCTGCCGCGCCGTGGTCTCGCCGCAGCCCCAGCCCCAGGCGGTGCCGAAGGTCATGGTGCCCAGGCAGAGGGGCGAGACTTTTAGTTCGCTGTGGCCGAGCGTGATGGGTTGCTGGGAATCTTTCAGGCGCATATTCGGTCTCCTGAAAAGATTCTATGAGACTAAGGTCAAAGTTAGGTCAAAATATCCGGCTGGGAAAGGAAAGGCCCGGCTGGGGGGCAGCCGGGCCTGGTGCGCGGAAGGCTTAGAACAGCTTCTTGATCAGCTTGATGTTCTTCTTCAGGAACTCCACGGCCTTGACCGGGTCGATGACCCCGCTGTCCGAGCGCAGGTAAGGGTTGCCGTCATCGAGGGGGTTGGAGTTATTCTGGAATAGCTTCTTGACCTGGGCCGGAGTAAGCTCTATGCCGTTGCGCCGCGCCTCTTGTATTAAGAGGGCGGTGACCCCGACCACATGGGGCGTGGCCATGGACGTCCCGCTGTTGGCCTTGGCCAATAGGGCCGGGGATAGCCCCGCATAGCCTTTGAGTTCTAGCCGGGCCGCGTCCACCTCCACGCCGTAAGCCCAGATGTCCGGCTTGTCGTAGGTCTGGCCGGCCTTGGTCTGGATCACGTTTTTGCTGGATGAGAACTTGGCGGTGCGGTTGAAGTAATCCACGGCTCCGACCGTGAGCGCCTCCGGCGCTATGCCCGGCCGGCAGATGTGGTCCATGCCGTCGTTGCCCGCGGCCACGACCACGACTACGCCCTGGTCCGAGACCTTCTTGACCCAGGAACTCATCTCATCGTAGTTCATGGTCGCGCCATTGTTGCCCGCTCCCAGGCTCATGTTTACCACGTCTATGCGGGAGCCCTTGATCTTGCCCGAGGCCACGGCTTGATTGTGCTCATATACGGTCTGCAGGCCTTTGACCACGTAGGCCAAGGTCATGGTCTCATCGCGCTGAAGTTCTTCCGGGATGTCGTTTTTTGCCGATTTTTCCTCATCCAACACCTTGAGATTGATTATCTTGGCTTTGGGCGCATAGGCTAGGATGGTGGAGGCCACGTGCGTGCCGTGCTCGCCGCGCTGGTCAGGCTGGCCGAACAG
>JBAZVY010000237.1:0-3954 GCA_041660645.1 Elusimicrobiota bacterium | reverse complement strand
CCTTCGTGGCCAGGTAGCTCAGTGGTAGAGCACCGGTCTGAAAAACCGGGTGTCGACAGTTCGATCCTGTCCCTGGCCACCATGTTTTCCCTCCTGCAGCCGCCCCGTCCAGTCATAGGCCTCTAGCCGGGCCTGCCTGCGTCTCCCCTCCAAGCCGTGTTAAAGTGATATGTCCGAACGTATCACTTTTACACGGATCCGCAGGGCATATTAAAAGCGTTACAACAGAAGCCGGCGCTCAGCCCTGCGCCGGATGCGCGGGCCCGGAGTCCTCGGGCGCCATCTGCCAAGCCACCACCAGCACGGCCCCGGCGATGAAGGACGCGGCCAAGAACACGCTGTGATAGCCGTAAGCGTTCCAAAGCAGGCCGCCCAAGGCGGGCACGGTCATGGACACCATATGGTCCATGGTCACGCCCAAGGACAAGGTAGCCGGGATGTCTTTCTTGTCAACCGCGATCTTATTTAAGTAAGTGGTGCGGGCGATGCGGGTCGCAAACATGAGGTTGTCCACGATATATAAGACGAACAGCAACGGCAGGTAGGACGTGAACGCGAATCCCCCGCAAACCACGAGCAGGATCAGAGCGTCGGCCACGAACATCTTGCGCTCCCCGTACTTGTCCACCACGATGCCGAAGGCCTGCCGGAACACCACCCCGGCCAGGGAAGCGAACATGATGAGCAAGGCCATGGTCTCGGGCTTGGCCCCGAACTTGGTGACCAGCACCCAAGGCGCGAAGGTCAAGAATATCTGCTTGCGGGCCCCGAACAGGATGTTGAGCCAATAGAACCAGCTATAACGCCGCCGCCACACGAAACGGCGGTTGCGGCCGTGCGCGTCCTCGGGCACGTGGATGCGCCAAAAAGCCGCCATGGAACCGAGCGCGACCACGGCCGCGACCACGTAAAGCAGAGCATAAGGCCGGTGCTCGGTGCGCGAGGCCAATATCCAGACCAGCCCGGAGCCGAATATCATGGCCATGTTGCGCCAGCCGCTGATCTGCCCCAGCCGCCGCCCCTGCTTGCCGGCCTGGGCCAGATGCAGGCCCAGGCCGCTCTCCACGGGCATGAACAGATGGTCGGCCATGCTCCAGGACAGCATCCACACCGACATCAGGCCCACCGAGGGCGAAAGGAAGCCCAGCCCCAGCACGCCCACGGCCGACAACAGCCCCACCAGCACGGCCCAGGAACGCATGGGGAAAGCGGCCAAGGCCCCGGTCACGAATATGATCAGGAAGCCGGGCAACTCCCGGGGGAATTCCAAAAAGCCGCGCGCCGAAGCGCTCAACTTGAAGGAATCATTGAGATAGTTATTGAACGTGGAGGACAATATCCCGTTGTTTATGCCCAACAGGAATATGCCTATGAAGAAAAGCCGCAGATTCGGGTCTGCGGCTCTCCAACGTTCCCACCACCGGCGCGGATCTATCAGACGCGCTCCACGCACATGGCCACACCCATGCCCCCGCCGATGCAGAGCGTGGCCAAGCCCTTCTTGACCGAGCGCTTCTTCATCTCATGCAGCAGCGTGACCAGGATGCGCGCCCCGCTGGCGCCGATGGGATGGCCCAGGGCTATGGCCCCGCCGTTGACGTTGACCTTGGCCATATCGAAGCCCAGGTCCTTGGCCACGGCCAAGGATTGGGCCGCGAAAGCCTCGTTGGCCTCGATGAGGTCCACGTCGGCCAGATTCCAGCCGGCCTTGGCCAGGGCTCCCCGCACCGCAGCCACCGGGCCGATGCCCATGATTGCCGGATCCGTGCCCGCGCAAGCGTAAGACGCGATGCGGGCCAAAGGCTTGAAGCCGTGTTTCTTCACCGCGTCCTCACCCGCGACCAATACCCCGGCCGCGCCGTCGTTTATGCCCGAGGCGTTGCCGGCCGTGACCGTGCCGTCCTTTTTGAAGGCCGGCCGCAGTTTGCCCAGCTTCTCCGCGGTGGCGCCGGCGCGAGGGTACTCGTCCTTGGAAAACACGATGGGATCGCCCTTTTTCTGGGGCATGACCACGGGCACGATCTCTTCCGAGAACCTGCCCTCGGCCATGGCCTTTTCCGCCTTCTGCTGGGAAAGCACCGCGAACTCGTCCTGGGACTGGCGGGTCAAGCCGTATTTCTCGGCCAGGTTCTCCGCGGTCACGCCCATGTGGTAGTTGTTGAACACGTCCCAAAGCCCGTCATAGATCATGGAATCCGTGAGCTCCGCGTGCCCCATACCCAGCCCGGCCCGGGCCTTCTTGAGCACGTAGGCCGAGTTGGACATGCTCTCCGTGCCGCCGGCCGCGACCACGGCCGCGTCCTCGCAGCGCACGGCCTGGCTGGCCAAGGCCACGGCCCGCAGGCCCGAGCCGCAGACCATATTTATGGTCATGGCGGTCTTCTCCTTAGGGATGCCGGCCAGCAAGGCCGACTGCCGGGCCACGTTCTGCCCCAGCCCGGCCTGAAGGATGCAGCCCAGCAGGACCTCGTCTACGGCCTCGCCCGGGATATTGCCGCGCTTGAGCAGTTCCGCGATCAAGACCCGGCCCAATTCCGCCGCGCTCACGTCCGCGAGCCCCCCCCGAAAACTGCCGATGGCGGTGCGCGCTCCGGCCACGATAAAAGCGTTCTTCATGATATCCCCCTCTCTTACTTGATTATGTTCTTCTTGGTCTCCTCGAACGCCTCCGCGATCATAGCCGCGGCGAAGTCGAGGTCCTTTTCAGTATGGCGATAAGCGATGTAGCCGTGATGGAACGGCTGCAAGAACACGCCCCGCCGGATGAGCTGGGTATAGAACTCCGGCCGCAACTTCTTGTACAGGTTCTTATCGTCGCGCTCGAAGGTTATATACGGCATCCAGGGCGCGCCGCTCAAGTTGCAGGCTATGCCGCTGCCCGCGCAGATAGCGGAGACCTTCTTAGCGAAGGCCGCGCCGCGCTGGCGTATGACGTCGAGCACATGGTCGCGCTCCAGCATCTTGATGGTAGCCAAGGCCGCCACCTGGGCCAGGCTGTTGGGGAAGAAGGTGGAGCTCAAAAAGGCCTTCTGCACCAGCATGTCTAATATGTCGGCCCGGCCCACCACGGCGCTGATCTCATAGCCGTTGGCCATGGCCTTGCCGAACACGGACATATGGGGCGTGACCTTGAACTCCTTCTGGGCGCCGCCCATATTGACCCTAAAGCCGCTGCGGATCTCGTCGAATATCAGCACCGAGCCGTGCTTCTCGGCCAGGGCCTTCAAGCCTTCCAGATACCCGGGCTTGGGCATCTCGACCTCATGGGCCAAGGGATGGCCCACCGGGGTCACGATGATGGCCGCGACCTCCGAGCCCTGCTTCTTCATGATGTCCTCGACCTGGGCCAGGTCGTTGTAATGGAATTCGGTCACGTCCTCGTAGAACTTGGCCGCGATGCCGCCCTTGACCTCCACGCACCAGTCATGCCAGCCGTGGTAGCCGCAGCGCAGCACCTTGACCCGGTCGGTGAAGGCCCGGGCCACGCGGATGGCCGTGGTGGTGGCGTCGGAACCGGTCTTGACGAACACGCACTTCTCGCAGGACGGGATAAGCCGGCGCATGGTGCGGGCCAGTTCGTTCTGGACCTCCTGGACCAAGGACATACAGAAGCCCTTCTCCTGGATCTGCTTTATCACCGCATCGTCGATCTCTTTCTCCCGGTGTCCGATGATGATGGGGCCGTAAGCGCAGAGCATATCCATGAACTTATTGCCGTCCGCGTCGATCACCCAGCCGCCCTGTCCGCTCTCGAAGAATATGGGGTATTCCCCAGGCACGAAATTATAGGGCCGGCGTATGCCCATCATGCCCCCGGGGATGAGTTCCTGGGATTCCTTATAAAGCTTCTCCGAACGGACCAGCTTAAGCTTCTGACTCATTTTGTTCTCCGGCAGGCTGTCGTTTTTCTTTCCTTCAGTTTCTTTACGATATAGGTGGCCACGTCATCGGCAT
>JBAZVY010000236.1:0-3984 GCA_041660645.1 Elusimicrobiota bacterium | reverse complement strand
GGATGAGATATATCTTTCCAGCGCGGATTGGATGCCGCGCAACCTGGACCGCCGCATCGAACTGATGTTCCCGGTCGAGGATAAGGACAGCAAGAAAGAACTCGTGGAGCTGCTGAAGATGTACTTCCGGGACAATGAGAAGGCCTGGCAGCTGCAGCCGGACGGCGGTTATAAAAAAGTAGCCTCCGACGCCAAGAAGCGTTTTCGGGTCCAGGAGCATCTCTGCGCCAGGACTCTGGAACAGCGCAAGCTCCTGGCTAAGTCCGCGCCGGTTCAACTTAAGCCGCGCATGGCCTCGCCGTCCGCCTGACCCGCCCGCCTCGGCCGCGTCAAAAAATACGCAACAAATTTAAACCATAATTCATCATCGCGCATGCGCGTATATATAAATACGCCCGCGGCGATAGAGTCATGTTTTTAAAAGCCAGGAGTGCGTCGTTTCAGGCGGGCGCCCGCCTTTTGGGGGGAGGGCAGCGTGCCGGTTTCCGGGCGGCTTTAGTTATATTCATTCTCGCGAGCGCCGTCATCCGCAGCTATCCGCCCCCGGACCGCGCGGAGCGGGGCGAGCCCGCGGCCTTCATGGCCGGCATCGAGGCGCGATTCCCGAGCCTGGGAGATAAGTGGGCGCGTTTGCGGGCGCTCCGTTATGAGGCCGGGGCCGAAGGCATATCGCCGTCTTTCGGTTATCGGGGGGCCGCGCGGTTCGCGGCGGAACTGCTTCAGGAGGAACGGGCGGCGTTGGATGCTTTGGCGGCGCGCGAGGGGCGCAAGGCCGAGCTTTTGCCCCGGCTGCCTCGGAAGTACGGAAAAGCCTATACCGTGCGTTGGGGCGGCTCCGCGGTAGAGGTCCGGCCGTTGGGCGCCGTGCCCAGCACGGCACAGGTCCAAGACGGGGTCATCCGTTATCCGGAGCCTTATCCGGATACCGACGTGTTCTTTTCCGCCTCCGGCCAAGAGGTGGAGGCGTTCTATTATCTCCGGTCGCCGCGCGCGCCCAAACGTTTCGCGGAAGAGCTCAGGCCCCAGGGCCGGATAAGGTCTTTTCGTATAGCCGCGGGAGGGGATTTGGAAGCCGTGGACGCGTCCGGCGGAGCGCTGCTGCGGCTTTCGAAGCCCGTAATCATCGATTCTGCGGGCCGCCGGGCATCCGGAGAGTTTGAACTCGCGGCCGCCGGCCGGCTGATCATGACTTTCGACGATTCCGGACTGCGCTATCCTCTGCTAGTGGATCCTTCTTGGACCGCGGCCGGCCTCGGGGTCATGACTTCCGGCCGATACCGCCACACGGCCACGCTGCTGCCCAACGGCAAGGTGCTGGTGGCGGGCGGCAGCAACGGGTCTAGTCTGGCGGTTACCGAGCTTTACGATCCCGGGTTCGGCACTTGGACCGCAGGCGCTCCCATGAATGTGGCGCGTCAGGGCCATACCGCTTCGTTGTTGCCCAATGGCAAGGTGCTGGTGGCCGGCGGCAGCAATGTGGCGACTTTTTCCAGCGTGGAGATCTATGACCCAGTGGGCGGCACTTGGAGTTTGATAAGCAATATGAATTCCGCGCGCCAAGGGCATACCGCCACGCTCCTGGCCAATGGCGCGGTGCTGGTTGCGGGAGGCAGCATCGGGGCCGCAGCCCTATCCAGCGCCGAGATATACGACCCGGCGGCCGGGACCTGGACCCCCACCGGAGCCTTGGGGACGGCGCGTAAGGAGCACACGGCTACGCTCTTGTCCAATGGCAAGGTATTGGCTGCGGGCGGGGGCGATGCCGCGGCCCTGGCCACGATCGAGATCTATGATCCCGGGCTCGGGACTTGGGCCGCGGCGGCGCCCATGAGCCAGGCGCGGCAGGCGCATGTCGCGATACTGTTGTCCAGCGGAACGGTGCTGGTGGCCGGCGGGAGCAATGCCGGCGGCGTGATCTCCATCTCCGAGCTCTACGACCCGGCCGCCGATGCCTGGAGCGCGACCAATGCCATGAACTCCGCGCGCATGGATCATACGGCGACGCTTTTGCCCAATGGCAGCGTCATCGCCACGGGGGGGCGAGATGAACTCGGCAGCATCCTGCCCAGCGCGGAGGTGTACGACCCAGCTTCCGGCATATGGACGCCGACCGGCGCTTTGGCCGGAATGCGCGAGATGCATACGGCTACGCTTTTGCCCAACGGCAATGTGCTGCTGGCGGGCGGGGCGGACAATCTGGGCAATCCGGTCGTGAGCGCGGAACTGTATAACGTGGGCGCCGGGAGTTGGCGCGGCGGCAATCCTTTGGGTGCGGCGCGCTCCGGCCATTCGGCCACCGTTCTGCCGGATGGCCGGGTGCTGGTGATCGGAGGCCTGGCCGGGGGCAGCACGCTGAACAGTTCGGAGCTGTTCGATCCTGCGGCCGGGACCTGGTCCGCGGCGGCGGCCCTGAATTCCGCGCGGCACGACCATGTCGCGACCTTGCTGCCCGACGGCCGGGTCCTGGTGGCGGGCGGCAGCGACGACAGCGGCCGGCTGGCCGGAGCGGAGGTCTACGATCCCGGGGCCGGGACTTGGGCCCGGACCGGGTCCATGAGTCAGGCGCGCGTGGGACATGCGGCGGCGCTTTTGCCCAGCGGCAAGGTGCTGGTGGCGGGCGGTCAGGACGGCGGGACCACGCTTTCCCAAGCCGAAATCTATGATCCCGCGGCCGGGACTTGGGCCAACACCACGGCCATGAACCGGCTGCGCGCGTATCATACGGTCACGCTCTTGCCCAACGGGAAGGCGCTGGCGGCGGGCGGCAACAATGGCGCGGCCTTGCTCTCGGCGGAGATCTACGATCCCGCGGCCGGCAACTGGACCATGACCAATCCCATGCTCACGGCGCGCGATCATCATACCGCCACGCTCCTGGGCAATGGGCGAGTGCTCGTGGCCGGGGGCGACGCATCTACGGACGCGGAGATCTACAACCCCGCCTCCGGGACGTGGACCTTGGTCAACCCGCTGCACGCTATCCGGGGCTCGCATGTGTCTACGCTGCTGCCCAACGGGAAAGTCCTGGTGACGGGCGGAAGCAGCGGGGGCAGCGCTCTAAACAGCGTGGAGATATTCGATCCGGCGCTCTCGGCTTGGACGTTGCTCGGGGCCATGAGCGCGGGGCGTTATAACCATACCGCCACGCTCTTGGGCAATGGCCAGGTCCTGGTGGCGGGCGGCAATGACGGAGCCGGAGATTTGGCGGGCGTGGAGTCCGCATTCTACTCCGAATATGACTTCTACATATCCAGCAAGGCCTGCTTTCGTCCCGTGGTCGGCTCCATAGGAGGACAGAGTCTGTTCCCGGCGGCGTTGGCGCCGGGCGGCGTTTACGCGGTGACCGGGGCCACTTTCACCGGGACCGGAGAGGGGTCGGGCGGCAATGGCCCGGCGGCGTCTGCGGCCAACCAGCCGCGGGCATATCTGCTGCTGAATGATTCCGGCGATATGGGCGGCGGCCGGCTGGTGGATGTATCCACCTCCGTTTATGGCGCGACCGAGCAGTCCAATTATCAGAACTATCGGTCTTCGCGAGCTTTGAGCTTCACCGTTGCGCCGAACCAGCAGTGCGGCAATTACCAATTCCTGGTGACGGCTAACGCCGTGACATCTACCGCCGCCGCCGTGGCGATATTGCCGGCTTTGCCGACCCAGGCGCCCACGGCCGCGGCGCCGGCGTTCTTGAGCGCATCCGCCGCCAGCATCACGGGCCGCTGGAGCGCCACCGGCGAGTCCGGCGTGGCCGGGTACATGCTTCAAGCCTCTTCCGCCGCGGATTTCTCTTTCCAACGTTATAACGGCTTCACTCCTTGGACGGGGCTGTCCTCCGCCACGGTGTTCGGTCTGCAGCCGAACACCACGTATTATTTCCGGGCCGCGGCTGAGAATTGCGCAGGCCTGGGCCCTTATTCCGACATTTTGGGCTCGACGTCGACCTTGGCTGATCCGCCGATATCCGCAGCCTCCACTTTTAGCGCGGTC
>JBAZVY010000235.1:0-3998 GCA_041660645.1 Elusimicrobiota bacterium | reverse complement strand
CGGGACACGAGCGGGTCCTCCGGATCCGCATCCCGCTCCAGCAGGATCTTGGCTTCGGCCGTGCGTCCGGTGCCGGCCATGAGCATGGCCAGATTGCAAAGGGCCAAGGGGTGGCGAGGCAGGATCTGCAGGGCCTTGGTGAAATAATAGGCGGCCTCCTGCAGGCGGCCGGCGGCGCAGAGCGCCACGCCCATGTCGTTGGGCGCCGGAAAGAAATCCGGGTCCAGGGCCATGGCCTTGTATATGGCCGGGTCTTCCGGCTTATATCCGGATGCGCACCACAGCTCATGGCAGTTCTCCACGTCGTAAGGGTTGAGGCGCATGGCTTCCCGGCTCTCCTTGAGCCGCTCCTCCGCGGTCCCGAAGCCGCCGTAGCGCATGGCCTTGGCCATGGCGCGATGGGCCTCGGGCAGTTCCGGCGCGGCCTCGTGCACGCGCTGGGCCGCTTCGTAGGCCAACTCATAATAGCTGCGGCTCTCCTTGCCGGATATCTCGCGGCGGAATCCCCACAGCGCATAGGTCTCGGCCAAGCCGACCGCGACCTTGGCCAGGCCCGGGTCCGATTCCTGGGCTTCCAGGTAGCTAGCCACGGCCTCGGCATAGCCCGG
Source organism: Elusimicrobiota bacterium (assembly GCA_041660645.1). Classification (GTDB taxonomy): domain Bacteria; phylum Elusimicrobiota; class Elusimicrobia; order UBA1565; family UBA9628; genus UBA9628. The sequence goes on along the minus strand of JBAZVY010000235.1, from coordinate 3,390 downwards.
CATGTCGAAGCGCCGGTACTGCTGGCGGCCTTGCTGGAACAGGCTCTCGGCTGCGGAGTGCGGCGCTTCCACTACTGCGGCTTGCGGCTCCATATCAACCTCCCATTATGATCTTAAGGGCTTCGGCTATCGAGGTGTCCCCTGAAGCTACGGTCTGTAGCGCGGCTTGGCGCAGAGTGGTCAGCCCCTCTTTCTGCACCAATTCCTGGAGCATGTCCGCGTTGTAGTCCGAGACGATGAGCTCCCGGATGGCCGAACTCTCCACGGGCATGACTTCGAACACCGGCTTGCGTCCGATGAATCCGGTCTGGTGGCAAGCCGGGCAGCCCGCGCTGCGGTATACGGTCTGGAGCTGGGCCGCTTCTGCCTCGGTCAAGAAACGCTTGTCATCATCCGAGATCGCCACCTCCGCCTTACAGGACGGACATAACAACCGGACCAGCCGCTGGGCTATGACCAAGCGCACGCTGGCCGCCACCAGATAAGGCGCCACGCCCATATGCGTGAGCCGCAAGATGCTGGCCGCAGCGCTGTTGGTGTGCAGAGTGGAAAGCACGAGGTGGCCGGTTATGGAGGCTTTGACCGCGATCTCCGCGGTCTCCAGGTCCCGGATCTCGCCGATGAGCATGATATCCGGGTCTTGGCGCAAGAAAGCGCGCAGGGTGGATTCGAAGGTCAATCCTATGGTGGGGCGGATCTTGACCTGGGAGATGTCGGCCAATTCATACTCCACCGGGTCTTCCGCGGTCATGATGTTGACATCCGGCTCATTGAGCACGCTGATCATGGTGTAGAGCGTAGTGGTCTTGCCGCTGCCCGTGGGGCCCGTGACCAGGATCAAGCCATGGGGCGAACGCAAGGACCTCTCTATGCAGGTCAGGTCGCGGGGACTCATGCCCAGGCTGTAAAGATCGCCCTTGAGCTTGCTTTGGCCCAGCACGCGCATCACGATCTTCTCCCCTCGCGTACAAGGCAGGGTGCTGACCCGGAACTCGATCTTGCTGCCCTTGATCTGCGCATGGAACTGCCCGTCTTGGGGCAGGCGCCTCTCGGTGATGGAAAGGTTGGACATGATCTTGATGCGGGCGGTAAGGCGCGGATGGATATGGCTGGGCATGGTACAGAGCTGTTTGAGCGCGCCATCCACCCGGACCCGCACCATGACCCGGCCTTCGCCCGGCTCGATATGGATATCGGAAGCCCGCATCTCCACCGCGCGCATCAGGATGCGGTTGACCCTATTGATGATGGGAGAATCATGGGCCAGCTGTTCCAGCCCGGTCATCTCCTCTTCTTCTTTCTTCTTATCTTCCTCATCCCCCACCACGGCGATGTCCTGGTCCTCGGTCCATTCCGCGGTCTCTTCGCTGATATCCTCCAGCGCGGGAGGGGCCGCCGGAAGGGGCGGAGCCATAGACGGCGGCTTTGCAGCCGCTTCGGGGGGGGGCGTCTCTGACTCCGCCGAAGTCTCTTCCGACGGCAAGGGCACGATCGGCGCCTTTGGTGCCCCTCCCGGCACGATGATATGAGGCGCGCAGCGCAAGGCCTTGTCCACGCTCTCTAACAGCCGGCTGTTGGACACCGGCTTTTCCAGGAAATCGGCTACATCCAAGTCCAGGCTCTTGAGATGCTGGCGGTTGGGAGCGCCCGTGAACATGATTATGGGCAGGTCCCGCAATTCATTGCGGCTGCGGATCTCCTGGAGCAGTTCGTAGCCGTTCATGCGCGGCATGTTGAAATCCAGTATGACCAGGTCCGGCCGCTGGCGCAAAAGCATGGACAGGGCGCTCTGCCCATCGGCCGCTTCCATGGTGAGATAGGCGTGGCTGCTGAGCACGTAGCGGACCAAAGACCGATAATCCTTATTATCCTCCACTATTAGGATAGTGCGGCCGCTGGCCGCAGCCGCAGTGGGCGCGGCTTCGACCGGAACCGGTTCCGGAGAGGCGGCCGGCTCGGCCACGACAGCGCTAGCGCGAGGGACGCTCTGCAATAAGGCATCCAGGCTCGCGCTCAGTTCTTGGATCGGATCGCGGTCCATATTCCCCCCACCTGGGATTAGTATACCTAGGGGTGGTCAATTAAAAATCAAACGCGCGGCCGAGCGGGCGCGGGGCGGGTTCAGGCTTCGAAACGGTAGCCGTTGCCGGGGACGGTGACAATACGGCCGCCGAGGCGAGGCCCGAGTTTGTGGCGCAGGGACGAGAGATGCACGGTCACGGTATGAGGGTCGTTGTATTCGGCCAGGTCATGCCCCCACACCGATTCCAGCAGGAACTGGGGCGACAGCACGTGGCCGCGTTTGCGCGCCAGCAAGGTCAGCAGGTCGAATTCCTTGCGGGTGAGGCGCACGCGATGCGTGCCGCAGGTCAGGGTCCGGGCTTGAACGTCCAGTTCCATGCCGTCCATCTTCAGGACATCGCACAATTCCGAGGCCGTGGCATAACGCCGCAGCACGGCCTCGCCCTTGGCTAAAAGTATGCGGGGCGCGAACGGCTTGAGCACGTAATCATCCGCGCCCAAGGCGAATCCTTCCAGTTGATCGTCCTCCTCCATGGCGGATCCGGAGATCATCACTATCGGTATGCGGGAAGTGCGCGGATCCCCGCGCAGGCGGCGGCACAGTTCGAAACCGTCCATCTCCGGCATCTGCACGTCCGCGAACACGATGTCGGGCTGGGAATCCACGGCGGCCAGGATGGCCTCGCGTCCGGAGCGCGCGCAGAACACCGTATGCCCGGCTTGCTCGAAGAAGCGCTTCATCAGGACGCAATTGTCCTGCTCGTCGTCCACGAAGAGTATCTTATAGCGCAGCGGCGATTCTTGCGGCATACCGGGTTCCTCCGACTTGGTTACTTTATGTTTATTGAGCGTCTTGCGCAAGTCCCAAAGACGAGGCAGCGGTTATTTAGCTAGAATCATCCCATAAACATATCCCAAGCGAGGCGACCCCGATGGCGACCACGGTAGACACCAAACAGATCATATATTCCATGCAGGAGGTGGGCCGCATCCACCCGCCCAAGAAACAGGTCCTCAAGGATATCTCCCTGTCGTTCTATTACGGGGCCAAGATCGGAGTCCTGGGCGACAACGGCAGCGGCAAGAGCACCCTTTTGCGCATCATGGCCGGCCAAGACACGGACTACGTGGGGCAGATCACCATGTCCAAGGGCTACAGCGTGGGCATCCTCGAGCAAGAACCCCAGCTCGACAAGACCAAGACCGTCATGCAGATCGTAGAGGAAGGCGTGGCCGCCACCAAAAAACTCTTGGACGAGTACAACGCCATAAGCGAGAAGCTCGGCGGCGACATCACCCCCGAGGAGATGGAAAAGCTCATGGACAAGCAGGGCAAGCTTCAGGAGAAGATCGAAGCCTGCGGCGCCT
>JBAZVY010000234.1:3465-4005 GCA_041660645.1 Elusimicrobiota bacterium | reverse complement strand
GAGGTCGCGGGCCAAGAACTTGAGTCCGCGGGATATCTCGGAGACCTCCTGCTGGCGGCTCTCCACGCGCCCCGAACCGCGCATGAGCTGGAGATAATCGATCACGATCATGGACAGCTCCTTGCCCTCGCGCTTGAGCTTGGAGGCCAGCTGCCGGGATATAGAACGCGCCGCCAGCACGGAAAGATTAGGCATGTCCACTACGTGCAGAGACGATTCCGAGAATCGGGCCGTGGCATTGGTGAGATGGGTCCAACTCTTGGCCGGGAAGAAGCCGGTGCGGATATCCATGAGATTGACCCGGGCTTCCGAAGATATCAGGCGCTGCATGATGGCATGCCGGGACATCTCCAAGGAGAAGAACAATACCGGCAGCTTGGTCTCCAACACCACATGGGCCGCGATGTTCAAAGCCAGCGCGGTCTTGCCTTGGCTGGGCCGGGCCGCCAAAAGCACGAGATCCGATTTCTGGAATCCGGCGGTCATCTTGTCCAAGGCCTTGAGCCCGGAAGACACCCCGGTCACGTGGCGCTTGGCCTT
>JBAZVY010000234.1:0-3455 GCA_041660645.1 Elusimicrobiota bacterium | reverse complement strand
ATGGCTTCGATCTGTTCCAAAACCTCATGCGCCAATTCCTTGGCGTCCACCACATCCCGCAAAGGCTGGCGCTGGGCCACGCGCAGCACGTTGACCTGGGCCTCATCGAGGATCTCCGTGGCCGGCTTCTCCTCTTTATAGCAGGCCGAGACCACGCTCGTAGCCGCGCCGATGAGCTCGCGCAGTATGGATTTCTCCTTTACCAGGCGCGCGAAATGCTCTACATGGGCGGCGGTCGCCACCTTGTGCACCAGTTCGGAAAGGAAAGCCGCGCCCCCGATACCATCCAGACGCTTGAGCTTGCGCAGTTCCTCGGACACCGTGACATAATCCACGGCCGCGGAACGGCCGGCCAATTCGGCCATGATCCGGAACACGCTGCGGTGCGACTCATGGTAGAAGTCCTTCTCGTCGAGCAGGTCCATGGCCCGCTCCACGGCGTCGCGTTCTATGAGCATGGAGCCGAGCACGGCCATCTCGGCCTCCAAGGCTTGAGGCGGAAGCTGTAAAGAGTCGTTGGCCATATACGGTGGGCGCCCCGGCCCGGATCCGGGCCTACTCCCGAGCGACTACGGCGACCTTGACCTTGGCGGAGACCTCGGGCTGCAACCGCAGCTCGACCTCGTGCTCGCCGACCGCTTTGATCGGGGCCTCCAAACGCAGCGTGGTCTTGTCGACTTCGAAACCGCTGGCCTTGAGGCTCTTGAGGATATCGGTCTTGCCCACGGACCCGAAGAGCTTGCCTTCCGGACTGGCGGGCATGGTAAAAGAAAGCTTCACGCCGGAGAGTTTCTCGGCCAAAGTCTTGGCTACGGATATCTCGGCGGACACGGTCTTAGCGCGCTTGTCCTTGCACTTCTCCCACTCCCTTATAGCGGCCGCCGTGGCTCGTATGGCCAGATGGTTGGGCAGCAGGAAATTACGGCCAAAACCATCGGAGACATCCTTGATGTCCCCGGCGCGGCCGAGGTTATCCACGGTAGAACGAAGGATTACCTTCATGAAAACCTCCGGGTCAGTACGTTACGTATGGCAACAGGGCCAGATTACGCGCCCGTTTGATGGCGCGGCCGAGACTGCGCTGATGGGTGGCGCAGTTGCCGGTGATGCGGCTGGAAAGGATCTTGCCGGTATCCGTTAGGAAAGCCCGCAATACCTGTATCTGCTTATAGTCTATGTCGCGGACCTTCTCCGCGCAGAAACGGCAGACTTTGCGCCGCACCGGGAAAGGCGGCCTGCGCCGTCCCAAGTCGGGCCGCTTGGCGGCGGCTGGCCGGGGAGCGTCAGAGGATGGTGCGTGGGCCGGGGCGGCCGGAGCGGCTTCCGGGGTCGTGATCTTCTCAGGTTCAGGCGCTTCGATGGACATTTAGAACGGGACCTCCTCGATATCAGCATCTCCGGCAGCCGCCTCGCCGGACGCGGCTGCATGCGCAACCTCGCCCTCCGGAGCGTCGGGCCGGCCTTCGCTGGCGGCTAAGAACTGTACGCGGCGGGCTTCCACTTCCACGACCGTGCGCTGGGCGCCGGAAGCCTTGTCCTCGAACTTGCGGCTGCGCAGGCGGCCCTCTACGTGCACCGGGCTGCCCTTCTTGAGTTTTTCCTTGCAGCGCTGCGCGGCATCCCGCCATACGGCCACGGGCACGAAAGCCGTGTCATCCTTCCATTCACCAGAAGCCTTGTCGCGATATCTCCGGTTGACCGCCACGGAAAACCAACATTTGGCGATGCCGTTCTGCGTGACCATGAATTCGGGGTCGCGGGTAAGGCGGCCTGTGATCATAGTCAGGTTCTGCTCAGGAAGCCGGACGCCGGATACCATAGTCTATTGGGCCGGGACCTTGGCCTTCTTTTCCTTGACCTTGAACTTGCGCTCGCTGGCCACCACCGTCATGTCGCGCAGAAGGTCGTTAGCGACGCTGAAGTTATGGCTGAGCTTCTTGAGCAAGGAAGGGCCAGCTCGATATTTCAGGTACGCGTATACGCCTTCGCGCGTCTTGCCGATGAAATGAGTGAGCTTGCGGCGGCCGCAAATCTCATTGCTCATGACCTCGCCGCCGTCGGAAGAGATGACCTGCTTGGTCTTCTCCACCCATTCGGCCACCTCGGGGTCGGATAGTACGGGTTTAAGTATCAATACAGTTTCATATATGCGCATGGCATTAAAATATAACAAATTCATAGCAATCGCACAAGAACATAATCGGGGGACACGCCACCCATTTCCTAAACGCACCTATCTCTATTAATAGAGAAATGAGCGGCGTGTCCCCGAATTCCCCGCGCCCGCCCAAGCTATTGACGGGATGCGGGCACGACTGTTATGCTCAACGATATGCTGCGGTCCAACCGCATCGCTCGGGCCTGTTGGCTGGCCCTGACTATCGCCGGACTAGCCCTGCCCGCGCGAAGCGAATCATTCCCATCCTGCTCCGCGAAAGCTGAAAAGGCCCAACGCCGAGGCGACCCGGCCGCGGCCCTACAGCACTGGTCGGATGCGCTCCGCCTATGGAACCCGACGTACGGAAAAAAAGCCAAGGCTGCGGCCCTATCCGGACGCGCCCGAGCCCATGAACAAAAGGGCCGATTCGGAAGCGCGGTCCGCGACCTCTCAGAAGCCATCTCCCTGGACCCCAAGAACGCATCGCTATTCCACCTCCGCGGGCGAGCGCACCGGGAACAGGGCGAAATCACCGCCGCCATAAGCGACCTATACCAGGCCACGACCCTGCGGCCGAGCCTAGGCGAAGCCTTCCACGAGCGCGCCCGCGCCTACCTCCAGGACGGGGACCCGAAATTCGCGCATGAGGACTATCGCACCGCCTGCCGCCTAGGATTTAAACCGGCCTGCTCCGAAGCCAAGAAAAAACCGGAGGACCTGGCCCCGGCCCGGCCCGCACTAGCCGCCGCGGCCCGCACGCCCCCGGCCCCGGAACCGGCCCCCGAACCCGAACCGGAGCCCGCGCCGGCCCCGGCGCCGGCTGAAGCCGCGCCGCGCTCCGACGACTCCCGGGCGTTGTCTTACGTGACCATACGCAGGCATCATCCGGCCGAACGTCACGAGGCAGCCGCCTTCGATCCCGCCGCCGTCGACTTCAACGCCTGCCTCTCGCGCATGCGCGCATGCGTGAGCAACGGCGACAGCTTCGGCTCCTGCGTAGCCCGCTCCCGACGATGCGAGCGTGAACCCAAACAAGGCTGCTGCCCGAGCGCGTGCTCGGCCCTATTCAGCAACCTGGCCAATTCCAAGAGTGAAGCTCAGGCGTTCCGGGAGGTATTCCGGCCCCGCAGCCCCTGCGCTCCGCGCTGATCGGCCCCCTATCTTAGGAAGGCGGCCCGCCGCGCGCCCCTCGCCGGCCGCAGTCATGTCAAGCAAAGTTCGGACTTTGGAGTCGAAGTAAGGGTACGCCGTTTCTTCTGGTCGTTGTATTCTTGAACTAAAGCAAAGATAATCCGGT
>JBAZVY010000233.1:0-4021 GCA_041660645.1 Elusimicrobiota bacterium | reverse complement strand
AACGGACGCAGGTGAATTCCCATTCGCCTTCGGCCGTACCTTGGAACTGCGCCCGTTCTCCTTGCCGATGGACGGTCATCTTCAAGGTCGACGGGACCTTTATTATCGCCAGATCCTCCAGGAACGCCTGGAATACCGGCGTCTCGATCGAGCGTTCGAAGGAGAGTTCCCCCTCTTCCGACAGTCTGGCCAGATCGAATTCTAAGGGCATCATTCTATTTACTTCGTCGGATAAAGTCAATGGAATCCTACGGTTTCGCGTATGAAATAGGTCGGTTTGTCCTTGATGTCGAAATATACCCGGACCAGGATCTCGGCCAGCAGGCCCATGATCAAAAACTGCATGCCTATGAGCGCGAAGAATATGGACACTTGGAATAGGGGCTGGTCCTTGACGAATACGCCCAGGAACAGCTTCTTGTATAGGGTGAAGGCGGCCAGGCCCGCTCCGGCCAGGCCCATGAGCAGGCCGGTCCCTCCGAACAGGTAGATGGGTTTGGCCATGTAGGAGTCCATGAACTTAACGGTCAGCAGGTCGAGCACGACCTTGAAGGTGCGGGACAGCCCGTATTTGGATTCCCCCAGGGTGCGGGGCCGGTGGTTGACCGGGACTTCCAATATGCGGGCGCCCAAAAAGCCCGCCAGGGCCGGGATGAAGCGGTGCATCTCCCCGTAAAGACGCAGGGATTTGAGGTAGCGGCTGCGGTAGAGCTTGAGGGTGCAGCCGTAGTCGTGGAGATGGATGCCGGTTATCCAGGATATCAGGGCATTGGCGATGCGGGAGGGCAGGATCCGGGTCAGGCTCGCGTCCTGGCGGTCGGCGCGCCAGCCGCTGATCACGTCGTAGCCTTCATCGCATTTGGCCAGCATCATGGGGATATCGCGGGGGTCGTTCTGGCGGTCCGCGTCGAGCATGACGATGAGCTCGCCGCGCGCGTTCTGGATGCCGGCAAACACCGCCGCGGTCTGGCCCACGTTGCGGCCCAGGCGCAGGCCCTTGAATCCGGGATATTTCTGGGCCAGTCCCAGCATGGCCGGATAGGAGCCGTCCCGGGAGCCGTCGTCTACCAGGATGACCTCATAAGAGCGGCCTATGCCGGAGAGCACGCCGGAGACCTCTTCTCCCAGGGCCGGGAGATTGGCTTCCTCGTTATATACCGGGATTATGACGCTCAGATACGGATTTTTATCGCCCGAATCCATAGATCGGAAATTTTACTATATTTCTTCGTCCCTTGTATGGCCCGGGGTGATCGATAACGTAAGATTTCTTGTGTAAATTGACCGCGAGAGCCGCAGGCGATCGCGGAACCTACGGCCCTGCGCGTTAGCGCAGGTGCCGGCGGCTGCCGTTAAAGCCTGAAGCATAGGCGAGGGACCTTTTGACCAGTCTCGGTTGGATCACGCGTCTGTTCCGGAAGGTGAGAAGACGTACCCGTCCTATTCAAATTACACAAGACTCTTGACGTTACCGTGATCCGGGGACGCAACCCGGACCCCTATGGCTTCAGCAGGCTGAGGTAGAGGGCTTCTTGCTGGCGGACCATGTTGTCTATATCGAATTCCAGCCCGATGGACGCGGCCGCGGCTTGGCCGAGCCGCTTGCTCAGGCCGGGGTCCGTAAGCAGGGTTTGGACTCTTCGGGCCAGCAGGCCGGTATCGCCTTGGGCCACGGTGAAGCCGTTCTCGCCGTCTTTTATAAGGTCCTTGACCCCGTCCGTGGCATAGCAGACCGCGGGCAGTCCGGAACGCATCGCTTCCACCAGGGCCCGGGGCAGGCCTTCCCACAGGGAGGTCAGGACGAAGGCATCGGCCGCGGCCAGGAGCTCGGCCACGTCGCGCCGCCAGCCGGGCATGACGAAGCGGGCGCCCAAGGCTCGGGCGGCCGCGGCTAAGGGCGCGCGCAGGGGTCCGTCTCCTACGAACACGAATGCCGCGTCCGGCACTGCCGCGGATACTCTGCGGGCCATATGCAGGAAATCCATGGGGTTTTTCTGGGGCTTGAGATTGCCCACGCTTAGGACCAGCCGCGAGTCCGCAGCCAGTCCCAGCTCCTTCTTCTTCTGGGCCGCGTCGACGCGGGCGGGCAGTTCCGAGAGCTTCACTCCGGAGCGGATCAGATGGTAGCGGGCCGGATCGCCGATGCCGTGGCTCTGCGCATAGTGCTGGTTGTCCCGGGAGACGAATATCAGGGCTTGGGAGAGCCGGGCGCATAGGCGCTCGGCCCACACGTACAAGGTCTTGCGCCAGGCCGGCTGCCGGTCATGGAACCCGAAGCCGTGGAAAGTGTGCACCCGCACCGGGACTCCTGCCGACCAGGCGGCCAGCCGGCCCAATATCCCGGCCTTGGAGCTGTGGGTGTGCACGATGTCCGGGCGCTCCGCGTGCAGTATGCGGCGCAATGCGAACAGGGCTTTTAGGTCGCGCAGCGGAGAAATCTCGCGCACTAGGTCTGCGACCACGATGCGCCGGGGCGGTTGGGGCCAGACTGCGGCTTCCGCGTCCAGCACTCCCCCGGGGCCGTATATCAGGAGCGCGTCGAAGCGCTGGGGGTCCAGGTTGCGGGCCGTATGGCAGGTGTTCTGCTGGGCGCCGCCCAGGTCCAGGCGCGTTATTATGTGCGCGACCTTCACTGCCTGTTCCAATGCGGGTTCTTGGGTTTGCGGCGGCCGGCGGCCGGGGCCGCGGACTTGGCGGCGGCGGCGGCCGGACGTTTTTCCACCGGCAGGTTGAGTTGGAGCCGGGGAAAATAGTGTTTTATGATCGCGTCCCATTTGCGGCCCATGCTGGCCTGGCCCAGGGCGCCGGCGCGGCATAGGCCCACGCCGTGTCCCGTGCCCGCTCCCCAGAGGATGAACCGGTCGGCTTTGCTTCCCGACATCAAGGGCTGGATGGTGAACAGGGTGGAGCGCAGGGAGCCGGGTGAGAGCACGTCGGCGATGGCTTTGTCCCCCTCCAGTACGATGGTGTCCTTGGCGCCCACGATCTCCAGCGCCAAGATGCGCCCGCTGGCCGCGCGCTTGGCCGCGTGCATGTGGCGGATCGCGCCTAGGTAGCGGACGGCTTCGGCCCGCCGGGATATGTCCGCGGCCGAGAGCACGCGCATCCAGCGGGATTCCACGGGAGGCGTCAAGCCGCTGGCTTCGCAGTAGCGGTCGGCCGCCGGGTATTCGTGGGTCCAGAGCTCGAGCTGGTCCGCCGAGCGGGTCGCGGCGATGGGTTTTTCCCCGTCCGACACCGAGACCAGCTGCGGCGCGCCCAGGGCGCTGCCGTCTTCGGTGATGCCGCCGCAGTTGTCATGCTGCAGGACCCGGGCGACCTCGCCGTTCTGGGTCAGGTATATCCCTTGGGTGGCCCGTACCGCGAGCGCGGCTTCGCGCATCTCCTCGCTCAAGCCCATGTATTTCTGGCAGGCTGCGGAGTCGCAGATGTCCATGCGTTCCAGATTCTCCTGACGGTGGGCTTTTTCCCAGAGGGCCCGGGTGCGCGACACCACGGCTTGGGCCTTATAGGCGTCGCTGGGGCTGCCGTGCGGCAGGCCCGCCGAGACTACTCCGTATAGGTATTCCTCCATGTTGGCTTCGTTGACCAGCTTGAAGCCGTAGGGATTGGGCAGGATGTCCAGGCTGCCCCGGACTTCGCGGTCCCCGATGTCGATGCCGATGCTGTCTTTGAATACGGCGCTCTTGATCAGGACCGAGCCTTGGCGCCCGGTGGGCACTATGCGGAAGCTTTGTTTGGAGGTATATTGGATGTTGCGGGAGTTGTCGCGCAGTTCCACGATGTTGTTCTCGGGACGGAACGTGACTTCCCATTGGTGCTGGCTCTTGCCGTTGTCGTGGACCACGTCTCCGGATGCGGCCACGATCTTGAAGTCGGAATTGCAGGTGAAGTATATGCGCGCGGCCGTGGCCGGCTTGCCGTCCGGAGCGTTGAACAGCCCTACGCGCAGGGTCGGCGCGCTCGGCGCGGGGCCATCCTCCGCCTCGGGCTCTTCCGGCAGGAGCGGGCGCGTGAGGCG
>JBAZVY010000232.1:0-4055 GCA_041660645.1 Elusimicrobiota bacterium | reverse complement strand
ACCGGCGCGCAAAAAAACAGCGAAAGCAGGGCTAGCCGCAGCATATCGAGGTCCCATCTAGTCTACCCCGCCAAGCCCGCAGATGTCAATTACCAATACGGCGGCATCCGGCCCCGACGCTCAGCGGAAATCCTCGAAGGCCGGCGCGATATCTATCCCGCCCACAGGCGCGTCCACTAACGGCGGGATATCTTCGAGTCCGCTCAGGTCCTCGTATGAAGGCCTGACTTTTTCATAGATGATGCCGGTCGGTATCCGGTCCCCCCACTCCTCCGCCTTGATCATGGCCGCCGCTCTATCCGCGGGATCATGCTCCGGCCCCAGTTTATATATCCGCTTTGAATACCAGGCATAGGTATTGACCTTATTGAACGACACGCAAGGCTGCAGCGTATCGATCAGGGCAAAACCCTTATGCCGCATGCCGGCCAATATCAATCCGGCCAGATGCTCTTTATCCGCCGCGTAGCCGCGCGCCACGAACCCGCAATCCAGGGCCAAAGCCACGGCCAGCGGCCGGAACGGCTCCAAGATCACGCCGGCCGGCTGGATGCGCGTCTTCAGGCCGGGGGCCGAAGTGGGTGAAGCCTGGCCCTTGGTCAGCCCGTATATCTGGTTATCATACACTATCACGGTCATATCCAGATTCCGCCGTATGTTATGCAGGAAGTGGTTGCCTCCCTCCCCATAGCAATCGCCGTCTCCGGTCGTGACTATGACGGTGAGCCCCCTATTGGCGATCTTGGCCGCCGCCGCCGCGGGCAGCGCCCGGCCATGGAGCCCGTTGAAAAAATTGGCCCGGACATAATGCGGCATCTTAGCGGCCTGGCCTATGCCCGATACCAGCAATATATCCCGCGGATCCCGGCCCAGTTCCGTCAACGCCGACTGCAACGCCGCCTGTATGCCGAAATTACCGCAGCCCGGGCACCACGTCACCGGGTCAGCGGAATGAAAATCTTTCGATCCGCTCATCTGCCCTCCTTATCCAGCCAGGCCGAGACCTCGTCGATATTGAAAGGCCGGCCGTCATATTTCAGCAGGGAGCCGGCTAGCCCTATGCCGGTCTCTCGCCTGATCAGCCGGGCCAGTTGCCCGGAAGCATTGTTCTCGACCGTGGCCGCCTTCTCCGAACCTCCCAAGGCGGATCGCGTGGCCTCGGCCGGGAAAGGCCAGACCTGGGAATAATGCACGAATCCGGTATCGGCACGGGCCCCAGCCGCCTCGCGGAGCAGGCCCAACGTGGAACCAAAACCGCAAAGCATGACCCGCGATCCCGGCTTATATACCGTAGGCGCCAGCACTTCCCCAGCCAGGGCCTCGGCTTTAGCGTGCAGCCGCTTCTGCGTCATCCGGATGCGCACTTCGGCCAGTTCCGTTATATGCCCCGCCGTGCCGTGTTCGTCGCTATCCGCCACGGCCAGCGCTCGGGAGCGGCCCGGGATCAGGCGCGGCGAAACGCCTCCGGGCGCATGCGCGTAGCGCTCGGCTTCGGGGTCGGACTCCGCGCCCAGGAGCAGGCCCCGGTCCGGCGCTTCCGCTTGCAGGTCCGGCCGCGCGGTGTTCACATACGACTCCGCCAAATACTGATCCGAAAGGATCAACACCGGGAGCTGATGCTTTTCCGCGGTATTGAAAGCGCGCTTGACCACCCGGAAGGCTTCTTCCGGAGACCCCGGAGCATATACCGCCCGAGCGAACTCCCCATGCCCGGCGCTCAGGACGAAATCCAAGTCCCCCTGTTCGGTGCGCGTAGGAAAGCCCGTGGCCGGTCCCGGCCTCATGACCACGGCCACGACCAACGGCGTCTCGGTCATGGCCGCCAAGCTCACCCCCTCGCACATCAGGGCGAATCCCCCGCCGGAGGTGCCGGTCATGGCCCGGATTCCGGCGAAACCGGCGCCGACCGCCATGTTCACCGCGGCTATCTCGTCTTCCGCCTGCTCGACTATGATGCCATAACGGGCAGCATAGTCGGCGACCGTGTTCATTATGCCGGTGGCTGGAGACATGGGGTATGCCGTATAGAACTTGCAGCCCGCGGCGATGGCCCCTAACGCCGCGGCATCGTTGCCGCTCAGCAGATACGGGGCGCCGCCCGTTCCTTTAGGCAGGCTATAAGCGCAGTCTTTCAACTGCTTAGCCGCATGCTCGAAACCCGCCCGAGCGGCCGCCAGATTCTTGCCTATGACCTCCCGCCCCTTGCCGGCGAATTCCTTGGCTATAGCGGCTCCGGCGGGCTCCAGCCCTTCGCCAGTCATGGCCGCCAACACGCCCAACGCCACCGCGTTGACGTATATGCTGCCGCCCGCGTCCCGGGCCAAAGCGTGCAGGGGGACGGAGCGCCAACCCGGCTCCAAAGCCGGGATGCCGTATTCCTCCGCATCCAACACCAACGCCCCGCCCGGCGCCAATGCGCCCTGATTGGCTGACACCGCTTCTCTATCCAGCGCCATGACGATATCCGCGCACGCCCGCGGCGCGGCTACCGGCTCGGCCGCGGCCCGGACCTGGAAAAAATTATTGCCGCCTCGTATGCGCGACATATAATCTTGGATAGCGAAGACATGCCGCCCCGTGTCTTTATACATCCGACAGAGCATATTGCCTACCGAGACTATGCCCTGGCCGGCCTCGCCGGTTATCCGTATCGATATCTCTTTTCGCACAGCAGCGCTCCTGCGGATACGCGATCCGCCTGGCATCGCATCTAAGCTACAATAAAACCGCGAACAAATCGATAGGGCAACACCGATTATGTATAATGAATGAACGTTGGATCTTTAAATAATCGCGTGACCACGAGGGCCACACATGGGTAGACGCAGGCAGGCCAGAGAGATCGCTCTCCAGGCCCTATATCTCGTTGATGTCGCGGCCAACCCCACCTCCGAAGCCTTCGCCGTGGTCAACCGGGGCTCGGACACCGACGACCTCAAGACCCTGAATTTCGCCCACAGCCTGCTCGAAGGCACGGTCCGCCTGCAGGAAGACATAGACGGGCACATCACGGCCACCGCCGCCAACTGGTCCATCCAACGCATGGCCGCAGTCGACCGCAACATCCTGCGCTTGGCCTGCTACGAATTGATATACGAGCAGGACACTCCGGTCAACGTGGTCATAGACGAAGCCATCGAGATCGCGCGCAAGTATTCCACCGAAGACTCCACTAAATTCATAAACGGCATCCTCGACAAGCTCAAGGCCCAAAGGCCGACGGCCCATGGTCCCCAAGAAGATCCAAAACGAGATTGAGCGGCTCCGCCGGGAACTGCGCGCACACGACCGCCGCTACTACCTAGAAGACGCTCCCATCATCTCGGACACCGAGTATGACGGGCTCATGCGCCGGCTCCGGGAGCTGGAGGCCGGCCACCCCGAGACCATAACCTCGGATTCCCCCACCCAGCGCGTGGGCGGGGCCGCGGCCTCGGACTTCGCGCCCGTGCGCCACGCCGCGGCCATGCTCTCCTTAGACAACGTGTACGACGAAGCCGATCTGCGCGCCTGGCACGAGCGGCTGGGCAAGCAATTGCCCCCGAGCGAAAAGCCCGCCTTCATCATCGAACCCAAGATCGACGGACTCTCCTGCGCCCTGACCTACGAGGCTGGCGTCCTGACCCGCGCGGCCACGCGCGGCGACGGCCAGACCGGCGAGGACGTGACCGCCAACGCCCGCGCCATCCGCTCGATCCCCCTGCGCCTGGCCGGACCGGCGCCGGCGCGCCTGGAGGTCCGGGGCGAGGTCTACATCTCTTTCGCGGATTTCGAACGGGTCAACGCCGAGGAAGAAGCCGCGGGCCGCGCCGCCTTCGTCAATCCCCGCAACTGCGCGGCCGGTTCCCTGCGCCAGAAAAATCCGGCCGTGACCGCGCGCCGCCGCCTGCGCTTTTTGGCCCACTCTTTCGGGATCTGGGAAGGCGGCGCCGAAGTGGCCAGCGAGTCCGGCTTCCTCCAAGACTGCGCGGCCATGGGCATCGGGACCGTGGCCCACGATCCGGTCTCGGACCTGGACGCCATCATCCGCTTCTACCACGATTTCAAGGATAAGA